>NZ_WTKS01000012.1:0-159593 GCF_011378625.1 Pseudoalteromonas sp. c7(2019) | reverse complement strand
CAATGCGTTTACCCAGTTCTGGAAGTACATCTTGCTCAAACCATGGATTCTTTTTAAGCCATATATTATTACGCGGACTGGGGTGTGGAAGCACTAAATAATTTGGCCAATACTCACGCCACGATTTTACTAACTCCGTAAGTGGCATTTTTTTAGTCTCCGGTAAATGATACGCCTGCGCGTATTTACCTAATACTATTGTCAGCTCAATATTTGGTAGTGCAGCCAATAATTGCTCGCGCCATGCTGGGGCACATTCTTTTCTCGGTGGTAAATCACCCGACTTACCCCTACCCGGGTAGCAAAAGCCCATAGGTAAAATTGCTATATTATTAGCATCGTAAAATTCATCCCTTGTTAGCCCAAGCCATTCTCGTAGGCGGTTTCCGCTTGCATCGTTAAACGGCACGCCTGTTTCGTGAACTTTTATACCCGGTGCTTGGCCCGCGATTAAAATACGTGCGTTTGGGTTAAATTGTATTACAGGTCGAGCCCCTAAAGGTAAATGAGGATCACAGATCACGCATTTACTAACTTGGTCTATTAATTGGTGACTATTCATGTTTATTTGGCCTTAAATGCTTAATTTTTATCCTAAATGGCCATTTAGGATAAATGAGTTGGTAAAAAATCGGTTTATTTTATCTAAAATGGCGATTAGTTAGTAAAATCCTGATCTTTAAGCCTAAATGCCCTACAGCCCTTATAGTACCTAGTGTTCTTTCGCCCATACCGCAAATTCGTTACCACTTGGTTCTGTAAAGTGAAACCGACAACCGCCAGGAAACTCAAAAATAGGTTTTAATATTACTCCGCCAAATGTCTCTACTTTTTTAAAGGTTGCGTGTATGTCGTCGCTATAAAAAATAAGTAATGCTGCCCCATGCTGAGTTAGTGATTTTAATGGAGCCTGAAAAATCCCACCATCTAACCCCTGCCCACTAAATGCCGTGTATTCTGGGCCGTAGTCAGTAAACTGCCAATTAAATACATGACTAAAAAAGGCCTTAGTTGCGGGTAAGTCGCATGCAGGAAACTCAACGTAATTTAGTTTTTCGTGATCGCTCATCGTTATTTCACTCTTTATTTTTACTCAGTTTATTAACCTTAAGCTTTACATACAGCCTGTGCAATATCATTAAACAATAACAGATCAGTATTTTACTAAGTAATCTGAACTCTGGATAATAAATCTATCTCGAGCAGCTATTTTCAGCGCTAGAGAAAATAAATTTAAATATCACCATAATTCAATACGTATAAAACCTGTTAACCAAGGTTCAGGTTAAGTAAGAAGGATAATTTACTAAAAGTTAGTCGCCGTAAATGAGAATAGCTATCTTTTGTATTTGTAACATATATAATAGCGCCTTTGTTTTATCCTCAGCTTTAAATAAAGGGATTAATTAACTATGCAGGCACCTTTGCACAGTGCGCCATTCGATAAGGTTAACGTAATTGCGCTTATAGTAAAAAGCGTAAGCAGTTATCGAGTTTTGGTATTTTTACGTTTTTTTATTGCCATAATTGGTGGCTATGCCTTTACCTCTGCAAGTACTGCGTTATTAAGTTTTGTATTGCCAATAGCTAAGCAAGACGCTGTACTGTTTAGTGTTTCAATCAGCATTTTAATTTATGCCGTAGTATTTATTTATGCCTTTAGCGTTAAATCATTAAGAAAAGTGTGGATCAGTATTTTACTAAGTACAGGTGCGTTTATCGGATTGCTTGTATTACTAAAGGGTTGGGTATGAAAGACAGCTTTTTCAGATCGATGACTTGGTTACACACTTGGGTAGGGTTACTCGTTTGTTGGTTATTATATTTAATATTTTTTGCAGGAACACTTAGCTTTTTTAGAGACGAAATAACGCTGTGGAATCAACCTGCCATACATAATGTACAAGCCCAAACACAGCGTATAGAAGCGCAAAAACAACAAATAATTACAGGGTTCGATTACTTAGCTAACCATGGAGCTAACTCATCAAGCTGGCGTATTACATTACCTGAGCCGCGTATTCCTTATTTAATTTATGGTTATGCAAAGCCAAAAGAGCCAGGCCAGCGCCGCAGCCAGTTTAAAAACACACAGTTAAACCCTAATACCATGAAAGAGCTTGAGCCCTTTGTAGATACTAAAGGTGGTAACTTTTTTTATCGGTTGCATTATGATTTACATTATATGGATGCAATAACAGCACGCTGGATTGTATGCTTTGCCAGCTTTTTTATGCTAATTGCCATTATATCGGGTGTGGTTATTCATAAGCGTATTTTTAAAGATATGTTTAGTTTTAGACGTAATAAAGGTAGCCGTACGTGGTTAGATGCCCACAATTTAAGCTCTGTGCTTGCCCTGCCTTTTCATTTAATGATTACTTACACGGGCATGATTACGCTCATATTTATGTTGTTTCCCTACCCTGCGCAAACGTCGTACGATAACGGCATGCGTGGCTTTTTTAACGATGTAACCCCTCGCAACACCATGACCGATAAAGCCCAAGGCGAATCGTCAATGGTGCCGATTCAAAGTATTTTGGATCAGGTTTATACTAAGTGGCCTCATGCAGATATTACTCGCGTACAAGTTAACCAACCAAATATGGCAGCTTCAACAATTACCGTATTGGTAAGCGCAGGTAAAACACTGCGTGACCAAGCACCACGCTTAATATTTAGTGGTGCTACAGGGCAAATGGTTGCTAAAACTGATGACGAGCTAACTAGCAGCAAAGCGCTTTACGAGTCGCTTAATTCAATGCATACGGGGCGTTTAACTACGTGGTTACTGCGTTGGTTATACGTATTAGGCGGTATTGCAGGCTGTGTAATGATTGGCTCTGGCTGTATTATGTGGGCTAAGCGAATTCGCGAGCGAACTAAAAATAACGTTAAACCTTCGTTTGGTTTAAAACTAGTTGAAGGGTTAAACCTAGCCACTATTATGGGACTTCCACTGGCAACGTGTGCATTTTTTATTGCTAACAGACTACTTAGCCCAACTACCGCAGAGCGCGCCGATAAAGAAATACTCGCGTTCTTTTTAACATGGCTAGCGGTTGCTCTTTTAGCACTTATAAAGCGCGACACACTGCAATGGCGAGTTATGGCAGCTATAAATGCTGTTGCATGTTTAAGCGTACCGGTTATTAATGCACTTACAACTAACGGTAATCTAATTAGCTATTTGATGCACAAACAGTGGGCTTTATTTACTTTTGATGCACTGTTTTTGTTATTTAGTATATTGTTTTTTATACAAACCGAAAAATTACGTACTGCTAAAAATAACTCAAAAATAATCAGCCCTAGTCAATCTAATAACCTTAAAAGGCAAAAACCATGATTGATTTACTTGGGTTTAGCCTATGCCTGCTCAGTTTTAACTGTTTTGCGCTGGCTAAGTATAATCATTTTAAAGATGTATTTAAAAAACGCCCTACAGAATCCCAACGTAAAAAGCTGCTATTAGCTGCTTGGATCAGTATTTTACTAAGCTTGGTGCTTTGTATAGTTACTCAAGGTGGATATGGAACATTACTATTTTGCGGTTTTATGAGCCTAAGTGTCTTAATTATAATGGTTTTTTATAATTTTTTAGTAGGCTACGTAAAGTGGTTTAGTGTTTTAAATAGCGTGTTAGTTGTGCTAAATGGGTTGTTTTTAGCATTAAACTAGCCTTAGTTAGTAAAAACGTGATCCGTTACTTTCCCATAGATTAGGCAAAAAAAATGGCAAGCTATATAGCTTGCCAACAATAGGGGATATTCAGTGTTTCCAATACTTGCTGTCTCACGGCAAGTACACACAATATAACCATAATATATTTAAGTTACTTTACAGTTAGGTGACTCTTTTATTACTACTGTAAAGGGGCTTTACATTGTTTATTGCTCAACCCAAATTATTTCATCGGTAGCAAAGCCCAACTCTTTAGCTTTAGTTAAAAAGTGTTCTTTAAGCTCTTTGCTAACCGTTGGTGTACGCGATAAAAACCACAAGTAATCTTTGTTGTAACTGGTTATAAATGCATATTGGTAATCGGGTTGGTCAAGTTCAAAAATCACGTAAGCGCCATAAAATGGACCAAAAAACGAGACTTTAAAATGCCCTGTGTCGTTGCCCTCAACAAACTTGGCTAAGCCTTCGGCGTCATCCCATTTTTTATCATCCGTTAAATACCCTTTGTTAAGGACCTTTACTGTGCCGTCGTCGTTAATTGAATAAGTCGCGGTAACTTGCTCCATACCTTCTTCGAATGAGTGATTGAGCCGCGCTATTTCAAACCATTTTCCTTTATATTTTTGTATATCAAAGTTTTTAACAGGTGTTATTCCCTCAGGAGGGCTGGTGCAAGCACTAAGAAAAAATAACCCTGTAATAAGTAAACCGTATTTAATAGCCTTCATGTAAGCTCCTTTTTTAATTATACCAATCTGCTTATATATGGGGTCTATTTAACGTTAAGAAAATTACGCTAGAACTAGGCAAAAATTTTTATATCTAGTTGTTCTAAATAAAAAATTATTAACGACGTTATAGTGCAATTTAATTCGTTAAATTGATCAAAGATTTATGCAGGTTGGTATTACATAAATAGTACGTATTATCTAAATCTAGATGGATATAAAGTTTGCTAGCCGATTAAAAAAATTTGCTATAGGATCATATTAATTCTAGAACAATAAAAATGACCATAGCATGAAAATTTGGGTAGATGCAGACGCGTGTCCTGTTGTTATAAAAGAAATACTTTTTAGAGCTGCAGAGCGTATGAAAATCGAGACTATTTTAGTGGCTAATCACGCAATGCGTATTCCGCCGTCAAAATACATAAGCCGCGTTCAAGTATCGTCGGGGTTTGATGTAGCCGACGACGAAATAGTAAAACGTATTGAAAAAGGCGATTTAGTTATTACTGGCGATATTCCGCTAGCAAGTGAAGTAATTGATAACGGCGGGCAAGCGCTCAATCCACGTGGTGAGCTTTATACTACCGAGAATATTCGCTCAATACTTAACGTGCGCGACTTTATGGATACTATGCGCTCAAGTGGCGTAGAAATGAGTGGTGGACCGCCTCCGATTAGTCAAACCGATCGCCAAAACTTTGCAAATAACCTCGACCGTATTTTAGCGCAAAACAAGGCTAACTAACTTGAACACACAATTAGTTGGCTTAGGTGATACGCAATTTAGCGTGGCGGTATACGTAGCAAAAGCGCCGCCAATGCCGTTTTTTGAAACACTCGAATGCCTTGAGCCGGTTATAAATGAGCAAATAAATACCATAAACCAGCACTGTGGTAATGGTTGGCGTAAGGTATTTAACGTTTACGCCAAAGTGCTATTTTCCCTGCCAAGTGAGCATTATTCATTTGCTAAACAAGCCCCTACTTGGCAACAATATCGCGATGAGTTTTTACTGCAAAAAAATAGTAAAACCGCCCTGCTATTTAGCGCGCCCAACATTACTATTACGTGTGCAAATAAAGCTACTAGCAATAAAAACCAGTTACACATAATTGCCGGTCGTACGCACGCTAAAAACTTATTACAACAAGGTAAGTTACATGCACAATTTGATTGGCTCGACGACGAGTTTGCAATAGACACCAGTAACAACATTATTGTGTGCCCATATTTTGATTACAGGCAACTAAGTAATATAAAAATTGCGAGATTAAGCGAGCTAGTCGCGCAGCTAAAAATCACTAAATAACACATTGTAGGGAACGACCATGGCCGGAATTTTAGAGTTAAACGAATTATTAAAATCAATGCAGCCAGCGCTTAAGCAAGGCGAGTATATTTTTTGTTGCTTAGCAGGCTCACTTGCCGATTATGTTCATTTAGAGCCACTTGCTACTTATGTTGAAGAAGAAGGGCTAACCCTTATTTTAAAAGCTGAAACTGCCGATAAAGCAGGTATTACTTACGAGGGTAAATATAGTTTAATTACCCTTAACGTACATTCAAGCTTAGAGGCCGTTGGATTAACGTCTGCGGTATCTGCAAAGCTGACTGAGCATGGCATTAGCGCTAATGTGGTAGCTGCGTTTTATCACGACCATATTTTTGTACAAACAGATAAAGCACAAGCCGCGATGAAAGCGCTTGGAGAGATTGGCTAGGTTTTTTGTAAACTATGGATACTATTTAAAAATATACGGAAAAATATATGGATGTTTCAAATCACGCTAGCAAGTTTAATCAATGGAAAGACACGTATAATTGGAATACATGTAAAACAAATAGAAAAGAATTTGGACAATTTATAGCTCAGTTTCTTACATCAGAAAGTCGCGTAATTAATCTTAATGGCATTTATGGTTCTGGTAAAACGGAATTTATTAGGCGTTTATATGTAGAGTTAGCAAACCTTAATCATCCTGTTGTTTATATAGATGTTTGGGAAAGTGACTTTTCAAATAACCCCCTTGCGGTTATTTGCAGCGAGTTATTAGAGCAAATTGAGTATGTTTTTAAAGAAAAGGCTCCGAACGGAAAAGTTAAAGACAAGAAAAACGCTAAAGAAAAGTTTAATGATTTAAAGAGTCGTTTAGGAGTTTGTTTAAAATACGCTGAGTCTGCGGTTTTGTTTTCTGGCGATCCTATTGCAATTGCAGCGACCAAAGCTGCATCCAAAGCAATTGAAGTGACTCCTAATTTTAATGCCTCGACACAATCGCAGAAGTACACTGAAACGATTCAAAAAAACCATATAGAATCTATTCAGGCAGTTAAAGATATAAAAGAATATTTAACCTATTTATCTGAACTAATTGAAATCATTTATGCATTGAATATACCAATAGTTATTTTGATCGATGAACTAGATAGGTGCCGACCAAATTATGCGATTGAAGTTTTGGAGGTTATTAAGCACTTTTTCGAAACTGATGGGTTTACCTTTTTAGTTGCTACCAATACAGAAGTCCTAGAACATTCAGTGAAGTCAATATATGGGGTTGACTTTGACGCACAACTCTATCTACGTCGGTTTTTCGATCGAAAAATCACCTTACCCCAAGTGTCTATGATGAATTACTTAACTTCGAAAAATTTAGATTTTGATAAATATAAAAATAAGAAAGTACTTCTTTATCCATTTATTGATGATCAAACTATCAATCTAAGTGTGTTTGCGAGCTTATTTGAAAGTAACAAAATTGAGCTAAGGGGTATTGAACAAATATTAAATAGATTTTTTGTAAGCTTAGATTATGCGGTAAATCAACGAAAATCATCGGAAACTTTAATAAACACAGTTGTACTTATGCTTGGGTTAATAGAGCAGCATTTAGACAAAGTAGAGCAAGTTGAAAGAACGAATGCAGAAAAAGCTTATTTTTCAGTTGCAATTGAGCGCCCTATTAAAGATTTGATTCAGAGTATGTTTAACTGTGTAACGATTACTCAAGCTCTTCGATGCCATTCTAATGGCGGAAGAGTTACAGAGTTTGGACACCCGCAGACTATGCTTATTGTTGAATCAAGTAACTTTTCAAAAGTGAAGTCAACAAATCATCAGAGCTTAGAATCAGCAATTGCAAAAATGATAAGTTATTTTAATGATGATAATTTTAATTATTGGATGTGGGAAGACTACCAAAAAATAATTCTATTATCTGGTCATATTGAATAATAAAAAGTTCATCAGGTTAAACCGATTAGGTGCGGACTGATATAACAACAATCTGAGTAATATTAACATAAGCCCGTCGTGTAGCGCTTCGCTTAACCGACTTACGCTTAGAAAAAATGCCGAGTGTAGAGGGGTTTATATAAAAACACCGAGTTTACTCACTCGGTGTTTTTATTGGTGCTAAATAGCGGGTGCTTGTTTAGCTCGTAAAACTTAAACTACATACCCACTAAAGCCTAGCGCTTTAAAATACAGCTTCGGAATGCCAAATTTGCACTCATTTAGCAGTTCGCTAAAGCGCATTCTATCAAGCGGGTAAAACTCATTTTCTAAGTCGTGCCCTGTTTGTGTTTTACCTGTTTCGGTTAAACCCAATTGCGCGCACGTTGTAAGCTGGGCTTCGCGCTCAAATAACGTTTCGGGGCGCATTAAATCTGCAATATAAAGGTTGGCGTCTTTTTTAAGGCTGCCTTTAATCGCTTTTAATAACACTTTTTTATCGCCGTTATCCTCTACAAAATGCATGACTAATAAACATAAAACAGCATCGGCTTTAACCGATAGTTTATCAACTGGGCCATTATGAATATTTACTCGGCTTGTTATACCTTGCTCGTCAAATTGCTGCTTCGCGATAGCAAGCATATCGGCTGATGTATCTTGCGCGGTAAATTGCCATGTAGGGTTTAATGCAGCCAGTGCAAGTACTTCTTTGCCTGTGCCTGCCCCTACTACTAAAATATGCGCATTATCGCTTAGCGTTGCTTTTAGCTGTGCGTTAGTGAGCTGATGTAATAATTCATAACCAGGAACTAAACGGGTTATACGGCTATCGTATTGTGTTGCTTGCTCGCCTGTAAACGTTGGCATTGTATCTCCTTGTTTTCAGTAATGTTGCTTATAAAACTTCAACTGTGGAATATCCACCTGGCTTTTTGGCTACATGCACTTGAGTGGCTACACGCTCGCTCATTTGTGTTACGTGCGATATAACGCCTACTTTTCTGCCTTGTGCTTGCAAAGAATCCAAAGCGTCCATTGCAATGCTTAGGGTTTCGCTGTCTAACGTACCAAACCCTTCGTCAATAAACAAAGAATTGATTTGTACTTTGTTTGACGAAAGCGATGCTAAACCAAGTGCAAGTGCGAGCGATACTAAAAATGACTCCCCGCCTGAGAGTGTATTAACAGAGCGTTGCTCGTCGGCCATGTCGCGATCGATAATCGCAATGTCGAGCGTTTGCGCTATGGCGGTTAATTCGTAGCGTTTGTTGAGTGTTTTTAAATGGCTGTTGGCATAGTGCAGTAATATTTTTAACGTTTGTGTTTGCGCTAAGTTACGCATGGTTTTACCCGTTGCATCACCCAAGACTTTATTAAGCAAATGCCACTGTTCAACCAGCGTTTTAAGTTTAGTTAACTCAGCCTGCTTACCTTCAAGCGCTTTTGCGTTTTGGTTGTGTTGCTCAATAGCGGTATTAGTTGCTAGTAATGAATTTTGCAGCTGCGTTTGTTGCTCGTTTAAGCTGCTTAGTTGCGTACTTAAAGCCTCTGCACTTTGCGTTGGTTTATCGCTACTGTTGTGTTTTTCAAGCGTAAGTTGCTGCTGTTTTAATGCGGCGTTTGCATCTGTTAGGGCTTGAGTTAACTGCTCGTGCTGAGTTAAATGCGCTTTAATAGTCTCGCTACTAAGCGTTAGTAAAATTTTGACCTGTTCGTGCGTTGCATTGCTATATTGCGCTTTAAAGTCAGTAAACCACTGGTTATAACGTGCCTCAAGCGTTGCTAGCTCTTGGCTGTTTTCAAGTAAGCGTTGCTCTACATTTTTAAGCGTTATGGCGTGCTCATCTCGTTGTTTTATAGCGTCGTCATATGCTTTTTGACTCGCTTGAACCTGCGATTGCAGTTGCTCTTGCGCACTTGTAAGTTTTGCTTGGTAGTCGTCTGCACTTATTTGCTCGTTATTAAATAAAGCTAAGCGCTCACTTTGTACAGTGCTTAGTAAATTTTTAGCTTTTACAAGCTCTTCATTAAGTGCTTTTAACGACTGCTCGTTGTTACTTATAAGCGGTGTGAGCTGCTTTATTTGTTCATTAGCTGTGTCTTGACGTTTTTGGCTTTGCTCAAGTTGCGTTTGAGTTTGCTGATACTGCGTAACCTGCTCGTGCAGCTCGCTAAGTTCAAGCGTATTGGCTTGTAGTTGCTGCCAAAAATCACTATTTTCAAATTGGCTATTGAGCGTTGTACCGAGCTCGTTAATTTGCGCACTAAGCTCGCTTTGCTTACTCGTTATTTGGTTTTGCTGATGTGTAAGCTCAAGGTGTTTATTACTAAGTTGCTGCTGTGCTTGCTGCTCAGCTTTAAGTGCTGCTAGTAGCTCATTTACTTTAGTTTGCAGTGTACGTTGGCGTTTTTGCTGCTCAAAGTATTGCGCTTTCTGATCGTTTAATTGCTTATAAGTTACTTCAAGCTGATCAGGCGTTAAGTCGTTAAGCTCGGTGCGTGCGCCTTGCATGGTATTTTTAATGTCGAGCTGTTTAGCTTTTGCTGTTTGTATTATTTGCTCAAGTTGTCCGTGTTCAGCAGTTAATACAGCATGTTGAGTTTGATGCTTATGCAGCTCGCTTTGTGCATGGTCAAATTGCTTTTTAGCGGCATTAAAAGCATTTTCAAAATCAGTAATTAAGTTATTTAATTGCTGATTTTGATTTACCGCATACGGGTGCTCAGTTGCACCGCACACTAAACAAGGCTCATTAGGGCGAAGCTCTGTGCGTAAATGTTCTACGTTTTCGCTGGCTCTTAAGCGCGCTTGGTTAAGTGCGTACTCGCTACCTTTAAGCGCTTGCTCGCTGGTTATTAAATGCTGATTAAGTAAAGCATGGGCTTGCTGGCTTTCATTTAACTGCTGATTAAGTACTTGTTGGCGTTGAGTGCTTTGTTTTAGTTCTGCGTTAAATTGCCCGTAACGCTCGCGCTGCTCTTTTAAGTAATCAATACTTTTTAACTGCGCGTCGCAGTGCTCTGCATTAAACTCATTAAGCTGAGTATTTAATGCCTGTAAAGTTGATTGCTCACCACTAAGTGCCACCTCGCACTGCTGCACTTTATTATTTTGCGCATTTAAAAGATCGCTCTGACTTGCAAGCTCGCTATTAAGAGTTTGGCTTTGTGCAAGGTTTGCGGTTAATTGCTGCTGTGCATTTAAGTAGGTATTAAAGCTTTGCTGATAGTAGCTCCAGTCTTTTGCTAAAACATGCAGCTGTGCATGCTCATTAAGCCATTGCTGGCTTTTAGTTGATTCGGTATTAGCGAGTTCAAGCTCGCTATTGCTTTGTTTATGCTGCTGTGTGAACTCATCAAACTGAGATTGCTCTTTGGTTATTTGCGACTCAGTACCTTTTACAGCTTGAGTTTGCAAGGCAATATTGCTGTCGAGCTCTCGCGCTTTAGCTATAACGGGCGCTGCATTTTGTTTTTGCTCATTGGCGTTATTAAGCAGCTCGGTATGCTTAGTAAGCGCGGTATTACGCTCGTTAATTACCGCTAAATGATCAACACTTTTAAGCGATGTTATTTGCTGATCCAAAGCCGTATTTTGATCGGTTAACAAATTAAAACGGCTGCGGTTATCTTTTATTTCAAGCGCCTGCTTGGCTTGTTTTGCCTGCTCGCTTTGTGAGGTAATACTTTCAAGCGCTGAGCTTGCTTGTTGCTGGGTTTGCTGTGCTTGCAGTAAGTTTTGCTCAAGTACTGTAGCTTGCTGATACCAGTTAAGTGCTTTTTCGGTTTTGGATAGCTCTTTTTTAGTGTGTTCGGTTTGCGCTTTTAAATCGGTTAACTTGGTTTGTTGTAGCTCAAGTTCTTCTGGTGCTAGCAAAGTATAGCTTTGAAGGCCTGCTTTAAGCGCTTCAAGCTTTGCTACTTGCTCTTTATGACGTTCAAAAATACGCACGCCAATACGGCTAAATTTATCGGTACCTGTTAAGCACTCTAAAAGTTGCGCTCGCTCATCGCCAGTGGCTTTTAAAAACGCAGCAAACTCATGTTGTGCTAAAAGTACGGCACGGGAGAACTGCTCAAAGTTAAGCCCTATTTTACTCTCGACTTCTTTTATTGTGTGGCTTTTGTCAGCTATAAGGGTTTCGTCTGGCAGGGTTACTAAAGTGTGCTCTGCTACTTTAAGTTTGCCTGTTACTTTTTTATGGGTCCGTGCAATTGTATAGCGCGCACGATAAAGCTGTTTATCTTGTCCTAAAAAGTCGACCTCGGCGTAGCCTTCCCATGTACCTCTGCGTAGCAAGTTTCGCGCATCATTAAGCTTAATGCTGTCGCCGTTAAACTCAATTAAGTTACCTTTATCACCGCGCAGCCTCGCTGTTTTTGTATAAAGGGCTAAACAAATGGCATCTAAAAAGGTACTTTTACCAGCGCCAGTATCGCCAGTAATGGCAAATAGACCTGCGTCTTTTAATGGAGCTTTAGTAAAATCTATTTCAGCGTCAACTATTGAGGCTAAATTATGAATACGAACTGCGGTTATTTTCATAGTTGTTCCTGCTCCGTTAGCTCGTTTATCACGTCACTTAAAAGTGCTTTTAGCTCATCGGGTACGCTTTGCCCTGCCATGTCTTTATCGTTTGCGAATGCTTGTTCTAATAGGTTTAGTGGATTGAGCATTTCAACTTCGCTTAAATCTTCAAATACGGTGTTGTCGTCATTTTGCGCTGATTGCTCACGTACACGTTCAATACCACAAAATTTAATATGCTTGCCTTCAAGTGCTTGTTCTATTTGTTCTCTGAAGGTGGTGTCGGTATCGCTTGATTTAAGCTTTACACGTAAATAAGGCGCTATTATATTTTGTGCGGTGTCGAGCGCTTTAATTTGCTCGCATAGTTCGCTTAATGGTACACACTCCCCTTTTGGTAAAATAATTACATCGGCAGAGCGCGGAATGTAAAGGGGGTTTACAGTTGTACTAATATGTTGTTTTTCATCAATAATAAACTCAACAACATTTACTTGGTGCGTGTAGTTACGTTCTGAAAACGACATAGGGATAGGTGTGCCGCTGTAGCGAATAACATCACTTTTAGCGACTTGTTGCGCTTTGTGTAAGTGCCCAAGGGCAACGTAGTTGGCTTGTTTACCAAATACATTGGCTGAAATAGACTCTTCACCACCTATTACTAAGTTACGCTCAGAATCACTTGAAATGTCCCCGCCCTTTGCGTGTAAATGCCCCATAACTATTAATGGTGAGTTTTGCTCGTTTATATTAGTAGCTTGCTCTAGTGCAAGTTCGTAAGCTTTTGAAACGCCTTGAGCATAACTAGGACCGTTTTCGGTTTGGCTAAGCAAACTTACATCGCTTGCACGCAAAAATGGCATAGCGACGATTACAGCGCGTTTACCATTGGTATTTATGGTAATAACAGTTTCATCGGGTGTTGCGACATCAAAGCGCCCTACTACGTGAGTATCAAACTGTGCAAGTAATGGCTGAGCTGCCAAAATACGATTTGCAGAGTCGTGGTTACCCGCAATAATCACTACGTGTAATAGTGGGCATGCTTTTTTGGCGTCTTTAATAAATTGATAAAGCTGATTTTCAGCGCTAGCACTTGGAGTCGCTGTATGATAAATGTCGCCAGCAACTAAAAGTAAGTCTATTTGTTGTTCAACAAGAGTGGCTAATAACCATGTAAAAAAAGCTTGATGTTCAACACGGCGATCGTGTTCGTAAAATTGTTGGCCAAGGTGCCAATCTGAGGTGTGGAGGACTTTCATGTCGCGCTCTTAATAAAACCGTAAGAGCGCCAATATACCCAAGGCTGTTAAAGATGCAAGCCTAAGGCATGCATTACGTTAGGTTAAACTGTACCAAGCTGAAAAAACAACCGGTAATGCTAAAAGTGCCATTAATAATGGAATTTTTAACGTTTTAGTTTGTTTTGCGTGTAGCGCCTTTAGTGCGTTAGTTTCGTTGCACGCTGCTACTTTATCGATATAAAAATAACCCGAATCGAGATACTGCTTACAGTTATTCTCACTTGCTGGAATCGCAATTAGTTCTTGTTGTTTTTTTAGGATGTAAAAATCCATAAGCCCACCGCATTTCTTGCTAGTAATCGATATTAATTTGAGGATAAATGTGACGAATTTATTTGCCTCAAATAAAAAGGTTGGCGATTTTAAATATAAACAGCACTAAAGATCAACCTAAAATTACACTATTTGTCATTTATCGTACAAATAGCGAATATTAATGAAGTTCGGCAATATTTGAGCCAATTATTTACTCGTTTCACTGTGTTTTTGTTCAGTAGAAAGGGCTTTTAGGCCATTTTACTTGTTGCGAATTAGTAATACTTATACGTAGGATTAATGGTTTACCTGGTAATGCCAAAGCAATACTTTTTTAGCAATATATATAAAATGAATGATATTTTTTTAAGTTCTGGGACTTTGTATTTAACCGATCAAAACCATTATTAAAACCCAATTTTGTAAACCCCCTTTACAGTTTTTATCTATTCGTATTTTGTTACAAAATAATTGTATTTTTCAATCTAAAAAACTAAGTGAACATCACCCTAAAAATACGGTACTTGGTCGCTAATTTATTGAAGCTAACTGGTATATTTGTCAAAGTACGCTCACAAAATTATATTAGGACTAACAATGAAAAAAATAGGTCTTACGCTAAGTGCTTTTGTATTGCCGTTCGCAATATCGAGTGCAGCTATGGCGTCTTCGGTTGAGCAAACAAAAGGTTCTTTTGTTGATAAATTTCGTCAATTAGACGAAGCACTTCCTACACCCAATGTTTATCGTAGTGCCGCTGGCGAACCCGGTGAAAAATACTGGCAGCAACGTGTAAATTACGATATTGATGTGAAGCTAGATGAAAAAAAGCACCGCATTACCGGTAGCCAAAGCATTGAATATAAAAATAACTCACCACATACGCTTAAATATTTATGGTTACAGTTAGATCAAAATATTTTTAAAAGTGACTCTATTGCCGAAACAACTAAAACGTTTAAAAGCACTTTAGAAAGCCTACCAGCTCAAAAGCCCGCTAAATTAAGTTTAGGCGACTTACGCCGTCAGCAATTTATGAGCGACAACGAACTGGGTTATACAATCAGTGGCGTAAAAGATGACGATGGTAAAGAGCTACGCGTAACTGTAGTTGATACCTTAATGCGCATCGATTTAAACGAGCCATTAAAGCCAGGTAAAGAAGTAGAATTTAGCATGAACTTTGCCTTCAACATTGTTGAAGAAGATGCAGTGGGTGCACGTTCTGGTTACGAGCACTTTGAAGAAGACGGCAACGACATATTCTTAATTGCTCAGTGGTTTCCTCGTTTAGCGGCTTATACCGATTACGAAGCATGGACAAACAAGCCGTTCTTAGGCTCTGGTGAGTTTACGCTTGAGTTTGGTGATTACGATGTTGAGATTACTGTTCCGGCAGATCACATTGTATCGGCAACAGGTAAACTTGATAACGCGAGCAAAGTACTTACAAGTACTCAGCGCAAACGTTTAAAGCAAGCCGAAACATCTAAGCGTCCTGTGTTTATTGTTAACGCAGAAGAAGCGCTAGAAAACGAAAAAGAGGGCACCGACAAAACTAAAACGTGGCACTTTAAAGCGCAAAACGTACGTGACTTTGCTTGGGCGTCGTCTCGTAAGTTTATGTGGGATGCAAAGGGTTATCAGCAAGGTGGTGACGTTCAACCTTTAGTTATGGCAATGTCGTTCTTCCCTAAAGAAGGTGGTGACTTATGGGAGAAGTACTCAACTGAAGCGGTAGTACACACAATGGAAGTGTACTCTAAGTATTCTTTTGACTACCCATACCCAACTGCGCAATCGGTAAATGGCCCTGTTGGCGGTATGGAATACCCAATGATTACCTTTAACGGCCCGCGTACTAAGTTACAAGATGATGGTACACGTACTTATTCTCAAGCTGAAAAGCGCTTTTTACTTGGCGTAGTTATTCATGAAGTGGGTCATATTTACTTTCCAATGATTGTTAACTCAGATGAGCGCCAATGGACGTGGATGGATGAAGGCTTAAACAGCTTTTTAGATGGCGTTGCTGGTCGTGAATGGGATCCTACTATTCCTTGGGGTGTTGAGCCTCGCGATATAGTGAGCTACATGAAGTCTGAAAACCAAGTACCTGTTATGACTCAGTCAGACAGTGTATTACGCTTAGGTCCTAATGCTTATACTAAACCTGCAGCAGCCCTTAATATTTTACGTGAAGTAATTTTAGGCCGTGACTTATTCGACTTTGCATTTAAAGAGTATGCTCAGCGCTGGAAATACAAGCGCCCTACTCCAGCTGATTTTTTCCGTACAATGGAAGAAGCCTCTGGTGTTGATTTAGATTGGTTTTGGCGTGGCTGGTTTTACACCACAGACCATGTAGATATCTCTTTAGATAAAGTATATCAACTACGTTTAGACACTAAAAACCCTGATATTGATTACAGCCGTTTACGTGATATTGAAGCAGACAAACCTACTTCATTATTTGTTGAGCGTAACCGCGCACAAGGTAAAAAAACATGGGTTGAGAAAAACTCTGATGTTACCGATTTTTATGACGAAAACGACCGTTTTACTGTAACCAATAAAGAACGTAACTCGTACAATAAGTTTTTAAAAGGCTTAGAGCCGTGGGAGCGTAAAACGCTTGAGCGTGCTTTAGAAGAAGATAAAAACTATTACGTTATGGAATTTTCAAACCTTGGTGGTTTGGTAATGCCTATTTTATTAGAGCTAACATATGAAGATGGCACTAAAGAAGAGCGCTATATTCCTGCTGAAATTTGGCGTCGTAATTATAAAAACGTTCAGAAGCTGATTGTTACCGATAAAAACAAACCGCTTGTATCAGTTACTGTCGATCCAGGCTGGGAAACAGCTGACGTAGATGTTGAAAACAATAACTACCCTCGTCGTATTATTCCTTCACGTATTGAAGTGTTTAAAAAGGAAAAGAGTAAAGCTAAAGTAAGTCGCGATATCATGCAAGATATTAAAACTGAGCTTAAAACTGATGAGAAGAAAGACGAAAAGGATGACGGTGAGGAGCAGCAATAATGCGCTTTTTGCTTATTATTGTTTGCCTTTTAGTTGCTGCGCCAAGTATGGCGCATCAACTAAAGTCGTCAGTTACAACCGTGCTTTTTAATAAACGAACGCATAATGTTGAATTAATGCATCGCTTTTATTTACATGATACCGAACACGCCGTAGGAACATTATTTAAAGGCAAAATTGATATTATTAGTAATAAAGCCGACCAACAACGTTTTGCTAAGTATGTTGAATCGCATGTTGCTCTACAAACGCTAAGTGGTGAACCTTTACCACTTAACTTTGTGGGAGCACAAGTTGATGGTAAGTTTTTTTGGGTTTACCAAGAAGCACCAATTCCTGAAAACATTGAAGGAATTAAAATGAGTAATGGCGCACTTCGTGATTTATGGCCATCTCAGGTAAATATGGTAAACGTTGAGGGCAAAGGTAAGATTAAAACTTTAAACTTTGCTCAAGATGATACTTGGCTCGAAGCCCACTTTGAGCAAAATTAATATTTAAAACTTCCCCAACCGACGCGCACAGCAGTTGTTTATGTGCGCGTTTTCTTCATACGTTTAAACTGCGTTCATGTTTGATCTGTTATTTGTAAATTTACGTAAAATTTGTGAGTTCAATTTGTATATTTACCTTTTTTTGCGCATGATATATCAAGCACTTAAATTACTTTGTTATCAATAGATTGATAATGTTGCGTATTAATATTTAAATATAGTTAGTTTCATTTATCCCTTTGTATTTACCGGCCTAGGGCATAAGCAGTAGAGAATTTTATGTTTAAATTTCATTTAGTAATAACTAAATTCAGGGAATGATATGACTACTCAGGTTGAGGCTATTTTTGGAGTGATTTTTGATTTAGATGGAACATTGGTTTCATCAGAATTAGATTTTGCATTAATAAAGGCCCAAATAGGTTGCCCTTGCGAGCAAGACTTACTTGATTACATTGCTCAGTTGCCCTCACCGTATATGCGTGAAGAGGCAATGAATATAGTTCACCAACACGAATTAATAGATGCACAACATGCCAGTATATTACCTGGTGTGAGTGAAGCTATTCATGCTTTAAAGTCTAAAAATATTCCGATGGCGATTGTTACTCGCAATTTTGATAAAGCAGCGGCAATTAAATTACAAAATAATCCACTCCCTATCAGCACAGTTTTAACGCGAAGCGATGCCCCAGCAAAGCCAGATCCCAGCGCTTTAAATGCCATTGCTACACTTTGGAACATTAACGCCAGAAATTTACTTTATGTAGGCGATTACCTTTACGACATTCAAGCTGCGCACAATGCAAATATGCGCGCGTGTTTATACGCTCCAGAGTCAACGCCTGCTTATGCCGATCAGGCAGATTACGTTTTACATGACTTTGTTGAATTAGTGACATTAGTTGAGAGTTATTCTGAAAAAATAGAGTTATGTTAAATAGCGTGCTATTTCATTTATTCTGAAATGAGTATGTAGTTATAAAAGTTTTTATTAATCAAGTTTGCCCATTGCGGAGCTAGCCCAATACGTTTTGAATTGGTAAAATACCGCAAAACGTAACGTATTCATTAGGGGCACAAAATGGGCAGAGCATTTGTAGTTCGTCAAAGTTCTATGATCAAAACAGCCAATGCAAAAACAAAAGTAAACTCAAAGTATGGTAAAGAGATTTACGTTGCAGCAAAAAGTGGCGATCCCGATCCCGAAGTAAATCAAACACTACGCCGTCTAATCGAAAAAGCTAAAAAAGACCAAGTACCCGCACACGTTATCGATAAAGCAATTGAAAAAGCAGCCGGTGGCGCGGGGGAAGATTACTCTGTTGCCCGTTACGAAGGCTATGGCCCAGGTAATTGCATGGTTATTGTTGACTGTTTAACTGACAATCCGAACCGTACAATTAAAGATGTACGTTTGCCATTTACTAAAACAGACTCAAAAATTGGTACTCCGGGCTGTGTAGCACATATGTTTGATCATTATGCGGTACTTGGCTTTGCAGGCGATGACGACGAAATAGTATTAGAAGCATTAATGATGGCTGATGTTGATGTTAGCGATGTTGAAGCCGAGGACGGTAAAATATCGGTATTTGCACCACCAACAGAATACTTTAAAGCTAAAACAGCCCTTGAAAACGCATTTGAAGGCATTAACTTTGAAGTAGACGAAATTACGTTTATTCCTCAAGTTAATATTGAAATTGAAGACGAAGAAGTTATTGCTAACTTTGATAAGTTTATAAATATGCTTGAAGATTGTGACGATGTACAAAATATTTATCACAATGCCATTGTAAAAAATTAGATTTAATTAGCTAAAGCTTTAAAAAGCGTGTTTTGTGTATGCAAAACACGCTTTTTTACGTTTGAATAAATGTTAGATATTCATGTGTATTATCTATATACCTTTAAAATGCCTTAAAAGTAATGTTATTCTAATTTTAGGCGATAAAAAACCAGCTTAAAAGCTGGTTTAGCACTTAATCTGAACTTTGCTTAAGCGGTTAAAGCGTATTCGTTTTTTGTGCTTTATATTTTATACGGTAGCTATGTAGCAGTGGTTCAGTGTAACCACTAGGTTGTGTTACCCCCTCCAAAACCAGTGCAAGTGCAGCTTGAAACGCAATGCTGTTATTAAGGATTTCTTCGTTTATTGCCATGGGTGTATACGCAGTGTCATGCTCGTTTTGACCATCAACTACTTTGGCCATTTTAGCCATTGTTGATTTTATTTGCGCCTGTGAACACACGCCATTTAGCAACCAATTAGCTATATGTTGGCTTGAAATACGCAGTGTTGCTCTGTCTTCCATTAGCCCGATATGGTTAATGTCGGGTACTTTTGAGCAGCCAACGCCTTGATCAATCCAACGTACAACGTAACCTAAAATACCTTGTGCGTTGTTTTCAAGCTCACTTTGAATATCTTCTTTTGAAAGCGTTTTAGGGTCTGTCATTAGCGGCGGTGTAAGCAGGTCATTAAGGCTCGCAATAGTACGTTTAGCTATACTTTGCTGCTCAGTAAATACGTTTATATCGTGATAATGCATTGCATGCAGAGTAGCGGCTGTAGGGGAGGGCACCCATGCTGTATTAGCGCCTGATTTAGGGTGAGCTTGTTTTTGCTCCATCATTAATGCCATTTTATCTGGCATTGGCCACATGCCTTTACCTATTTGTGCTTTATGACTTAAGCCACAAGCAAGGCCAATATCGACGTTGCGATCCTCATAAGCTTGTATCCATGGTTGCTGCTTAATCTGTGCTTTTGGAAGCACAACACCCGCTTGCATAGAGGTATGAATTTCATCGCCTGTGCGGTCTAAAAATCCAGTATTTATAAATACAACACGCTCTTTAGCTGCATAAATACAGGCTCTTAGGTTTACAGAAGTACGGCGTTCTTCATCCATAATACCCATTTTAAGCGTGTTTTTAGGTAAGCTTAGCGCTTCCTCTACTAAGCTAAATAAAGTGTTAGTAAACGCCACCTCTTCAGGGCCATGCATTTTTGGTTTTACTATATTAATACTTTGCGCGCTTGAGTTTTTTATACCTGTTTTTTTATTTAGGTCGTGCAGGGCAGCGGTGGCAGTAAACATCGCATCCATAATGCCTTCAAATACCGGTTGATTGTACACATCGGTAATCGCAGGATTCGTCATTAAATGGCCAACGTTTCTAACAAACATCATGCTACGGCCTTTTAAAGTAACGGTGCCACCATCAAGTGCGGTGTATGTTTTATCACTTTGCAGAGTACGCTCTACAGTTTTATCGCCTTTTTTAAACGATTCAACTAAGTTACCTTGCATCAAACCAAGCCAGTTTTTATAAACTTGTACTTTATCTTCTGCATCTACCGCAGCTACAGAATCTTCACAATCCATAATGGTTGTAAGCGCGGCCTCTAACACTACATCTTTTAAGCCTGCTTTATCTGCTTGGCCAATAATGTGGTGGTGATCGATATGTAGCTCTATGTGTAAATCATTGTTTTTTAATAACACTACGGTTGGGTTTTGTGCTTCACCTTGATAGCCAATAAGCTGAGATGGGTCAGCTAATGTGGTTTGAGAGCTATCACGCAAGGTAATTAAAAGTGCGCCATCTACTACTGAATAATTAGTGCTTTCTATATGCGAGCCATTAGTGAGCGGCAATGCTTTATCTAAAAACTGGCGAGCGTAGGCCATTACCTTAAAACCACGAACAGGATTGTAGGTATTGCCTTTTTCGGCTCCATCGTCTTCGCTTAACACGTCTGTACCGTATAAAGCGTCGTATAACGAACCCCAACGTGCGTTAGCGGCATTGAGTGCAAAGCGTGCGTTACTTACAGGCACAACCAACTGAGGGCCTGCTGTAAGGGCTACTTCGGGCTCTACATTTTGGGTTTCAATCTCAAAGTTGGCAGGCTCTTTTACTATGTAGCCAATATCTTGCAAAAAGGCATGGTACTTAACGCTATCCCACGTTTTATTAGCAAGATGGTAGTCATCTATTTGCTGTTGAAGCAGTTCTCGCTTTTCAAGCAGTGCCTTATTTGTAGGGGTAAGTGTTTGAACTATATGTGCAAAGCTTTGCCAAAATTGATGCTCACTTAAGTGAGTGCCTGGTAGTAATTGATTTTTAACAAAATCAGCGAGTTGTGTGTCTACGCTGAGTCCTGAATGTGTGAGAGTGTGGGACATAATTGCCTTCCTTAAACGGTCGCGATGTTGTTGTGTGCTTATGCGTTAAGGCAACAATAACTCAAAAAGGCAATGTTGAGTGCTTTTTAGTCATTCACAAAATGTATAGCCACAATAACAACTATAAATTTACTAAATCTAGAAAAGGAGCCTAATGTTGAATCAAGCGAAACGGAGCACACACTCCTAGCCACTCTCACAACATTAAAATAATTTACACACTCGTTCGAAGGATTTTATTATGACAACATATCAACGCGAAACAGACACACTCTCTACTCTTTGCCAATCACAAGGCAGCACATGGAAAGCTATTAACCCTGAATACGCAAGCCGTATGCGTTTACAAAACCGTTTTCGTACAGGGATTGAAATTGCGCAATACACAGCAGACGTAATGCGTGAAGATATGGCTGCATATGACGCCGACACAAGCCTGTACACCCAATCTTTAGGGTGTTGGCATGGCTTTACTGCCCAACAAATGATGATGGCTATTAAGCGCCATCAAAAAACAACTAAACGCAGCTATGTATACTTAAGTGGCTGGATGGTTGCAGCACTTCGCTCTGCATTTGGTCCGCTGCCAGATCAAAGCATGCACGAAAAAACATCGGTACCTGCATTAATTGAAGAAATTTACACATTTTTAAAGCAAGCTGATGCACGTGAACTAGACCACTTGTTTAACGACCTAGATGCAGCAAAAGCGAATGGCGGTGACGTTCAAGCTGTTATTGATAAAATAGACAACTTTGAAACTCATGTTGTGCCAATTATTGCTGATATTGACGCAGGTTTTGGTAACGAAGAAGCAACTTACTTACTGGCTAAAAAAATGATTGAAGCCGGTGCGTGTGCCATTCAAATAGAAAACCAAGTATCTGACGCCAAACAATGTGGTCACCAAGCGGGTAAAGTGACCGTTCCACACGAAGACTTTTTAGCAAAGATTAACGCAGTACGTTACGCCTTTTTAGAACTTGGTATTGATAACGGTATTATTGTGGCACGAACAGATTCATTAGGTGCAAGCCTTACTCAAAAAGTACCTGTGTCGCAAACACCAGGTGACTTAGCAAGCCAATACAATGCATTTTTAGAAACGACGCCAATTAACGGTGTCGATGACTTGAATGAAGGCGACACAGCAATGAAAATTAATGGCCAGTTATGTAAACCAACTCGCCTAGATAATGGTTTATTTCAATTTCGCGAAGGCACTGAAAAAGACCGCGTAGTACTAGATTGTATTACGAGCTTGCAGTCGGGCGCTGATTTACTGTGGATTGAAACAGAAAAACCTCATGTTAAGCAAATTGCAGAACTGGTAAATCGTGTAAAAGAACACGTGCCAAATGCAAAACTGGTATACAACAACTCGCCTTCGTTTAACTGGACGCTTAAGTTTCGTGAGCAAGTGTATCAAGAGTGGGAAGAAGCAGGCCGTGACCTTAGTGCTTACCCAAGCCTTGGCGACAATAAAGGCCTTATGGCACCAGAAATGGATGCAACAGAACTTGCGCAAGCAGCCGATTTACTAGTGCAAAACTTCCAGCGCGATGGAGCACGTGAAGCAGGTATTTTCCATCACTTAATTACTCTGCCTACGTACCATACAGCTGCGCTAAGCACTGATATTTTATCAGAAGGTTACTTTGGCGATATGGGTATGCTGGCTTATGTACGTGATGTACAACGCCAAGAAATTCGCCGTGAGCAAGCTTCTGTTAAGCACCAAGACCTAGCAGGGTCTAACATGGGCGATACGCACAAAGAATACTTCTCTGGTGATAACGCGCTAAAAGCCGGTGGTGAAGACAACACCATGAACCAGTTTTAATTCCTAACTAGATAGTGTTACTCAAGGGCCAATAGGCCCTTTTTTATTGCTTTAAGTAAAGTTAGAACATTGAAGCATAATTACAGATCAGACTTTAACTAGGGCGTGTTGATCTTTGTGGATTGAAATTTGTTCAATCTAGGGGCGATTAAATCGCGGCGCGAGGTTTGTAACCTAGTGGGCTAAGTAAAAACCGAGCAACAAAGAGTTTATCGCCCCTAGAAAGAACCCAAAGGGCAGCGCATGTTTGGTATTTATGCTACGTTATCGCCTATTCATGGGGAATAACCACACTACATAAGCTCCGCCTTGCCTAAAAACCAAACATACTGCTGCAAATTAACCCACCAAAGTTCAACACGCCCTTGCCAAATAATTTTGGATCACTATTTAACTACCTGAGTGGATTTACAGATCAGAGTTTAACTAACCTTTCATAAAACGGCATATTTGGGGTGATTTTGCTGTAAAAAGCGTTTACAACAACTTTAAAAGGCAGGTAAGTGACTGATTTTTGCTTTAATAGGCAAACTTAGCGAATTTATAAACCGATTTTTTACTAACTTCTCTGTGCTATAAAACAAAATTTTACTAACTGATAGGCTATAAACAGTGACTCAAACCGATTTTTTACCAACTCAAGTTACAAAAAATGCTATAAACCGAAATTTTACTAACTGAAGTTTTAACTAAGTCCGATATTTAACTGTCACAGAAGTGTAAAGGGGGTTTACAGTTTGAATACTAAGGCGGTAAATACAAAAGCCACTTATTTGAAGTGGCTTTTATTTGAGCTATAAATTTATTACCCAGAGTTTATTTAGTGTGTTTATCAAACCACCATTGAATATAAGCTACTTTAGTCATTAAGTTTGATGGGCAAGCTGTAATACCATGCGATGCATTAGGAATGCGCACCATTGCAGTATCAACGCCTTGTAGTTTTAATGCCTGATAAAACTGCTCAGTTTCTGATATTGGTGTACGGTAGTCAGATTCGCCAGTGAGCAACATAGTAGGAGTTTTAACGTTTCCAACATAACTAATAGGCGAGCGCTTCATGTAATGCTCGATGTGATCCCACGGTTTACCCGGAAACCAGTAATCAGCAAAAAACGGGTAAAAATCGGCAGTTAGTACAAAGCTGATCCAATTAATAACAGGCTTAGCAACTACAGCCGCAGCAAAGCGATCGGTATGACCTACAATCCAAGCTGTTAATACACCACCGCCAGAGCCACCGGTTACAAACAATTTAGACTCGTCAATAAAGCCTTTCGCTATTAGCGCATCAACGCCAGTCATTAAATCATCAAAATCGTTACTTGGATAATTATGATGAATAGTTTGTGCAAACTCTTTACCGTATGAATCACTGCCACGTGGGTTCATGTATAAAACCACATTTCCTTTGGCTGCAAACAGCTGAATTTCAGCGCTAAAGTGTGGACCGTAATTAGCTACTGGACCGCCATGTATTTCTAGTATTAGCGGATATTTTTTGCTGCTGTCAAATTCTGGTGGGTAAGCAATCCATCCTTGAATAGGTAACTCATCGTGACTTGATTTAATCCAAATTTCTTCCACTTTAGCCAAAGCTTTGTCGCCCAGTGCATCTGCATTAAGGGTAGTTAAACGCTGCGCTTTACCGCGTTTAATTGTTGCTATATCAGCAGGGCGCTGAGTATCGGCAAGGGTAAAGGCTACTTCGCCATCTTCGCTTACATCAAAGTCACCACCAGAATAAGGGCGACCAAAGGCAACACTGCCAATTTGAGTTGTTATTATTTTACGCTTGCCGCTGCGTGGTTGATAGGCGAGGGCGGTTTGACCTTTATCTGCATAGCTAAAGTATATGCCTTTGGAGTTTGCACTCCATTTTATTTGACCTACGCTACGATCAAAATCTGGCGTTAAGCTTGTTGTGTTACCTGTTTTTAAATCACGAATATAAAGCTGAGCGTTTTCGTAGTTAGTGCGTTTATCATCGTAACCTGTGTACGCTAAGTAACGACCATCGGGCGATACTTTAGGCTGCTCGTCAGGTCCGTTTCGGTCAGTAACTTTAGTTATATTTTGTGTGGCTAACTCGATTTGATAGATTTCATTGTTTGTGGGTTTTAGCTGGTTGTTTGTGTGCCTGTTCGCAGAAAAATAAAGCGACTTACCATCGTTACTAAAACTTACATCGCCTGCGTTATCAAATTCATCATCAGTGAGTTGTTTGGCATTACCACCGTTAGCATCTATGGAAAATAATTGGCTAAAACCTTTTTGCGTGTAACCGCCACCATCTGAACGGTAATACACATCATCAATAAATTTTGCGGGCTCTGCCCAGGTTGCGCCTTTTGGTTTGCCTGGTAAGCTCACTGGCGCTGAATTAGCGCTTGGAACAAACATGCTAAATATTAATTGGTTAGAATCAGGGCTCCATGTAATCGAACGTGGACTACTCGTTAAGTTACTAATTTTTGCCATAGCACCTGTTTTAAGCCATTTTATATATATTTGGCTGCTGCCATCGCGAGTTGATATAAACGCAAGGCGTTGACCATCAGGAGAGAGGACTGGCGAATAATCCATATGCACGCCAGAGGTTAGCGGTTGCATTTGTTTGGTTTTGTAATCAACAGACCAAATATTACCAACTTTGCGATCTGTTTTTATATCCATGCGGTTACGCACAAAATAAACAGTTTTACCGTCTTCGGTTATATCTATTTGATTGGCATATTCTAAATTAAACACGTCTTGCAGTTGTAGTGTATTTGTTTCAGCGTAGGCTAAATTGCTACAGCCTAAAATGAGGCTAAGTGTTAAAAGCTTTTTCATTTTAATCCCTGTTGTTACTTTTTTTAATTTGCTAAGTAGTTATATGTTAGGGATTATTAAATTAACAGTAGGATGCGATGAAGCTCTTATTTAACTCTATGAGTTAAAGCTGTAAAGGGGGTTTACAGCTTCTATTTGAGGTTGTGTAAAAGTTTAGTTAGCTGAGTTACAAAGGGCTTTTATATCTTTTATAAGCGCTATGCCATCAGCGTTGTCGCCATGTACGCATAAGCTATGGGCGTTGAGCGTTAGTTTTTTTCCAGTTCGTGTTGTCACGCTGCCATCGGATAAAAGCTGAGTTACTTGTTTTAGTAATGCAGCTTTGTTGTGAACGCTACCCTCAAGTGTTCGTGACACTAAATGCCCGTCGTCGGTGTACTGTCTGTCGGCAAATGCCTCGAGTACTAAATCAACTCCTGAGCTTTTAGCTATTTGAATGTGCTTATTGGCATTTTTAGTCGCTAAGACCATTAGTTTCAAATCTATTGGGTACCTGGCAATTGCATTTATAACTGTTTGTAATATTTTATCATCAGCCATCATGTCGTTATAAAGTGCGCCATGCGGTTTAACATAGCTAAGTGTTAAACCTTGTACTTTTGCCATGCCCTCAATAGCGGCTATTTGATAATGCAGGCAATTTGTAAGCTCTTTTTCGCTAAGTACCATTGAGCGCCGACCAAAGCCTTGCTTATCTGGGTAGCTTGGGTGAGCACCAATTTGTACGTTATGTTGCTTGGCAAGTACAAGAGTGTTTGTCATTACGTCGGCATCACCTGCATGGAACCCACACGCAATATTAGCCATATCAATATGTGGCATAACGTCATCGTCTAGCCCCATTTTCCACGCGCCAAAGCTTTCGCCTAAATCACAATTGAGTTTCATATTAGTGCGCCTTTTGCGGTTTTATTGTGACAGGTAATACGCCGTTAGCCGGTGCTTCTCCTAGTAACACTTTTGCAAGTGCGGTAAAAGCGGGACCAGACACAATATCGTTTTTATCTACATCAATATTATATGCGTAAGATGCAAGTACAGCATTTGCATAATTGCCAAATTTAGCAATGTCGTAAGGCGCTCTTAGGCTTATAAAAACAGTGCTTTTATTACTCTGCTTTGCCATCTTTAATAATGACTCAAGTGCTTTTGGTTGCTCTGCATTATTAAGTGCAAAATTAGGATCGTCTTTTAAATCATCCATACCGCCAATTTCTACCGCACTTTGATTAGGCGTTGCATTGCCGGCTATAACTACATCAGCAGCGTGTATTTGTGTTTTAGCTTGTGCAGGGTTAAACCCTTGTAGGCTGCTACAGCTATAGTTTAGTTTTTGCTGGCTGGTAGCTTCAATCGCTTGCTGCATTGCCATACATTTACGCGTGTCTGGCATAATAATATGAACATTACTTCCTGCTTTTAAATTAAGTGGCAAAGTACTGTTATTATTTTTAACCTGCGTTATTGCCTCTACAGCAAGCTGCGCTTCTATTTCGCGATGTGCTGCACTGCCGATTGTTTGCTTTGCATTTATGAGCGCGGTAATAGGGTCAAAATTAGTGCTTAATCTAAATTTATTTTTAAGCGTAATTATACGCATCGCTGATTGTGCTACTTCTTGCTCGTCAAGTTGGTTTGATTTAACCGCTGCAACAAGCTCTTTAATAAGGTCATCGAGCTTGTTTAAATCATCCGGCGTTCTAATTTCAACGGGCATTAGGGCAATGTCAGCCCCAGCCGCAAACGTATTTATTACCGCTTGAGTTGGTGTGAAAAAGTTACTAATGCCAGCCATATCAAGCGCATCAGTTACTACAACACCTTGGTAATTAAGCTCACCACGTAAAATATCAGTAATGATTGCACGCGACATTGTTGCCGGTTTTATCATAGTTTTGCCATTAACACTTATGAACGTTGTGCTATCGAGGGCAGGGTATTGAATATGCGCCGTCATTATCATGCCTGGGTTTTGCTTGGCGATAATGTGCTTAAACGGTGCTAAGTCTTGCTCGTAAATAACTTCTTTTGCATGGTTTACTTTAGGCAAACCTGTATGGCTATCTACATTTGTATCGCCGTGGCCTGGAAAGTGCTTTAACGAGGTAATAACACCGTTGTTCTCAAATCCTGCAACCTGTGCGGCGCCCAATTTACTCACTAATGCTGGGTTTTCACCAAACGAGCGTACATTAATAACAGGGTTATCGGGGTTCATGTTTACATCAACCGTGGGCGCGTAGTTTACATTGATACCCAGCGAGTTTAGTTCTTTAGCTATAACAGTTGCTGTTTTTGTCGCAAAGCTCGTACCGTGTTTTTTGTAGGTTGCGCCAATCGACATATTACCGGTAAATGAGGTGGCAACATCGCGTGGTAAACGCGCTACACGTCCGCCTTCTTGATCTATTGATATAAATAGAGGCAGCTTACTACTGGATTTACTTGCAGCTGTTTGCAATTGGCTATTAAGCGTAATGGTTTGTTCTATTGATTGGGTATTTTCAGAAAATAAAATAATTCCACCAATATCGTATTTAGCAATAGCGGTAGCAAGCTCATTAGGTAACTCGGTCATTGGAGTTCGGCATTTATTACTTGCTCCTTGCTGGCAAAAGTAGCGAAAGTCGAGTATTAACTTTTGCCCAAGTTGTTGTTCAAGAGAAAGCACGGGTTTAGCAAGCGAGGATTGTAATGGCATTAAACACCCAGATAAAAAAACGATAGACGGTACAATACACTTATTTAGCAAAACACACTCCAAGGCTAAAAAGTAGATAAATGTATGCAGCTTAACTACTTTTTAAAGTAACTGCAAAAGAAGGTTTTCTTTACAAAAACCATTAACGTATTGTAAAAATTGAAGAAAAATTATAGTTTTGAACTTAGTGTAAAGTTATATTTTTTCTGGCTTTATTGATATTAGGTAATAAATTTTTAATAGGGTGTAATTGCAGGCTTTATGCTCAATTATAGGTGCAAGTATTGAATGCCTCATACTTAGGATGGCATTCATTTTCGAAAGAATTATTAATAGCCTTAATCTTCGATTTCTTATTTTTCATTTAACGATTACAGCCTTTATTAGTACTTTAGTAAGTCGCTTTTATTCTACCTACCAAGCACAAAAGGAGCAGTTAAAAACTTACACTAAAAATAACTATGCCTGCGCTAATAAACTAGCATCAACAACTTATACTCTTTAGAATCAGCAATGCAATAACCTGCCTATTCAACTAAAAATCATCTTGAAAAGACAATATTGTGGCGCGTTTAGGTAGAGAAGAATTTGTATTTTTTTACCTAATAAGAACAGCAAAGTGCGCAAAATAGCAGAGCGATTACGTCAAGCCGTTGAGTCTATAAATACGTAAACTATTGGATTTATAATAATTCCTATTGGCATTGCAACTTGGTCTGAGCATAGTAACGAAATAGACCAAGTTTACAAATGTGCTGACAAAGTACTTTACCATGTTAATAATATGGTAGTTGTAAGTGCATTGTTGCTGATTAAAAGTGTGTTTCGATAGGTGAGTAATCAATTGCAACTTCTACATTGCTCACTGAGCTATAATTGTTTAGATCTTTAGATAATCCTGCAATATCAACATCCTTTTCAACAAGTAATGTGTAATTGTGAGCTGTCGACTTAACTAACTCATAATTATTTTTTAACTCATCAGGCAAAGTATCGGTATTTAATGTAATGGTAAGAGTACCTTTTACTACACCTTTTTGCTTTAAGTTCTGATTATAAATAACGTCGCCTTTAAATAACTGCTCAGAGTTAAAAATAAGCTTATCACCAGATGAATTTATGCTTTTAGATGCTTTTTTCATAATACCTTGACTGCTTTCTTTTTTAGGGAAAATAGTGTCAGTTTTCTGGTTCTTAGATGGTTCTTTTATAATGATTTCTGCTGTTTTAGGTAGCGCCTGAGAGTTGTTAACCTCTGTTTTTTCACTGTTATTACATGCAGATAGTAATAAAGCTGCAATTATTGGCACTGAACTTGTAAAAATTATTTTTTGCATTCGTTTACCTTTGTTTACTTTTCTCTAAATTTAAAGCTATTCAGCTTCATTCAAGTATGTATATTAACAACTTAACTATGCGTTTACATAAAATAATCAATTAAAAAACATTAAGTGTTTTAATATAATAAATACAAACAGGTGGATACATGTCTCAATTTAAATTAACAACTATTGCCATGGTTGTAGCATCAACATTAGCAGCAGGTGAGCTAACCGCCGCTGAACAAACTCGATTTTATGATGTAAGTGCTACAAATGCAGTTACTCAGGGTACTTCTTTAGCTGCTGTTCAGCAGAGAACCTTAGCCGAACGCGCCACTGTATCGGGTCAAAAATCTATTTACGATGCACAAATGGGTAAAGCAACATTTTTATGGCAAGCAATAGGTCAGCGTAAGCCTGACATGGCTTTAATCGCAGCTGATAACCGTAATCAATATGCTGCTGACTTTTATATTGAAACTTTAACAGGTATTAGTAATCGTAAAACAACAGCATCTTCTGCTGTTATGGTTGATTTATCAGAGCAAAAACGTGGTTCTATTAGTGCTAAATATAAACAACAAGTAAACGGTGTAGAAGTTTTTAACCGCGAATACAACTTGTTAATGGATAAAGAGTACAACCTAGTAGCAAGCTCGGGTTATTTTGCTGATACGTCGTCATCTAAAAATAAACTTGCTGCATTAACGGGTTTTGTAAGCTCTGAGCAAAGTATAAAAAAAGCATTTAGTGAATTAGCAAATATTGATGTCTCACTTCGTAAAATTGGTAATGAAGGTGGATATGCAAAATATGAGGCTAAATCATTAGATGACTCTAAGATTGTTTTAGGTACACCACGTGCAAAAGAAGTGTTTTTTGAAGTTGCAGGCGAGCTTAAATCTGCTTACTACATTGAAGTAGAAGTAGCAGAAGTTGGCTCTTTAGAAAGTGACTACTTTAGTTATGTAGTAGATTCGAATAACAGCAAAGTATATTTTGCGAAAGATTTGAAATCTCATGCAGCTGACTTTAATTACCGTGTTTACGCTAACCAAGATGGCTACCCAATGGAAAGCCCGCACGGTGACGTAATTCCTGCAGATGGCCCAGGGCAAGTAGACGAGACTGAGATTTTAGACGCGCCAATGGTATCTCTATCTTACTACAGTAAACTAAGCACAATGGACCCATGGTTAGCTGATGATGCAACGACAACATCAGGTAATAACGTATTTGCTTACGCAGATGTGGTTGCACCTCAAGACTTTAGTGAAGGTGACTTTACCGCTGAAACAACAGCAGACTTCACATTTGACTACCCTTATCAAGTAGATGAAGTTGCAAATAGCTACGCAAACCGTAAAGCGGCTATTGTTAACTTGTTTTATATGAATAACTTTTTACATGATTTTTTCTATGATCATGGTTTTGATGAAACGTCAAATGTAGCTCAAGTATCTAACTTTGGTCGTGGCGGCGTAGAAGGTGACCCGATTGAAGCACAGGCTCAAGATAACTCAGGTCGTAATAACGCAAATATGTCTACGCCAGCTGATGGTGCTAGCCCACGTATGCAAATGTACTTGTACAACAGTAAAGATGCCGTTGTTGGTGTAGATTTTGGTATTACAGTAACTTCACATGACTCTTTAGGCCTTTTAGCTTCAACAAAAGAATCTGGCTTTGGTAAATACCAATTCAGTGATGTGGCTGCAGAAGTTGTTCGTTTAGATGATGGAAATACAGTAGATTCAACAAGCGTGAATGATGGTTGTGAGCCTGCTATAAATGCAGCTGAACTAGCGGGTAAAATTGCAATTGTAGACCGTGGCTCATGCTCATTTACAATTAAAGTAAAAAATGCACAAGATGCAGGTGCGATAGCAACTATCGTTGTTAATAATGACCCAGATACGGCAGAACCGGCACCAATGGGCGGTGAAGACGATACTGTAACCATTCCAAATATGGGTTTAAATTACGCTGATGGTCATGCAATGTATGACCTAATTGATGCTCGTGAAGTTGTTACTGTTAACATGTTTACCAAAGCAACATTAAAAGATGGTACGTTTGATAATGGTATTATTGCTCATGAATGGGGTCACTACATTAGTAACCGCTTAGTCGGTAATTCATCAGGCCTTATTAACTTCCAAGGCCGCGCAATGGGCGAAGGCTGGGGCGATTTCCACTCATTAATGTTTATCGCTAAAGAAAGCGATATAAATATCACAGGTAACGATAAGTTCCAAAAAGCATATGGTAGCGGCACATTTGTAGAAGACTTCTACTTCGGTATTCGTCGTCTTCCTTATTCAACTGATACAGATGTAAATGCATTATCGTTCCGACATATTACTGAAAATGCTGGTGCTGATATTGGTATTTCACCAACAAGCGTGGCTTCTCCTCATGCTGCCGGCGAAATTTGGGCAACTGTATTATGGGAAAACTACGTAACGCTTATTAACGAGCATGGCTTTAATGAAGCACAAACTCGAATGGCAGATTACTTAGTTGCAGGTTACAAATTAACACCTATAGCACCAACCTACACTGAAGCACGTGATGCTATTTTAGCTGCTGCCTATGCAGTAGACCCTGCTGATTACAAGTTAATGGTAGGCGCATTTGCTAAACGTGGTATGGGTCTTGGCGCAGTATCGCCAGATCGTTTCAGTGAAGACCTTACTGGTGTAGTTGAATCAGATAAAACACAGCTTTCTAGCTATGCTTTTGCAAGTGCTGACTTAAACAACATGTACAATGGTACAGAGCTTGGTTTTTGTACTAACGACAATATTTTAGATAAAGGCGAAACGAGTACGGTTAGCGTAACAATTACTAACCGTGGTAGTGAAGTACTTAGTGGTACAACAGCACAACTGACAGTTATAAGCGATCATGATGTAACATTTGAAAATGATGGCCTACTTACTTTTGGTGAAGTTCAACCGTACGAAGCAATAACAAGTAACGATATTAAAGTTACTTTGAACGAAGCGGGTACAGCTGAAACACTAGAAATTGAAGTCACATTCCCTGAAATTGAAACGGATGATGATATCGTTGAAGCGCTTGATCAAACACTTACGTTTGAAGTAAATATGGGCTTTAAATCAGAAACGCCTGTTGGAGCTGTAGTTTCAGATGATATGGAAGTAGCAAGTTCATCACTATTAGATTTAAAAGAAAACGTAATGTTTGGTGGTGATTTAGCTGCTGGCACTCAAGTAATGGATAATAGTAGTAATATTGCATTCTTTGAACAAGGTGGCTTTGGGCTAGGCACACAAGCAATGCGCCTTGTAAATAATGGCTTCCAATCGGATGTAGCAGTAGAGAGCAAGTCATTCGAAGTCGGTTACTCTGGCGACTTTGAAATTTCATTCTGGCATTTCTATAGTATCGAGGAAAACTGGGATGGTGGTGTTGTAGAAGTTAGTGTTAATGGTGGTGACTGGGTTGATGCTACTGAAATTGGCGGCACATTTGATGTTGGCTATGACGCTGTTCTAATCGAAAACGGTTCTCAAGAGCTTCAAGAACGTGAAACATACACAGGTAATAACGTACAAGATAGTGGCGCGTATGGTAATTATGAAACTATCAACTTTGGTGATGCTCTAAACGGCAACTTAGTAAAGGTACGCTTTAGAATTTCATCAGATGGCGCAGTAAGTGATTTAGGTTGGTGGATTGATAACCTAACTATGTCTAACGTTTTATCTCCTGTATTTTCAGAACTTGTAGCGGGTGATTCACTAGCATGTGATAACGCAGCTCCACTTGTTTTAGTCGAAAGTGCATCAGCGGAAATTACTGAATCTGCTACAGGAACAATTACAGCAACAGCGTCAGATCGCAATGGTCAAACACTAACTTATGCTTGGACTCAGGTTAGCGGTAGTGATGCTACGCTCACTGGTACTGATACAGCAACTTTGAGCTTCACACCTGCAGCTATTACTGCAGATGAAGAGCTTGTTTTTGAAGTTGCCGTAAGTGATGGTGTAACAACTGTGACTCAACAAAGTACTGTAATGGTAAAAAATGAAGCGGTAGCAACAGTGCCTGTAACAGAAGCAAAATCTAGCGGTGGTGGTAGTTTTGGCTTTATAGCTTTATTACTTACTCCATTAGTATGGTTTAATAGACGTCGTAAAAACGTTAGTAAATAAGTTTAAATAACATCCCGTCGTCTCTAAACACATGACGGCTTTAATGAAAGGCCAGTAGCTTTTGCTTCTGGCCTTTTTTATAAACTTAGTGTGATGTTTTTAGTCCTGACCTCATATTAACTTTTTCATGGCCATACACTTTGACTTATCTATTAGTCATATTGCCTTTTTATACGACATCAACAACTTATATCTTAAAGCTTAATAAACAACCTCGGTGCGTTCACTTAGTTGGCTAGAGTTTTACTGATTAAAGGATAAAAAATGGCAATGCTGGAATATATTATTTATCACGCCATACCCTAACGCATAGTCGCTAAATTGAACAAACCAACTTAATTAAAAACACTTAAACGGGTATAATACCTAACTTCGTATAATTCGCGCTGAATTTGAGTGCTTTGGAATGCAGCTTTGCTATATAAATTACTACCCGCTTTAAATTTAAGATTTCTTATATTGCTACTCGCATTCTCTGCAGCACTGAGCACATTGATAGGGAGTTTTTATTCTACCTATCAGGTTCAAAAAGAGCAGTTAACATCATATACGCTAAAAAGTAATTTAGCCTATGCACAAAAATTAGCCTCCGCAACTGATAACTTTTTAAAGTCTGCGCTTCAGCAGCTTGAATACTCAGCTAAAATTATTGAGCAATCACCAAATAACTCCAAATTATTAAACGATGAAGCCATTCGTTTAAATCATCAAACGGATAGCTTTAACTCTGTTGTGATTAATTTACATGGCGTAGTTGCAGCGACGTCGCCTCACTTTGAAAGTTTAATAGGCCAAAAAATACAGTCTCCAGGAGCAATAGAAGCACTAAAAGAAAAACGCCCATTAATTAGTGAGCCTTATTTATCGGCAGCTGATAATTTAATTGTTTTTATATCGCACCCGCTATTTGATTCTGAAGATAAGTATTTAGGTTATATTGGGGGCTCTCTTTATTTAAAAGAGAAAAATATTTTAAATGAGCTTTTAGAACAACATTACTACAAAGGTGGTTCGTACCTTTATGTTGTTAGCTCAAATAAGCGCATTTTATATCACCCAGAACCTGCCAGAATCGGCAACGTTATTGCTAACAATGCTGTGATTGACGCTGTTATAGGTGGCGAAATAGGCACTTCAACGGTTATTAATAGCTTAAATAAGCCGATGCTCGCAGGCTACGCACCCATTACTTTATCTAAATGGGGAATAGTGGCGCAAAGACCATTAGAATCAACGCTCTCTTCGCTAGATACATTAACTATTGAAGTCATTGAACAAACAATACCTATGGCATTAGTCACATTTATTTTTATTGGTTTATTCGCACACTTTATAGCAAGGCCGCTAAAGCGATTAGCCGATAACGCAAATACACTCGATGATCCAAAAAGCTTAGAAAAACTTAAAAGCGTGAAGTCGTGGTATTTTGAAAGTCAAAAACTGAAGTTAGCGATGTTAAGAGAGGTTACTTTATTACAAGCACAAATAGGTGTGCTACGCCATGACTCACAAACAGATCCCTTAACAGATACGCATAACAGAAGAAGCTTAAACGGCCTACTTAACCAGCTTATGCTAAAGCAAACCCCATTCGCTATATTAGAAATTGATATCGACTTTTTTAAACGTGTTAACGATACTTTTGGACATGGTAAAGGCGACGAAACTTTAGTTTCGCTAACAAATATAATTAAAAAACTATCAAGAAGAGACGACATAGTATCAAGAATCGGCGGTGAAGAATTTGTTCTTGTGCTACCAAATGAAAACAGCCAAAGTGCCTATAAAATAGCAGAGCGTTTACGTAAAACAGTAGAATCGACAGAAATAAACACCATTGGAACAATCACTATTTCTATAGGTATTGCAACCTGGCCTGAGCATAGTACTGATATTGCACAAGTATATAAATGTGCCGATAAGGCGCTATACCATGCTAAAGAGGATGGTCGTAACCGATGCGTAGTGGCCGATATTAGCTAACCACAGCTTTGTTAAGTAATACTCTGTATTACCTTAAATTGATAAATACTTTACACAGAGTGCATGAGTTTATTAAGCCAGCCATCTGCTTTTGATGGCTTGTAAATCATTGCTATGCCTTTGCTATAGTGACTGTTAACCCCCTTTACAGTTATTTTTGTAAGCGCTAAGTCATCAATCACAAAATTTGGTAAATACGCTAATGCCAAAGCAGTTTTACTACCAAACTAACTTTTTAAAACCCGTTATATGTTGAAAAATCACGACTAATAAAACACAAAAATGCATTTTCATTAGTAAAACTAACGCAGCAACAAGGCTTGGTAATTCATAAAATACAAAGTAAACCAAGCTATGACTCGTTAAGATTAGTGCCGCTTACTCAGGGGGAGTATACCGGGGAATTAGAGTGCGACAGCGCAATAAATACAACGCTTGCAAGTAAGCTAACGGCATGTTTTAAAAACGCCCCCAGCTATTTAGAAACCCAAGACTTTGCGATTAATTAATTTATAAATAACGGCGATTTTGGCTTTAAAGTGCTGTTTATATAAAGTGTTAATGGGCATTAAGTATGTAGAAGTGTACCTGAATATACTCACCATTAAGTAATTTGACTTGAGTAAATATGTGGCAGGCAAACGCTGCATACCCATGCAGCGTTTATTGCCATTTGTTTAGCCCTAATTAAAACTGATAGCTTACCCTTGCTGAAAAGTTACGCCCAGATTGGGTGTATTGGCTAAAATCAGCACTTTGCGATTGACCTGCAATCAACTCAAAAGGTACATATTCTTTATCGAGCAAGTTAAGTACACCTACATTTAGCTGCCACGCTTGCCATTCGTAGTTTGCGTATAAATCAACAACGCCGTAGCCATGCCCTTGCGTAGTTTTATCATCGTTTGCATCAAGTACTACATCCGATTGCGATTTAGCTAAACGCAACGCAGCGGTCCAGTTAATATTACCCAGCTCTGTACTTAACAATATTGAGCCATTTAACGGGCTAATGCTGGTAAGTGGCTGATCGGTTTCTTTATTTTCACCATCAACGTAGGCCACATTTGCCTCAAGCAGAATATTTTCAGCAACATACACGGCAATTCCGGCTTCTACACCGCTTATTTGTGTTTCGCTAATATTTTGATACTGATACAGAGTTTTGTTTACGCCAGGAATGTACGTTGGCTCAACACCTACTACGGCGGTTTCAATAAAATCATCGAATGCTGCATAAAAAGCACTTAAATTTACGCTAATATCGCTGCTTGCGTACCTAAGCCCAAGCTCAAATGAGTCGCTGCTTTCTGGGTCTAAATCGGCATTTGGTAGTATTTGATAAAACGGTTCAACGCCGTGGCTTTGATAGGCTTGGTCGTGTGGTGGTATTTTAAAGCCTCGTACGTATTGCCCATACCACGATAAGTTATCATCCACTTGATATATAACACCTAGCTTAGGCGAAAAAGCAGATTCGGTAATATCATCAAGCTGCGCATCGGCATATAGCTCATCACTTTTAGCTTCTAGGGTGTAGTAATCATATCGCACGCCTGCAATAACCGACCATGCGCTGTTTTTAAACGAAATACTGTCTTGCACATAAGCGCCAATTAAAGAGGTGTCAGCCCCCGGAAACGCTTTTTGTTTTTGGTCTGTAAAATCAACCATGCCATCGGCTAAAACACGTGTTTTTAAACGTGGGCGGGTGGTATCGTATAAATCGATATCAACTCCGTATACCACTTCGTGATCGGTGGTTTCTCCTTTAAGCCCTTTATTAAATACTGCTTTTAAACCTAAAATATTTTGCTCAAAACGATAGTCGTTATAATCGGTGTAGGTGCTTGCGCCACTAATTGCATCGCTTTGTTGCTCGTAACTACTATAAGACACTTGCCCGTACCATTTATCAAACGCAGCTGTAGCTACTTCTGAATGATAATCTAGCGCCAGTGACCAACTAGTGTCGTCTTCCTCGGTTTCTTGAACCGTGGGGGTTATTACTTGCTCAATTGTTTGATTAAAATAATCAAGGGTGTATTTAAGTGTGCGTTTTTCATCAAGCTGTTGTTCAAATTTAACTAATAAAGCGTCCGACTTTGCATCATAACCGGGTAAGTTTTCGTCGTAATTTTGTACTTCTTCGCTGTCGCGATGGCTATAAACTGCGCTTACTGCAAAGTCGCCTAAGTCTTTTGCACCGGTAATATCAGCAGCAATTTGGTTACTTTGACCTTGATACCCCAGTGCCATTTTTACATAGCTGCTGTTATCTTTTAGATAATCGCTTGGATCTTTAGTGGTTATAACCACAATGCCACCGAGTGCGTCAGAGCCATATAAAGACGATGCAGCACCTTTGGCTACTTCTACTTGTTTTACGCCTGCTACATCAAAGTAATTGCGGCCAACTAAATAGCCCCCTCCGCCTGCATAACCATCGTTGGTGCGTCGGCCATCTTTTATAAATACAACACGGTTACCACCAACACCACGTACAGTAAGTGTTTGCGCGCCTGCACCACTGCCTGTGGTTGCAATGCTTGAATCGTATTTAAACATGGTTTGTAAATCTACAGCTAGCTGGCGCTCTATATCTTGCTCGGTAATAACCGTTACTGAGCCAGTTACATCTTTAAGCTTTTGCTCAAACCGCGATCCACTCACAACAATATGATCGTCAATTATGTTTTCGGCAAATGCAGTGCCCGATCCGAGTAATAAGGTTGCTATAGCAGTAAATTTAAATGTAGAGGGCTTCATTTTAACTCCAAATGATAATAGTTATTATTTATGGCGAGGATGTTACAACTAAGTCAAATTAAGATCAATTAATTATGATAATCATTTTCATTTAGATTTAACTAGTTATAATAGCCGAAAAATAAAAGCCGGAGTTTGTAATGAAATACCTATTTATATTGTTTGCTTTAGTCGCTCAACCTGCACTTGCACAGGAGCGCGTTATTAGTGCTGGCGGCACCCTTACAGAAATAATTTATGCGCTGGGCAAGCAAAGTACCCTCGTAGCAGTTGATCAATCGAGCATGTACCCACAGCAAGCTACGCAATTACCACAAGTGGGTTATTACCGCGATTTAGCGGCAGAAGGCGTGCTTTCTATGCGCCCAACAACCTTGTTAGCGCTTGAAGGAGCAGGGCGAAGCCAAGCACTTAAACAAATTGAGGCAACAGGGGTTAAACTAATTCATTATAAAAAGCCCACCTCAGTTAATGAGCTACTTGAGCTAATTAAACGCCTTGGTACCGATTTAGACGCCAAGCAAAAAGCGCAATCGCTTATTACGCACATTACAGACTCATTACCTGAAAAAGCAAAAGCGCAGACACACAGCGCGCTATTTTTACTCTCAGCTAATGAGCGCGGGCTTGTTGCCGCAGGGCAAGAAACCGTCCCTAATTTATTATTTAGCTATGCGGGCATTACTAATATAGGCGCTACACATTCAGGCTTTAAAGTAATTAATACCGAAGTACTTGCTGTAAATCAGCCTGACTTTTTAGTTGCGCCAAAGCATGTTGTACAAAGCATTGGCGGCAAGCAGGCTTTTTGTAAGCAACCGAACCTACGCTTATTAAAAGCTGCGCAAAGCTGTAACTTACTTGTTATGGATAGCCTGCTTTCGCTTGGCATGTCGCCACGTATTGCCACAGCAATTAATGAGCTTAACGAGTATAAAACCCGCTTATGAATACCCTAGCATTGAGCCGCTTTGTGCCCATAATACTTAGCCAAACTCATAAATGGATGCTATTAGCCTCTGTTTGTATTTTTGCTTTGGCGCTACTAAGCATAGGATACGGCCCTGCAGGATGGGATTGGCGTTTAGCTATTGCTTGGCTTGCGCCCGAGTACTTTAATCAGTTTGATGCACTGCAAATAAATGTCGTAATGCAAATACGTTTGCCGCGTTTTGTGCTTGCTGTATTAGTAGGGTTGGTACTTGCCCAAACAGGGGCGGCAACCCAAGCGCTTTGCCGTAACCCGCTGGCAGACCCATCTATTATTGGCATTAGTGCAGGTGCGGCAATGGTTGCAGTGGCGTTTATTGCACTTAGCGCGCAGTTTAATTTTAACGCTCAGTTGTATTTACCTTATGCGTCGTTTTTAGGGGCGCTTGGTGTTACCTCGCTGGTATATTTTATTGCCAAGCAGCAGGGGCAAATTAATATCACCACACTTATATTGGTAGGAGTCGCTATTAACGCGTTAGCATTCGCTGTTATTGGGCTACTGAGTTTTTTTGCCGACGATAGCGCGCTACGATTAATAAATTATTGGACCATGGGCTCATTAGGCGGAGCAAGCTGGAGCACGATTATTCAAGCTGTGCCGTTACTGTTTATTAGCCTAGTTGGCCTGTGGCGGTTAAAAAACCCCATGAACTTACTCCTTATTGGCGAGTCACAAGCTCAGTACCTAGGAGTAGATACCAATAAGCTTAAATTGTATGTCATTATACTCGTTGCATTAGGGGTAGGTGCGGTTGTAGCGCTTACCGGTTTAATAGGGTTTGTTGGCTTGGTAGTCCCGCATATTGCCCGCTTAATGGTGGGGCCGCATTTACGTAATATGCTGCCGCTTTGTATGTTAATTGGCGTACTGGTATTGCTACTTTCTGACTGGCTAGCACGCATTGTGATCATGCCATCAGAGCTACCCATTGGCATTATTACCGCGCTATTGGGTGCGCCATTGTTTATTTATTTAATAGTGAAAAATAAGCGAGGTTGGTCATGATCGCGTTTAACAACCTAAGCGTTGGCTTTGATAATCACAGCGTTTTAAACGCTATTGATGGCAGCGCTAAACAAGGGCAACTTGTCGCACTACTTGGTGAAAATGGCGCAGGTAAATCTACCTTGCTGCATACCTTAGCAGGTATGCACTCCTTTACAGGCAGTGTACTTTTTAATGCTAAGCCGCTGGCCTCTCACGCTAAAAAACGCCTTGCAACACAGCGCGCAGTTATGATGCAAGCTAACCACGTAGGGTTTGATTTTAATGTATTTGAGCTTATTGCAATGGGTCGCTATCCGTATGTAGAGTCATTAAAAATGCAAAGCGAAAAAGTACATAAATATGCCGCTATTATGGATTTAAACCAGTATTTAACTCGCCGCGTAAGTGCGCTTTCGGGCGGAGAGCAACAACGTGTTCATATGGCGCGTACTTTAGCCCAGCTCGATGCCTTTACACAATCGGCTGAGCCAAAACTAATGCTGCTCGACGAGCCTACATCAGCACTTGATATGCGCCACCAACATGCTTTGCTCAGCTGCGTTAAAACCTTTGTAGAGCAGGGCAACAGCGCCATTATTGCAATACACAATCTAAATTTAGCCAGCCTTTATGCAACCGACGCTATTTTACTGCACAACAAAAAAGTGTTGCAAAGTGGGCCTATAAACACCGTATTAACAGAACAAAACTTACAACAAATGTACGCCATGAAACTGCACGTAAATCCTCATCCTTATAACGATGCACCCATGGTTTTTTCTCAACGTCAGGAGTTTTTATGAGAGAGCAAGCATTAAACGATGCACGCACCTTGGTTTACAAAACCAATGCGGGTGTCATGTCGACTATTTCTAATAATTTACGCGGCTACCCGTTTGGCTCAGTAACCCCCTATATGTGCGACGAACAAGGCCGTGTTTACTTTTTTATTAGCGATATAGCCCAGCACACTAAAAATCTAAAGCACGACTCACGTATGAGCCTTACCGTATTTGACGCCGCCGACAGTGGCGATCAAAACGAGCACGGCCGCGTAACGCTCGTAGGTGATGGCTCTGTTGTGCCAAGTGAGCAAGCACACACTTTACTTGATAACTATATTGCCCTATACCCCGAAGCCGCTAGCTATCGCAATGCGCACAACTTTCAATTATGGCAATTAGACGTAATTCGTGTGCGTTACATTGGCGGTTTTGGCAAAATATTTTGGCTTGAGCAAAACGAATGGCAATACGAGGCAAAAAACTGGGATGAAAACCAGCAGCAAAGCATGATAAGTCACATGAACGATGACCATCAAGATGCTATGTCGCTCATATTAATGCAGCACTACAGCGTAGCTGATAACACCCCAATAATGAGCGGCCTATTACCCACTGGTTTTTATATACAAAGCCAAAAGCGTAATTACTTTATTAACTTTAATACCCAGTGCAACAGCCCGTTAGAGGTTCGTAAAGCGCTGGTTGCGCTAACCAATCAAGCCCGAAATAACTAAACTAAATACATGACGACATAGTTAACCTGAGCCCTGGTTAAGAGATTCACTAACTATGTCGTTATTTTATAAGCAAGCTGTTTGCTCGCCTCGTTTGGCTAACGCTTTAAAAGCGGCTTGCTGATGTTCTTTTTGTACATAACGGGGTGGCAAAGGGTTAACTTGCAACTGATATCCTGTTTGGTTAGATTGCACACTTGTAACCGGCGATATCCACACAACCTTAAGCTCTGGCGCTAAACGCTTAATAACACGCGCTATTCCTTCGCCATTTTTCACATGAAAATCGCCCGCTATATGCATTACCTGCGTATCTTTATGATTATTTAAATAGTTAACGATAGACTCCCCCATGGTTTCATCCCAGGTAACTTGCGCAGCATAGTAATTTTCGTTTTGACTTGGCGTGCCATGGTGCATTGAGGTCATAAAACGTTGTTTATAATCACTTGCTGAGGTATCCATAGTGGCTGCAATGAAGCTCTGCTGTGTTTCATCAAGTTTATTTACATAACTTATGCCTTGCCTGCCAATACAGGTAACAATATTTTTAGGGGCATTTGCAGCAATTACATCGCTATTGTTCGTTTTTGCCAGCTCTACCAGCGCACGGTAATCACTTTTGTAGTTAGGCCACGCTTGGGTGTTATCAATTAAGTATTGCTCACCAATTTCACTCTTAACGTACTGGTTTAAAGTATGCTGATCCGCGCGGCTAAATTGCTCAAGCGACAGCGCAGTGCGTTTATTACTTTTGCTTAATTGCTCAAATAACTCAGTCTGAAATAAATGCACGCCCGGATGCGTATGCCATTCACCCACTAAAACCACATCGGCATTTAATAGCTTGGGCTCTAATAATACAGAGCTAACAGGCTTTGCTTGTGCATTATAAAGTGCTGAGTAATAAAGCGATGAGCTTTTATCAGGCACCGTGGCTGTTGTGCTACAACCACTCAAACCCGTAACTAACGCCAGAGTTAACATAGACTTATTCATACACACCTTTAAAACCCTTTAATGCAAATAATTATCAATATCATATACTTGTAATACCTATTAAGCCAGCCAAACTGCTGCTTACTAACATAATCAAGGAAATGAGCGAAACGCGCATTTATATGCCTTAACTTTGCTTGTAAATATTAAATAGCTTTTGATAGCAATGCCTTAGGTAATTTGTTAAAACTGTATAAAGTAGAAACATGAGCGTGACAACCGCAGGAATATACGCAAAATTGTTGTGCTTTTAAGTTCTAGATTGAATTATAGGAGATCTAATTGAGTATTGAATTTTTAGAAACGGATTTCGATAAGGTTAGCTACCTTTTGAATTTGCTCACTGCAAGAGCAACTGGACTTGCATCTGACTCAGGTGAATTTGAAGCATTACGCTCTGAATTGCTGAGTAATTCTAATCTTGCACCAATGCTTCCTCAGTGGTTACGACAGCACCGTAATTTAGATTCATTTTGGGGGTTTATTCAGCCAAAATTTAGTAGTTACGCCGAAAGACGTACGTATTTATCTGGTGAGTTCACACCAATATTAGATCAATTGGAGTTCGGGGAACCAACTCAGGGAGTAATGCCAACTACTACAAATACACCAGTGCCTCCAGCTAAAGAAGTTCCTCGTAACAAACGGAAAGTGTTTATTGTTCATGGACATAACAACGAAGTAAAACAAGAAGTAAGTCGCTTTGTCGAGCAACTTGGTTTAGAAGCTATTATCCTGCATGAGCAAGCTAACGCAGGAATGACAATTATTGAAAAAATTGAACATTATTCAAATGATGCTGATTTTGCTCTTGTTTTATATACTCCATGTGATTTAGGGAGAGCTATAACAGAGCCAAACCCTCCAAAAAATAGAGCACGACAAAATGTAGTGTTTGAACATGGTTACCTTATTGCGAAGCTTGGTCGAGAAAATGTCTGCCCTTTAGTTAAAGGGGCTCTTGAAACTCCAAATGATATAAGTGGTGTTTTATATGTCACTATTGATGATCCTGGTGCATGGAAAAACCAAGTAGCAAAAGAGTTAGTTCAATGTGGCTACACTTTAAAATCATTTTTCTAATAAGTATCAAAGACTAACGCTTACACAGGCGCTAGGCACTGGAGAAGGTTTAATAGATGGAACCAAATTATTCAGAATATTCTATTACTGAATTGCAAGAAGCTATCACGTCTATTGATAGGGCTTTGTACCCTGAACGCTTTGAGCTATTAAAAGCCGAACTATTAAATAGAGACGAGGAAGAGCATAATGCTTCTCAATTAGTAAGTCTTTCATCAAAGGACTTACTTATTAAGCTCAGCAATGCATTTTTTGTAATTCCGTTGATGATCTATGTAGGAGTAGATGCACTTAATAGCGGTGAAATACTCCTTAAAGGAGCAGCTATATCAAAAAATGAAAACTTTATATTATTTACATTAAGCGTAATGTTTTGTTTTTTAATCTCAGCGGTACTTACATGTAGCCTGTTTGTGGATAAGAGCAAAAGTTCCTGACAAATACATTATGTCGTTCATAAATTCACTAGGACACAGTTCGATTGGTAGTGTTTTTCTCGAGGTTGATAATATTTTCAACTCAGGGCAAAACATGCTGCACAAGCTAAGCAAAAACAAGTTATAGAGAATAAGAAGACGGTGAAGTGTATTTAAAAACTCTATAACTGAAACAAAAAGGCCGCAGTAATAAATACTGCGGTCTTTGTTTTTAGCTAAGTGCTATTTAGTAAGCGCCTGCGCTGTAAATAAGCTCGTAGCTGTGGCTGTAAATCTCAAGGATGTTACCAAACGGGTCTTCCATGTAGATCATGCGATACGGCTTTTCACCCGGGTAGTAATAACGAGGGGCTTCCATACGTTTTTTACCGCCAGCTTCTACAATACGCTCAGCTAAACCTTCTACATCAGGGTCTTGAACACAAAAATGGAAGATGCCTGTTTTCCAATATTCAAAATTGTCTTTTGGGTTTTCTTGGTTTTTAAATTCGAAAATTTCGACACCAATACGATCCCCTGTAGATAGGTGCGCTATTTTGAATTTTTCCCACTTTTCGCCAAATACTTCTGTGCACATTTCGCCGATTGGGCTTTTGTCTTCGGTAATTAAAGTCGGTTCCATTATGGTGTACCAACCCATAACCTTAGTGTAAAACTCGACTGCTTTTTCAACGTCGGGAACCGAAATACCAATGTGCGAAAAACTACGTGGATATGTATGACTCATAATGCTTCCTCTTTAACTTGTGACTTATCTTGTGACTAGTTGATGGAGTTAGTTTACGAATCGACCAACATTAAGTAAAATTATCATTAATCATCATTTTGAGTACGTTTTGTAATGATAAATCCAACATGGTTAAATACGTTTTGTACTTTGGTTGAGGTAAATCATTTTACCCAAACAGCTGAGCGCCTTTATATGACCCAATCTGGTGTAAGCCAGCACATTAAAAAGCTAGAGCAACAAGTTAACTGCGCTTTGCTTGAGCGCCATGGTAAGCAGTTTTCGCTCACCCCTCAGGGTCAAAACTTATATCAGCAGGGTAGCCAACTTATCAAAGACTGGCAGTTTTTAGAGCAGCAATTAAAAGATGATTCACCGTACAGCGGAGCGGTAAAGATTCAATCTCCGGGCAGTTGTGGTTTAAAGTTTTATAATCAATTATTAGCACTGCAATCTGAGCATAAAGAGCTGATTATTGATTACCGCTTTGCGCCCAATGTAAGTGTTGAACAAGCTGTAGCAAACCATAGTGCCGACATCGGGTTTTTAACTCAAGCTCCAACATTTAGCGAACTAACCAGCCATAAAATAAGCCAAGAGCCACTACTACTTGTAACGCCTGCAGGTATAAACATGCCTAATTGGCAAACCCTGTGTGAGCTAGGGTTTATTGCTCATCCCGATGCAAGCCATCATGCGCAGCTACTACTAAGCGAAAACTACAGTGAGTTTGAGCATATTGACCAAATAAGACGTACGGGATTTTCTAACCAAATTAGTTTAATACTAGAACCTGTAAGCTTAGGACTGGGTTTTACGGTATTACCTGCTCATGCTGTTGGCGCATTCAATAAGCCCGCGCTTATTAAAACGCATCATTTAGAATGTCCGGTTAGTGAATCTATTTATGTGTGCCATCATCGAAATAGGCCGTTGGCAAAACGTATGAATACAGTAATTGAGCTAATAAAGGCGGGAGTAAATAGTTAAAACGTAAACCCCCTTTACACCCACGGCACTTAATACCATAAGCAAAAGGGGGTACAGAAAATTAGTTAACGCTTTCTAATTTTGCTTTTAAATCGAGTAAATCGGTTGCAATAGTATTTGGCTGTATTTCCCACGGATCGAAGATTGAGTCTTTAGATCGTTGAATCCACGCCGCGCGCATGCCGTGCGATATGGCACCGGTTACATCAAACGGGTTGCTTGATACAAGCCACGTGTTTGCGCCTGTTGAATTGGTTTCGCGTAAAAAGTGGCTATAAACCCCAGGGTTTGGTTTAAAGGTTTTAACGTCGTCGGCACTTACTACCCCTTCAAAAAGCTCACTAATGCCAGCGGTTTCTAATAAGGTATGAACTGCGTCGGCAGCGCCGTTTGAAAATGCAAACAAACGGTAATCCTTCGCTTTTAATTGCTCAAGGCCTGCTTTTACATCGTCGAACGCAGGAAGCGTTTTATAAAGCTCTAGCAGTTGCCCTTTTTGATCTTCACTTAGCTCGGTTTTGTGCGCTAAGCAGGCGTAATCGAGAGCGTGTTTTGTACATAGCGAAAAGGGAATATAATTTTGCATTAATCCACGTCTAAATGAATACTCTAATTGCTTTTCGCGCCATGTATTTGAAAATGCTTGGGCGTTATCGCCAATCATGTCGTCGAGTAAGGACAGTACGCCGTGAGTGTTTATTAGCGTACCGTATACGTCAAATGCAAGTGTAGTTGCCATGTTTGCTCCGCAATAAAATAAATTAAGTTGGTTTTAGAGTACTTGCTTACAGCTTAACTTAATTTGAACGAACGCTCAAATTAATAAAACTTATAAGCATCGAGTGCTAAAATATCCATTTCTATATCTTCATGTATTTTTTTTGCTTTACCGTCACTACTTCCAAGCGCTGCAAAAAGAGGTAAAAAGTGCTCCTGGGTAGGGTGATTAAATAAAGCATGGGGTGCTTCATTTAAATAGTTAAGTAACGCTTGGGTGTTTTGCGCTATTAATTTTTGCTCAACCCAATGAGTAAACTCATTAACCATTTGAACACGATTAGGTGTAGCAGGGCTTTTAAATATTTCACGTAGATTGTGACTAATACCGCCGGAGCCAATAATTAATACGTTATCGCTGCGCAGTGGTGCAAGTAACTGCCCGTATTTATACATCGCCTGAGCGCCTAAACGCGTGTTAATAGACACCTGAACAATGGGAATATTAGCTGTTGGGTACATTAAGCGCAGCGGGATCCACACACCATGATCCCACCCTTGATCTGCATTTTTCACCGTTTTAATCCCCGCTTTGTAAAAGTACTCACTAATAGTATTAGCAAGCTTAGGGTCTCCTGGTGCGGGGTATTGAATTTCATACAGGGGCTTGGGGAAGTTATAAAAGTCGTGAATAGTATGCGGCGCATCTCCTGATGTAATAACTATATCGTGCTCTTCATCAAAGTGGGCAGAAAACACCACAATAGCACGAGGCTTACTAAGCGTTTGACCTAATGATGCAAAAAAATCTGACGTAGCCGATTGCTGAACAGCCATCATTGGCGAGCCGTGAGATATAAATAAAGCAGGCTGAGTCATACTAAAACCTTAAACAAATAAACGTGTTATAAACACTATATAAGTTTCTAATTTGACGATAAATATGATACTTATTTATACATTATCAACAAAGCATTGTTAAAAAATGGATAAGCTCACCACCATGAAGACCTTTTTAGCCGTTGTGCAAGAAGGCTCGTTTTCAAAAGCGGCCGATAAACTCGATATTTCGCCGCAGTTAGTCAGCAAATATATTTCTGCATTGGAAGATAATCTACGCACGCGTTTATTACATCGTACAACGCGAAAAGTAAGTGTTACAGAGGCTGGAAATCAATATTATCAGCGTTGTCAGCAGGTGGTTATTGATATTGAAGACATGGAAAACTCACTAAACAACTTAAGCGAAAATGTATCGGGTGTGCTTAGTATTAGTGCGCCTATGTCGTTTGGTACTAAGCATTTAGCAGGTTTGTTGGTTGATTTTCAAAAGCAGTATCCAAATTTAAAGTTAGATTTACGGCTCACAGACCAATATGTAGATATAGTAGAGCAGGGTATTGATATTGCTCTGCGCATTGGTGTATTAAAAAACTCAACATTGATAGCTAAAAAAATTGCACCTATACACCTAGCGGTGTTTGCATCACCCGACTATTTAGAACGCCATGGCACGCCACAAACGCTTTTAGATTTACAGTCACATAATTATTTACGCTATTCCCACAGTGAGCCCACAAAACGACTATTTGGAGTTAATGAGTTAAAAAGCGAACTAAAGCTTGAAAGTAACTTTGTGGCTAACAATGGTGATTTGCTACTAAATACAGCCATTGCGGGTGGTGGTATTGCTATGCAGCCAACATTTATAGCAGGGGAAGCACTGGCTCAAGGTAAAGTAGTGCGCATTTTAAAAGACTATGAACCCGAGCCAATGGGGCTTTACATGGTGTATGCAAACAGACAGTTTTTACCCAGTAAAGTACGTGCGTTTGTTGATTTTGCAAGTGGCTATTATGGCGATACACCTTACTGGGATTTAGCGTAATAAAAAGTAAACCGCCTAACAGGCATTATATAAAAAGCTAAATTTTTAAAAAATTCCGTAGTAAATTTCTTAGTACTTTAAACACCTCTTGATTACTGTGTTGCTGATGCTGTAATACATCAACATTAGCCAACCAACCCATTTCTTCAAACTCAAGAGGAAGTTTAACCAGCTCCCCACTTTGTACTGCATCTACAGCTACATGGTTTGGTAATAAGCACCACCCGTTACCTTGTATTGCTAGCTCGAGTAATACAAAGTAATTATCGGCATACCAAATCTCTGGGCTAATTTTTAGCTGAAAGCTACTTGTTTGCGTATTGCGAGAACGAAGAAGAAGTTGTCGATGTAGCCGAAGGCCATCCATATTTTCACATCTGATCCCCGCTAAAGGGTGCGATTTAGCAACATATAAATCAAATTTTACTGATCCAATACATTCATAGTCTAAGTAGCTCGGTATATTTAATTCACTAAAAATAATACCCGTTATAGGCTTTTCGCTGTTTAGCATGTCAATTATGTCATGGCTGGATGCACTTAAAAACTCAAGCGATACGTAAGGATACTTACTTTGCAGCTTGCTAATAATACTCGCGATAGTTTTAAACGGGATCCCTTCGTCAAGTGCGATAGTGATTTCGGTTGGTGTTTTTTCATTTAGTGCTAATGCAGAGTTTGTTAATCGCTGGTATTGATTAAGCACGGCTTTAGCCTGGGGGAGTAACTGTTTACCGGCTTCGGTTAATTGTGGATAGCGCCCTGTGCGCTCAAATAATGTCGCATTACAGTCTATTTCTAAATTAATAATATGCTGGCTTATTACCGACTGCGCTTTACTTAAACCGCGCGCAGCAGCTGAAAACGATCCAGCTTCAACGGTAGCCACAAATGCTTGAAGCTGTTCAATACTAAACATATCGCTTTTCCCGATACTAAGTAACTAACACATATCTTTATAATGAATGAAAATACAGCCATCGTCATCAACTTAAGAAGTTATTTATATATGAACACAGCAGAACGTATTTTTCAGGCGCTAATATTTGAGATGATAGCATTATCTTTTATTGTACCTGCATCAGTTTATTTTGGTGGGTTTGCAACAGGAAAAATGGCAATAGTAGGTATTGGTTTATCAATCTTCGCCATGCTTTGGAATTACATTTATAACATAGTGTTTGATAAAATAGTTGGGCATAACCGAATCGAGCGAGGTTTAGTAACTCGCATTACGCATGCATGTGGCTTTGAGCTGGGTATGTTAGTAATAACGCTGCCAATACTTGCTTGGTATTTAAATATTACATGGCTAGCCGCTACAGCATTAGAAGCTGGCTTTTTAGTTTTTATACTTATATACACGTATATTTTTAATGTGTTGTACGATAAGTACCAACCTTACAAAAAATGGGTTAATAAATCGCAATGTGCTTGATATTTTTAAGTTTATAAAAGCAAAGTTGTGGGGTATTGAGATCGTTTTGGCAAAAGCGCAATGGCAATAAATAACGGTAAATGTGGTTTTTAATTAAACCAATTAGCACTGCTCAATTGACTAAGTAGTGCTAATTTACTATTTGTACAATTTACCGGCTAACTGTAATGGGGGTTTACAGTAACTTTTTGCTTTATATATTTAGCTCTTTCAATATGTTCCACACGCTCTCACCACTAGGATGAAGTGCAGCATGATACCGATACACTTAATATGTAATAGGCACGTAATAATGCTTTTGACTACCTAATAACTAAGTTTAAAAACTTCGTTTTCAAACGCCAGCAAGCTGCGCTTATATAAATGCCCAACAAACAATATACTTACTACTAAGCGTTGCTTAAAAAATAACCACACTGACTATAGCTAGGTGTGCCAAGCAAATGGCACACCTATTTTGTTATGCAGGTATGGGGGCGTTTTCTGCAATAAGCTGTTTAGATTTCAATTCACTCCAAAATTCGCTTGGTATGGTAACTTTCATTGAGGCTACATTAGCTTTAATTTGATCTGCCGTGCGTGCGCCAGGAATAATTGAGGATACCGTTGAAGGCGCCTCTGCGAATTGCAGTGCAGCTGTTTTAATATCAATCCCATGTTTAGATGCAATGTCGCTTATTGCATTAAACTTTTGCTGCATAGGCCCAGGAATTTTAGGTGAATAATTAAAGCGATTACGACCGGCTAAAAAACCACCATTAAGCGGAGCACCAATGACTGCTGAAACACCTCGTTTATCAAGCATAGGAAAGGTTTTATCAAGTGCCTGCTTATGATCTAAAATTGAATATTGCAGCGCTAGTAAGCAAATATCAGGGTCTGACATATCAAGCGCTTTATAAATAGCATGAGGTGTATTTACTCCAAAACCCCAGCCTTTAATTATTCCTTCATCACGCATTTTAGTTAACTCAGGAATAGCCCCTTTTGCTGCCTGATCAAAATACTTAAGCCAATCATCTCCCATATCACTATTTTGCGGTGATAAATCGTGAATATAAACAATATCGAGTGAAGCTACTCCAATACGATGCAACGTGTCTTCTATTGAACGGCGCGTACCTGATGCAGAGTAATCATATTTATAATGAAAAGGTGAGTGATCAGCCCAATGCCAACTATTTTCTAGAGGCTCTGCTGAAGGGGTAAGAAGGCGACCTACTTTTGAGGATAAAACATAATCTTCACGCTTTTTGTTTCGAAGTAAATCACCGAAGCGCCTTTCACTTAAACTCAAGCCGTAAAAAGGTGACGTATCAAAATGACGAATACCAGAATCCCATGCTGCATTTAGCATTGTTAAAATTTCTGCATCGCTTGATATAGTATTAAAGCCATTCCCAGCGGCAAGACCGCCTAAGCCCATTCTTGATTCAGGCCGGTAATGCTTAGCGTTAGTAACATCGTTTGTGGGCAGAGCAGCGCTTTTATCTATTGCTCCTTTAGTTTGCATAACACTGCCGTTAGACATTTTTACCTTTAGTTGTTCAGCCAAAGCTGAAGCACTAAAAATAGAGCCTAAACTTAAAGCAGCGCCTGCTTTAATAAAATTTCTGCGAGATACCATGTAACTATTCTCCTTGAGTAAGGTTAAATATCTACGCTATAACCTAGTATAAATACCAACCAAATTCAAGCGAACAAAAAGCAATAAACATCAACATTATCAATAAGATGATTAAATTAACGAGCGCTGAACACGTACTTTAATTAACATTTAGGAATGATTATTTTCTTTACTCGTACAGTACTTTAAAGTGCACAAAATAGTGCACTTTAATAGCTTGATAAAAAAGCAAACTTCCAAATTGGTGCACGCCTTAATACTCATTTATACAACATAAAAATGGTTACATTTATTCATGTGTACAAATTAGTAAACAAAACCTAATAAATAAAAAATATGAATACTAAAGCTTAGTTAATCTCACTAGCAAAGCGATTGCGGTAACGCTTAGTTAATTTAACCGAACGTAGTTGGTCGCTGATTAAAGTAAATATTGGTGAAGCATTTGTTTTTACAGGTTTGCCTTGGCCTACACGGCGTATTTGCCTTTTTACCAGTGCCATAGTGGCAAGCCCTGCTAAGGTTTTATCTTGCCAAGTAACACTGGGTAATACGGCTAGTTGCAGTGGCTCGTTTTGCCATTTGTTTACTAAATTTGGTTGGTATGCAAGCGCAGTGGCAATACCCACGAGGGCCACTCCACTTTCAATCACGTTGTTGGCTATAGATAAGCGACTAATGCCGCCGGTGGTCATTATTGGGATTGATGAGCGGTGGCTAATCGCTTTTGCAAACTCTAAAAAGTATGCTTCGCGGGCAAGTGTGCGTTCGTCACCTGTTTTACCTTGCATTGCAGGTGCTTCGTAGCTACCACCCGATAACTCCACAAAATCAACATTGAGTTCATTCAATAAATCCACTACAACTTGCGCGTCACTGGGTTCAAACCCACCTCGCTGAAAATCAGCAGAGTTTAACTTTACCGAAACCGAAAGGGTGGGGGAACAAACCGCTTTAATACTGCGGGTTATTTCGAGAAGTAAACGGGCTCTATTTTGTAAACTTCCCCCCCATTTATCGTTGCGCTTATTGGTAAGTGGCGATAAAAACTGGGCAAGTAAATAGCCATGCGCTGCATGTATTTGTACGCCATTAAAACCGGCTTTTTCGGCTTGTAGTGCAGTTTGTGTAAAGCGGGTAATAACATCGTCAATGTCGGTTTGCGTCATTGCCTTTGGTACGCCAAATAAGTGCGAGTGCTTACCCATATTAAGTGCAACACTTGACGCTGATAGAGCCTTTCCACCCATTTTTTTAAATACTTGCCTACCAGGGTGATTAATTTGCATCACCACTTTGCAATTATTTTGCTTTGATAAACGAGCAAGCTCTGCAAAGGCAGTAATATCGGTACTTTGCTCAAGCACAAGGCCACCAGGGCCTGTCATCGCTAAATGATCAACCATTACATTGCCAGTAATAATTAGCCCTGTACCGCCTTTAGCCCATGCGCTATAAACGTTTTTAAGTGCTTGGGAGGGCGTTTGGTCCTCTTGTGCTAGGTTTTCTTCCATAGCGGCTTTGGCAATACGATTTTTTAATACTAAACCACTTGGCAAGGTAAAGGAGGTAAACACAGGGTTGCGCATAATTATTGGCTAATTAAATTGACATTAAAACAACTATAACCTTAAAGTTAGCTTGAAGGTCAACCTACTAAGTTTATGTAAAGTGGAGTTATTATTAGTTATGAAAATAGGCGAACTTGCAAAACTTACCAACATACCTGCCAGCACTATTCGTTTTTACGAAAGCAAAGGGTTATTAACACCAACCACTCGCAGTGCTAATGGTTATAGGCTGTACACCCAACAAAACTTGGAAAAACTGCAATTAATTAAATTTTCACAAAGCTTGGGTTTTTCACTCAACGAAATACCTTTATTACGTAACGAAAACGGCGAGCTAAACCACACAATAATAATCGAGCGTTTAGAAAAAAAACAAAAAGAAGCTGACATTTTGATTGAGCAAATGCAGAAAAAGTCACAGCGTATTGGCAGTTTAACTGCGTTACTAAACTCTTATTGGGATAAAGGCGAATGCCTACCAGAAAGTAAATTAAATGAATTACTAGAAGTAATTGATTACAAATAAACTAATACAGCTTATTCAGGGCCTGTTTATCTTTTGAGGTTAAATTTGCAGCAGTATGTTTGGTATTTAGGCAAGGCAGAGTCTATGTAGTGTGGTTATTCCCCATAAACAGACGATAACGTAGTATAAATGCCAAACATGCGCTGCCCTGGTAATACCCCCTAAGGGTTCTGCCTAGGGGCAATTTACTCTTTGTTGCCTACATGGATGTAGGTAAGGGGCGAGAGCAGGACGCGGAAGCTTTGCTCGGTTTTTACTTATTATTACATGGATGTAAGCCATTAGAATAACGCAGGAGCAGTTATCGAGCCCACTAAATTACAAACCTCGCGCCGCGATTAAATAGCCCCTAGATTGAACAAATTTTATCCTGAAAGGTCAACAAGCCCCAGTAAGCTGTATTTTATTTATGTTACTTAAGCTTTTTAATGCCAATTAACACACAGATGGCACCGCCAATAATACCCGCCCATGCTTCTATTGGTGTATCACCACTAAATGCACGGCTTAGCTGCGAAGCCGCCGCATCATACACGTCATATCCCCACATAATTAAAGCGATACCTATAACGATTAAAACAATACCTATAATCTTATTATTCATAAACACCTCTGGTTTCTAACGTACATTATTTAACATACTTAATTGAAAACACTTAATAAATCTAATCAAGCTCTAGCTGCGCACGTTCAACGCTCTCACTAGGTAACTCTTTTTGTACCGATACACCAAGCTCTTTAAACTCTGATGCTTGTTTAATTAAATTACCTTTACCACGGTATAATTGCGAGAACGCTTTGTCGTAACTTTCTTTCGCTTTATCAAGCTGCTTACCTACGCCTTCCATACTTAATAAAAAACCATTGAGCTTGTTATAAAAACGCTCAGCCCGATTTGCCAGCTCTTTTGAGTATTTGGTTTGCTCTTCAAAACGCCAAAGCTGTTTAACAATATTTAAACTAGTAAGCAGGGTAGTAGGTGTAGCTACCAGTATATTTTTTTCGATTGCTTGTTGGTAAATATCACTTTGATATTTAAGTGCTTCTACAAAAGCTGATTCTATTGGTACAAACATAACCACAACTTCAGGCGAATTAAGCCCTGGTAAACGGTCGTACGATTTACTCGCAAGCTCATTAATACGTGCTGTAACGGCGTTTACATGCTCTTTAATTGCTTGATTAGCATCTAGCTCATTTTCAGCGTTCACATAGCGTGTATAAGCATTTAATGATGTTTTAGCATCAATGACTAAGTGGCGGCCTTGTGGTAAGTAAACAACTACATCAGGGCGTAAGCGGCCATCTTCAGTGTTAAACGACACTTCGCGCTTATAATCAACGCCAGCACGTAAGCCAGCGCTATCTAAGACGTTTTCGAGCATGAGTTCGCCCCAATTACCTTGGGTTTTCTTTTGCCCTTGTAACGCGTTGCTGAGCTTGTCGGCTTGATCTGTTATAGCTTGGCTTTTAGCTTGCAAATGCAATAGCTCGGTTTTAAGCGCGGTTCGTTGTTTTATGTCTTCAACATGTATTGATTCCATTTTTTCTCTAAAGCCTTTTAGCTCGCCTTGAACCGGTTTTAATAATTGTTCAATGCTTTCTTGATTTAAGGTTTTAAAGCTTTGTGATTTTTCTTCTAGAATCTTATTGGCTAGGTTTTCAAATTCTTTTTTGAGCATATTTTTACTTTGCTCAATTTGCGCGAGTTGCTCGGTAAAGCTTTGTTGTTTTTGCTCGAGGGTGGTGCGCATATTATTATATTCAACATCGCGTTGATTATATTGCTCACGAAGCGCTGCAAGCTCGCCTTCGGCTTTACGCCAAAAGTGATTGTATTGAATGCTTTGTTTTTCTTGTTCGCTAAAACGCGTTTTAAAATACTGGGCTTCATCGCGCTGTTCTTGGTGAGTATGTTCTAGCAGTTCGTGATCTTCTTGCAAGGCACTATATTGCAGCTCTTTATTATCAAATTGATTTTGTAATAGGGAAAGCTGTTGCTGCTGTTCGCTTATTTGTAGATGTAGCTTTTTGCGAAGCTGTGTTGATACAACGCCGTAAAATACAACGCCTAACGCAACACCAGCACCGGCGCTTAGCCAATCAATATTAGTGAGTACTTGAGTGAGCATAAAATAAACTTATAAAATTTAGAGACATGCCATCATAACCAATAACACGCAATAGAAGTAGGGGAGCAAAGAAATTACAGACATAAAAAAACCAGCTCAAAATAAGCTGGTCAAATATTACTAAATTAAGTAATCAAAGGGAAAATCAACATGTGCCCGAGTAAGCTGCAACTTAAATACATAATCACCAAAATAACTAATATTACTGGGTGAGGCTATATAACAACAGGCATTAGAGTAGACCGGAAAACAAAATAATTAATTCAAATTAATTTACGAAAGATCATTTATTTTTATTCGGGTTGATTTAAACAAATCAAATTATGGGCATAAAAAAAGCCAGTTCAAAATGAACTGGCTTAATCATTACTAAAATTAGTAATCAAATAGGGGGAAATCAACATAAAACCTGTATTAACTGCAATTAATCAACAAGCATAATAGTAGACGCCGCTCTTTGAATTAAGTTCATAAAAAGATCAAAACTTTTAAAATAAAAATTGAATGCTAAATTTAGGCATAAAAAAAGCCAACTCAAAATGGGCTGGCTCAATCATTACTAAAATTAGTAACTAAATGGGGGGAATCAACATGAAAACTTGTATTAACTGCAATTAATCAACAAGCATAATAATAGACGCCACTTTTTTAATTAAGTTCATAAAAAAATAAAAACTTTTAAAATAAGTACTGCACACTAAATTTTGGACATAAAAAAAGCCAACTCAAAATGGGCTGGCTCAATCATTACTAAAATTAGTAACTAAATGGGGGGAATCAACATGAAAACTTGTATTAACTGCAATTAATCAACAAGCATAATAATAGACGCCACTTTTTTAATTAAGTTCATAAAAAAATAAAAACTTTTAAAATAAGTACTGCACACTAAATTTTGGACATAAAAAAAGCCAACTCAAAATGGGCTGGCTCAATCATTACTAAAATTAGTAACTAAATGGGGGGAATCAACATGAAAACTTGTATTAACTGCAATTAATCAACAAGCATAATAATAGACGCCACTTTTTTAATTAAGTTCATAAAAAAATAAAAACTTTTAAAATAAGTACTGCACACTAAATTTTGGACATAAAAAAAGCCAACTCAAAATGGGCTGGCTCAATCATTACTAAAATTAGTAACTAAATGGGGGGAATCAACATGAAAACTTGTATTAACTGCAATTAATCAACAAGCATAATAGTAGACGTCCGTTTTTTAATTAAGTTCATAAAAAAGTAAAAACTTTTAAAATAAGTGCAGCACACTAAATTTTAGGCATAAAAAAAGCCAACTCAAAATGGGCTGGCTTAATCATTACTAAAATTAGTAACTAAATGGGGAATCAACATGATGCTTGTGCTAACTGCAATTAACCAACAAGCATAATAGTAGACGTCCGCTTTTTAATTAAGTTCATAAAAAGATCAAAACTTTTTAAATCAATTTAGTTTTTAATTAGCGATAACATTTGTTGTTCATCAAACTTTGTAAAGCTCATTGATTTATCAGTAAATAACGCATCTACAAGGGCTTGTTTATCTTGTTGCATTTTAAATACTTTTTGCTCTATTGAATTACTCATTATGAGCTTATACACAAATACAGGGTTAGTTTGGCCAATACGGTAAGCTCTATCAGTCGCTTGCTTTTCTACAGCAGGGTTCCACCATGGATCAAAGTGAATAACTGTATCGGCTTGTGTAAGGTTAAGGCCTGTACCGCCGGCTTTTAAGCTAATTAAAAACACAGATGTTTTACCACTGGTAAACTCGTCGATTACTTTATCTCGGTGGCGCGTTTGGCCCGTAAGCATACTAAAGTTAATGTTTATTTCTTCAAGGCGTTGGGCTATTAAATCAAGTGCCGATGTGAACTGACTAAATATAATAATTTTACGACCGAGACTTAACATAAGCGGTAAGTGTGTTGTTAACCATTCAAGCTTAGCTGAGCCTGCTTGAGTGTCTGGATCTATTAATTTAGGGTGGCAACAAATTTGCCTTAACTTTAAAAGTGCCTCTAAAAATGCAAGTTTACTTTTTTGTGCGCCTTGTTCGGCAAATAAGTCTATTAGCTTCTCTTCTAATGAACGTGTAATACCTTGATACATTTCTTTTTGCTTAGGCTCAAACTCAAACTCTTTAGTTAGCTCTGTTTTTTCAGGCAGCTCTTGCGCTACTTGTGCTTTAGTGCGGCGCATTATAAAAGGCATAATTAACGCTTTTAACTGCTCAGCTCTCTCCATATCAGCTTCACGCTCAATAGGCGTTTGAAAGTGCTGCTTAAAGTGGGCTTGAGACCCAAGTAACGATGGCATAGCAAAATCGAGTAACGATTTAAGCTCAAGTAAATTATTCTCGATTGGAGTACCACTTAAACAAAGTTTAAAGTCGGCATTTAAGCGTTTAACTAATCGCGAAACCTGTGCGGTATCGTTTTTAATGTATTGTGCTTCGTCGAGGATTATATTTTCAAAATATAATGGCGAATAATATGCAATATCACGCTTTAAAAGTGGATATGTAGTAAGTATACACTGCGCTTGCGCTAAGTGCTGTAAAGGATCGTTACGGTTTGAACCAAAAATAGTGGTGACTTTTAAGCTTTTAGCAAACTTAATAATTTCGTTTTTCCAGTTACTCACCAAACTAGTTGGACACACTATAAGTGTAGGGCCCGCTTGCGGGCGGTTAAATGTACTGGCTAAAAATGCAATAACTTGCAAGGTTTTACCCAGGCCCATGTCATCAGCTAAAATACCACCTAATTGGTGACGTTTTAAAAAGCTAAGCCAGTCAACACCTTGCTGTTGGTACTCACGAAGTGTTACTGAGTCATTTAAGCCATGTAATGAAACCTTAGTAATTGCTTTATCGGGACTATTTAGCTCTTGTAAGTATAGCTCTAATGAGTCGTCGTGAAGCTCTACGTTTATAGCAGTGTGCTTTACTAATTCAGGTAAATACGAAAGCGGAATATTAAATTCGTCTCGTGTTTTTACAAATTCAAAACGCTCTTTAAATTCATTTAATAAGTTAATTGCTGACTTATTAATAACCCCAAATTCACGACCAAGCGGATAGTAGTAAAATAGTTCACTTTGGCGATTTAATGACTGATATAGCGGGTCAGTATTAGTAAACAACAGCGATGCCTTAGCATCACATAGCAATACTTTGCAGTGCATTTGATGCCCTGCTGCGCGGTGTACATGTAAACTAACTTCACACTGCGGATTAGGACTCGTTACTTTACTTACACTTACTTGCCAACCGCGTTGCTTAAAGCCAGGGAATACTTCGTATATTAGCCAATGCAAATGGATTGAAGACTGCTTTGTAAATACCAGTTCACTTTGTAAACCCCCTTTACAAAATTCAAATCCTAAGTTAATTAGCTCGTTAGTTACAGTATTTTCAAATGCACTATTAATCGTACTTGCAGGTGCAGCACCTGCTAAATAGTTTTTATTTTTATACTTAAATAACAACGAAAGAGATAAACCTTGATCGCCCATAGTTACTTTTAAAACAGCATTACTAGAGATTTTAGGCAATGTTGGCTGTAAATTAGTAGGGTGGGGTATTACACCTGCACCAAAGTTATCGGCAAGCTGCTTGTATATTCTATCAAAGTTAGCGTCATGCAAAGCAGGCATAGTTTGTAAATGTGCTATTTCGTCTGCACTCAATGGGGTGCGAAGACGGCCCGCTTTTAAATGATCTAAATCGAGGTAAGTAGGTGGTGTTGTTTTTAATAAAGCCCAGTTTTGTGTTTGCTCAAGCTTAATAACTAATTGTGAGAGATCTTTATCTTGCTCCCAACTAAAACTTAATGCTTGGCCCGATTGCGCCTTAATTGGCACTCGAGAACGCTGGAAAAACAGGCGTTCTGTAGCTATCAACTGTTGTAAGGCACTAAAACCCCACTGGCCTTTTAGCTCAATACTTCCCACTGCATTTTGTGAGCGTATCCAACTAAATAATCTAAAATCACTTTCGAGTAAGTCACTCGGCGTTACAAAACTATTTAACTGCTGCTCGGTCAGGTTTCGACCTAGCGTGTAATTCTTTTTAGTCTCAACATTCGCTATTTTAGGTGTTAAGAATACTTTGTTATTTTCAATATCTAATACAAATAATAATACTTGCGATGGCGTGTTTTGATCACCACTTTTAAGTGCGCTTAATTCGCTAAACCAGTCATTAATAAAGTAATCTTCACCATATTCACCAGAGTGCTCTATTTTGAGCTTAAATAAAATAGCAGCTAAGTGTCGGCATTTAGTTTTTGCATTACACGTACAATGCGTATCAACAGAATAACCAGTTGGTACTTTACTGATCTCAATACGTTGATTAAACGATGATCCATTATCCACTTGTACAGTAGAGTCGACTACAGAAAAATTAGGGGTGTGTTCTAGCCAAGTAATTTGACCTTTCTTGTAATATTCTTTTCCTTTATCTAAAACATTTTCACGGAAAAGTTTTTTAATAAAGCGTTCAGACAGAGGAAACTGGGTAGCCTGCTCATTTTTAATTTCTTCAAAAATAGCCATTAAATCATTTTTTGATAAGTTAGCAGACATGTCACTCTAAGCATTAAATTTTAAAAATAATCCTGCCAGTATATGCCTTATGTGCTCTGAGCTAAAGCACTATTAACAAGATATAAACTGGTTGGAGCTGATAACTTAGTAAAAAATCGGTTTGTAAGTAAAAATAAGCATCCAATTTTACAAAATAATATTTAAAACAACTGCAATGGTAGAAGTTACATATAGTTAGAAACATAAAAGTAGGCATTACAGATCACGATTTTACTAACAATAATAATAAATGAAGGAATGTAGCTAAAAAGAGGAGATTAGTTAGTAAAAAAGTGATCTTGAAGAAGGAATATGATTATTTAAAGAGGAAATAGGCCAGTAAAGATCAGATTTTTACTAACAAAACAATCTGCCAGATCACTATTTAACTAAGTAAATATGCCTGACAGATCATTATTTAACTAACTAATTAAAGGCACTTAATAACTTAGTTAATTGCTCTAAGCGCTTGTCTGTCATTACTTTATTATCAATTTTGATAGAGACATCACCGCTTTTTAAATTGCGTTGAACCGATATAAAGTTATTTTCTAGTACAGCTTCGCGCTTAACAGCTACTTGTGGCTCTGAAGTTAGGCATTTAGTGATCGCCATTGCACGCTTGTCGTCGCTTGTAATCGCATTTAACTCTTCATCACTAGCAAGGGCACTAACAAGTTGATTAAACGCCTCTTCGTCTCGCTCCTTTGCGTTAACAAGCTTTTTAGCGACTTCGCGACCTACGTGATTAGCAGTAGGGTAAAGCGCAATGACATCAGCAGGAATTTGCTCATAAGCTTTAATTGCATCTGCAATTGCAGTATGCGATACACCTTCTACCGCGGCAATCTCTCTGTAAGATCCTTTTTTACCTTGCTCAATAAGTTCATTTTTAGTTTGTTGGTATGCTTGGCCAAGCTCCCATAAACTAGGAGCAATGTATTGATCTGAAGATACCGCTAAAATTTTTGCATCTTGATCAGTAAAATCGCTTGAACTAAGTACTAAATAATCTGCGTTACCTAAAATACAGGCCATACGACGACGTGAACCTGCCAGAACTAAACTTTTGTCACCTTGATCCCAAAGTAGGGCAGGATGTTGATTTCGGCCATCCTCACGAATTGCAGGAAGAATGTCTGATACTGACTTTTCGTTTAGAAGTGCTTGTACACGACGATTTTTGCCATATACACCAGTGGTAGATTCAATATCAGCATGTGCGATCACTTTACAAACAAGCGTAATTTGACGAGCAGGGTCACTCGGTGCAGGCATTCTAATTACATCGCCAGCATTCGCTTGTTCTAGTAATGCATCAAGACTACTGCTGCCTACAGCAGTTGCAAATGGATCTAAGCGGGTGTCATTTTTACGTTTTTTAGCCATTTTTATTTAACATCCTTACTTAGGGGTATTGAGTGTTGATTGAGTTGACTGCCAATTTGAACGAATAAGCATTTCTAGCTCATCGACCACATCTTTAATATTTTCTTGAGCGCGCATTAATGACTCACGACTTGCTAAGCTGTCTGATGCTTTTTGATCAAAAATAGTGTTGAAAGACGATGAACTAGCGGTAATCGCGGAGCTGTGATTGATTGGGTAGCTCATTACTTGGCGACCAAATGCACTACGAACATCTTTAACGATATCGCGCTGTGAGTGATTACCTTTCACATAGTTGGTCACTAAAAATTGCATAAAGTCCCAGCCCTCATGGCCAAGTGCTGCAACTGTATGGTAAATCTCACCTAGTCGTTTTAAATATTTGTTATTAGCATCAAAATCTACAGCTTCCGGATGAACAGGAATAAGCATCGCAGTAGAGGCCATTAATGCATTATAAAACATAAAGTTAAGGGTAGGTGCTGTGTCAATTAAGATAATATCAAACTCGTCTTTAACGGGATCAATTACTTTCTCAAGTAACTTGTGGTAATGGCGAGTTTGCTCATAATTTGAGGTATCTTTGAGCAATGTTGCCGTTTCGTGCTCAAAGTAAAAGTCATCCATACCCGATGGTAATACACGAATATTTGGGATATGCGTTGGTAAAAATGAGTTAGACACAAATTCAGGCCATGTTTCACCCTCGTCTAAATCTATGCAATCACGCATTAAATCACCAACAGTAATCGGATCGTGCTCACTTGAAGGAAAAAAGCTTGAAGAAGAGCCTTGTGGGTCTAAATCTATAATACCAATGCGATAACGTTTAATATTTGTAGTTGCAAGCGCTGCCGCTATATTAACCATACTGGTAGTTTTACCGCAGCCGCCTTTGAGAGAATTAATTACAATAACTTGCAGTTTGTCATCACCAGTACGATGATCTGGTTTAATGTCCATAATATCGGCCATAGCAAAAATATTTACTAATGTGTAAGCATAGTGACCGTTAGCACCGCGTTTTATGTTTAAATCATCGAAGTCGCCATTATCATGACGTCTTTTTAAAGTACGATTATTACAACCTAATAAATCAGCAGCTGCTTTTTGTGTATACGTTCTTAATTCTTTTTCTTCTGATTTAAGATGGGCACGGTAGTGCTGAATACGTCCTTCTAATGATTTTTCAGCAACTTCAGCTGTGGCTTTCAAAAGCCGATAGGTACTTAATGCGTTATTGTTGATAGACATACTTTCTTCCTCAAAGTTAGGCAGTTAGTATAATGTCCATTCAAATAGCTGTAAACAACTATTTAAGACGACATGCATTTTAAAAACAAGACATCTAAAAATATTTTTACACCTTTAATATTGCTTAGTATAAATAAAGAAGTTTAAAGGTGGTTAAATATATAGGTAATAAAGGTTAAGGGTGTAAAAAAAGCACATAACATTATGATTTATATGAATAATATTTAAAAAAGCAGATCAGGTTTATACTTGGTTAAGATCAGATCTTTATCTACCTGCGGATCAGCTTTTTACTAAGGTCTATTTTAAATATAGAGTTATGCACAGGTTACGCATGAAGTTATGAACAAAAAGAGCCCTGCAGATCAGTTTTTTACTAAGTAAATTATAAAGTTATGCACTAGTCGCAACATCAAAATACGCTTTTAATTAGTATAGATCTGATCTGTACTTGGTACAGATCAGATCTATTCTAACTCGATAAGGCTTTATCCACAGGGGAATATATTTTTTGGTGTATTTGTCGTGCTTAATTTTAAAATTAAGCCATTGTAATGGACAAAATAACAGCTGAGTTAGTAAAAATTAGATTTGTGATAGTCCACTTAGTATAAATATGATCTGAAATCGTAAGTAATGTACATCACTTAGTATAATAGTGATCCAAACGTTTTATTTAAAGTCAGATCACTTTTATACTAACTTAAACATTTAACTTTTGTTGCTTAATGTGTTGTTATTAGCTGTCGCAATAAAAATGGAAATAAGAACAATGAGCCGAAAGGTCAACATCTCGGTAGATAACTTGCCCGATACACTTAGGGGCCAAATCCACGGGGTGGAAAGTGCAATAGATAACGAAAGTTTAGCACTATTTACAGACAACAAAGACGTGCGAATTTCTATTGAAAACGCAGCACATGGATTACGTGCATATTCAAACACGTTTAATCACTATGATTTGTGGGGACGCTTTGTTCGCTCGGGCTATAAAAAATTGCCACTTGAAGAAGCGCCTAAAAAAACAATTATTACGCGTAAAATATCTGAAAAAGTAGATGGTATTTTGTACGATGGCGAAATAAAAATAACGCCAGCTGTTGTAAGTACACGCAAAGATGGCGAAGATGTTGAATACCTTGTTTGGCCATCAGATAGAGAAGAAAAAGTAGAGCGAGCACTTATTCGTTTAGCTTCTAAAGGCAAAATAGTTAAAATTAATTTTAAATCCGGTATTCAATACGCGGTTGTTTTTTCTATGAACGAATTAGCACAAGAACTCAAAGCGGTAGGGCAGTCAATGCCATATCCTGCAATAAAAGAGTCACTTGAAGCATTGCAAGGTTCTAAACTTTCATTTAAATATTCGGCAACAGATACTAAAAATTCTGATATAGATGATTCGTTTTACGAGTCAAACATGAACTTTTTATCGTCACTGCATTTTAGTGGCAAAAAAGGTCAGGGTGGCAATGTAAAATGTGTTGCCTGTTTAAATGCATTTGTTCATAACATGATTGATAACCTTGAATACAAAGGGTATTACTTTAATAGCGCTCAAGAATTAAAACGTGGATTATCGCGTTGGATGATGCTTCGTTTGTATCACCTTTGGCGTTATGCAGCACCAGGTAAAACGTACCATTTTAGATTACTTTCTATTATGGAAAAATACGGATCTATTTATTCAACTGATGATATTACCGAAAATAAATTAAAAGCACTTCGTCGTGATATGACCACCACAATGAAAGATTTGATTGAAAAAGGTGCAATATCAGAATACAGCATTACAAATGTTAAAGATGACAAAACCGGTAACATTATCGATTACACATACGAAATGCACCCGTCTGATCAGTTTTGCGATGAAATACTTACATTGAACAAACACAATAAACGCATTGAAATCCAAGGCGGTAAACGCATTGTTGAAAATGCCGTACTGATTGATGAAGATAAAATTGAAGAAATAGTAGAAAAATAATAACCGTTATTTTAAATACTGTACGGATAACTAAAAAGGCCACACTATGTGGCCTTTTTAACATAATGACTACCGCTCAACCTGTTCTAAATATAACCTATCAACCAAAAAATCATACTCGCGCTTACGAGGGTGAGTTTCGGGTTTTTGATAATCAGGTAATATACCTAATTTTACGTCTGGTTCTGGATTAATTAGAATAAAGGGTAATGCAGCACTCACATGATAGCGATTTTGCGCCGTATATCTCACATTGACCTGTGGACTCACTCGAGTAGGGCGGCGAATTCTAAGTTTTTCCTTTTCGCCTAAACTAGCAACCCGTAATTGTTCTTGAGCTACAAGTGATTGCCATTTTTTTTGATCTATCATTCTTGGATTTCGATAACTGGCCGATTTGTCGAGCATTTCGAGAGCCATTTTTTTAGTCAGCGTTTTAGTTGCGTGTTTGTGCATCCAAGTAAACCTAACCGAAAATGGCGATTCGCTTTCACTATGAATTTTACGATATGCAGCAAGCGTTATTAAATTTGGTATAGCATTGTGAACTGCTTCAAATCGAGCATCGTTGCTATCAATAGCTAAAATACATTCTTTAAACGTAGTTTTAGCTTTATTTACTTGAGCTATACGATTATTTAAAGCTTGTTTATCTGCATTTTTAATGACGAGCAAACCAGGGTGTCTTTTTAAAACACGACTGCTTAATCCTGATTTTTTATACATGTCTGAAAAAGAGTTTAGGATTGCTTTTTGAGCAGGTACTCCAGTGATTTTAGAAACAAGTATAGATTCTGGAACTTTACTCTCATCGAGACTACTTACATCTGGTAATTGATAATATTCCGCTTTGGAGAATTCACACTCTTTTAGTTCTTCAATCAACCTCAAAGTTAATTCGTTCATTAAATCAAACTGACTTCTAATTTGTACCTTAGTTACCATTACACACCTCAAAGAACACATCTTACTAGCCTTATATTATTACATGCACTTTGCTTTGTCTAAATAAATAACAAATAGTACTCGGTGCTTATAGTAATATTATACTTAAATTAAGTATGATGTGTTCTTTGTAGTGGGGATATATAAATGAAGAAAGATTGAAACTCCTTACTAATTCATATGACATTGGAGTTTTTACTTTGTCGTATATAAAAAGGCTAATACGCCAAGTGCTAGATTATCTACGTAGTAGGTGGTAAAACTAAGTTTAGAAAAATGAGTTAAGCGGAGTTATATAATTTTCATATATTTATCTAACCGTCTTAGCATTCATTATTATTTATAATTACTGACTAATATTACACCGTGTTGGGAGTACGGTGATCAGCCTAAAGGTTACAATGACTACAAATGCTTTTTGATATCAGTTCCCCTTTAAAGGTACTTCTAGCAGTAGGGGCTTTAATCATGATTAATTGTAAATTAGCACTATCACTTTGAAGAGAAAACTTAATGGCCTACCACGCCTTTAAGTTGTGGCACTTGTGAATATAGTCCTGCATACGAGTGCTATCCTAGACTATGCGTCTAGGATTTAAAGCGCAGATAAATGATTACCACAAACGCTCTTATCATACATTAAGGTCTGCACATAGCATTTGATAGCTTTTAATTAATTACCCGCGTAAAGTTAAGGTTACAGAAGCTGCCGTTTAAGTATGATGTGTTCCTATCTAAATTACGTATAACATACCCTTATGTACTATTTATTCTCAATGCGTTAAAATTGTAAATAGTTAGCTCTAAACTCATGTATTTAAACACTTTAGTTTCTTCGAAATAAAACTAAAGTGTATGTTATATAACCATCTAGGTTAAGTAAGATTACTATTATACTTAACTCATAACTAAATAATTGGAAAATAGTGAATTTAGTCCTTGAACATAGGGGCCTGCATACGTTAATTTCTTCTTATCAGGTAATGTAGGAATGAGGAAAAATTATGCAATCGTGGAACCCAAATAGCTGGAGAGAGCTGCCAATACTGCAGCAGCCACAGTACCCGGATCAAGAAATACTTAAATCAGTAGAAAGCCAATTAAAAACGGCACCACCTTTAGTTTTTGCTGAAGAAACAAGAAGCCTATTCAAACAACTTGAAGATGTGTGCGAAGGGCGTGCTTTTTTACTTCAAGGTGGTGACTGTGCAGAATCATTTAGCGATTTTAATGCCGCTAACATTCGCGATACATTCAAAACAATCTTACAGATGGCTGTTGTTTTAACTTACGGCGGTAAATGCCCTGTAGTTAAAATAGCGCGCATGGCTGGTCAATACGCTAAACCTCGTTCAGCAGACTTAGAAACAATTAATGGCGTGTCTTTACCATCTTACCGTGGCGACATTATTAATAATATCGAGTTTACAGAAGAAGCACGTATACCCGATCCACAACGCTTAATGACTGCATACCATCATAGTGCCGCTACGTTAAACTTATTACGTGCTTTTGCACAAGGTGGCCTTGCCGATCTTCACCAGGTAAACCGTTGGAACATGGGCTTTGTTGCTGCAAATCCACTTAAAGAAAAATACCAACAACTTGCTGATAAAATTCAAGACGCACTAGAGTTTATGGAAGTGTGCGGAATTAACTCTACAATTGCGCCAAGCTTAAAGGAAACCGATTTATACACTTCTCACGAAGCGTTACTACTTGGTTACGAAGAGGCGCTTACTCGTCGCGACCACTTATCTGGTGATTGGTACGATTGTTCTGCTCACTTTGTTTGGATTGGTGAACGTACTCGTCAACTAGACCATGCACATATTGAATTTTTTAAAGGCATTAAAAACCCAATTGGTGTTAAAGTTGGCCCAGGTATGGACCCAGATGACCTAATTCGTTTAATTGATGCATTAAACCCAGATAACATTCCTGGTCGTTTAACGCTAATTACGCGTATGGGTGCAGATATACTTCCTGAAAAACTTCCAGCACTAGTAAGAAGAGTTCAACAAGAAGGCCGTAAAGTAATTTGGAGCTCAGATCCAATGCACGGTAACACTGAAAAAGCGACATCAGGTTACAAAACACGTAACTTCGACAATATTATGCGCGAGATCAGTCAGTTCTTCGCTGTACACAAAGCTGAAGGTTCATACGCAGGTGGTGTTCACCTAGAAATGACAGGCCAGCACGTTACAGAGTGTACTGGCGGTGCTTACGGTTTATCTGACGATGACCTAGCACAGCGTTACAAAACGCAGTGTGATCCACGCCTTAATGCCGACCAAGTATTAGAGTTAGGCTTTTTAGTAGCTGATTTACTAAAAGACGCACGTAAATAATATTTATTGATACAAAAAAACCGCTTAGTTGCGGTTTTTTTATTTCTTTGATGAGTAAGTTAGTACTTACGTCGCTCCAAGTCTGTTTCTATCAATATTTTTGCAGATATTTCTTCAACAGAATGATGCGTAGAATTAAAGTAAGCAATTTTATGACGCTTATACAACATTTCCACTTCGCGGACCTCAATACGACACTGTTTAATTGAAGCATACTTAGAGTTCGCCATACGTCGATGCCTTATAGCCGCAAGCCTCTCAGGGTCAATCGTCAGTCCAAATAACTTATGTTTATAAGGGACTAAACATTTAGGCAAACCTTCATTATCTAAATCTTCTTCTGTAATAGGATAGTTAGCTGCTTTAATGCCGTACTGCAGTGCTAAGTATAAGCTTGTCGGTGTTTTACCACTTCTGCTAACACCAATTAAAATGATGTCTGCTTCAGAAAAGTTTTTAATATTTCCGCCATCATCATTCATAAGTGCATAGTTAACCGCATCAATTCTAAAATCATAACTTTTTTCGTGGATAGAATGCGTACGATGCATTTTAGGAACTGGGGCTACATTGAGTTCTTTTTCTATTTTTTCGCTATATGTAGTTAAAAAGTCATACGTGACTGCATCAGCCGATTTTATAATTTCACTTAAATTGTGGTTAACAAAAGTAAAAAAAACAAATGGCTTTTCGCCTGTTTTTGCAGCGGTTGCATTAATTAATGCTTTAATTTCGTGCGCTTTCTCTTCAGTTTCTACAAATGGAATTGTTTTATGATTAAAATCGATAGGAAACAACGACAAAGTCGCATGCCCAAATACCTCTGAAGTAATAGCGGTTCCATCTGATATATAAAAAGCAGTTCTCATAATTAACCTTTTTATTGCGTTTAAATCCCTAAAATGGGTTTCTCACGGTTTACGTGAGGACTATTGCCAGTGTAGAATGATGATGACCTTTATAAAAGGTTTTCTTTCTTAACTCTCACAGTTAGACCTACAATTTGTTTTTTTTGGAGAAAGATCCGTGCAAGAATACGTTCTCTGGTATCAAGAGCTTGGTATGCAAGATGTTCCTCGAGTTGGCGGTAAAAACGCTTCACTTGGTGAAATGATTTCAAACCTAGCAAACGCTGGTGTACAAGTACCGGGTGGTTTCGCAACTACCGCAGATGCTTTTAATGAGTTTTTAGATCAATCAGGACTCACAGCAAAAATTCACAACATTCTAGATACACTCGATGTTGATGATGTAAATACACTCGCTAAAGTCGGTGCCGACATCCGCCAATGGATAATCGACACACCATTCCAACCAAACCTAGATCAAGCCATTCGCGACGCATATAGCCAACTCCATGGCGATACTGCAGCAGATGTATCATTCGCAGTACGTTCATCAGCTACTGCTGAAGATATGCCAGATGCATCATTCGCAGGCCAGCAAGAAACTTTCCTTAACGTTGTTGGTATCGATTCAGTCATGGTCGCTATTAAACACGTATTTGCTTCATTATTTAACGACCGTGCAATCTCATATCGTGTTCACCAAGGTTACGATCACCGTGGTGTGGCCCTATCAGCGGGTATTCAGCGCATGGTACGTTCAGATAAGTCAGCATCTGGCGTAATGTTTAGCATTGATACAGAGTCTGGTTTTGAAGACGTTGTATTTATTACATCAAGCTACGGCTTAGGTGAAATGGTTGTACAGGGCGCAGTTAACCCTGATGAGTTTTATGTTCATAAACCAACACTCCTTAAAAATAAACCTTCAGTAGTACGTCGTAACATTGGCTCTAAAGCCATTCAAATGATTTACTCAGAAGATAAAGCACACGGTAAGCAAGTAGACATCGTTGATGTTGCCCCTGAGCTTTCAAATAAATTTTCGATTACAGATGAAGAAGTGCAAGAACTTGCCAAGCAAGCTGTAATCATCGAAAAACATTACGGTCGTCCTATGGACATCGAATGGGCAAAAGACGGTAACGACGGCAAACTATATATAGTTCAAGCACGTCCAGAAACTGTACGCTCAAACGAAGACTCTAACGTAATGGAACGCTTTCAATTAAATGGTACAAGCAACGTTGTTGTTGAAGGCCGTGCAATTGGTCATAAAATTGGTAGCGGTGTTGTTCGTGTTCTTGATTCAATCAAAGAAATGGATCAGGTACAAGTAGGCGATATTTTAGTTACCGATATGACCGACCCTGATTGGGAACCAATCATGAAACGTGCAGCAGCGATTGTTACAAATCGTGGTGGACGTACGTGTCACGCGGCAATCATTGCACGCGAACTTGGTATTCCGGCAGTGGTAGGGTGTGGCAACGCAACTGATTTAATTAAAGCGGGCCAAGAAGTAACAGTATCGTGCGCCGAAGGCGATACCGGCTTTATTTACGAAGGTATTTTAGATTTTGAAATACTAACGTCACGCGTTGATAAAATGCCAGAACTACCAATGAAAGTTATGATGAACGTGGGTAACCCCGATCGTGCATTTGACTTTGCACGCTTACCGCATGCAGGTGTTGGCCTTGCGCGAGTTGAATTTATTATCAACCGTATGATTGGCGTTCATCCTAAAGCGTTATTAAATTTTGATGCTCAAACAGATGTATTAAAAGCAGAAATTACTGACATGATTGCCGGTTACGAATCACCAGTAGAGTTTTACATAACAAAACTGGTTGAAGGTATTTCTACTCTAGGGTGTGCATTTGCACCAGAGCGTGTAATTGTTCGTATGTCTGATTTTAAATCTAACGAATACGCAAACCTAGTTGGCGGTCAGCAATACGAGCCAGAAGAAGAAAACCCAATGATTGGTTTTCGTGGTGCCGCACGTTATATCTCTGAAGACTTCCGCGATTGTTTTGCATTAGAATGTGAAGCTATAAAACGCGTAAGAAATGACATGGATATGGCTAACATAGAAATCATGATCCCATTCGTACGTACCCTTGAAGAAGGCAAACGCGTAATTGAATTACTAGAAGAACATGGCCTTAAACGCGGCGATAATGGTCTTAAAGTAATCATGATGTGTGAGCTACCTTCAAATGCATTACTTGCAGATGAATTTTTAGAAATGTTTGATGGTTTTTCTATCGGCTCTAACGATTTAACACAGTTAACGCTTGGTCTTGACCGTGATTCTGGTTTAATCGCACATTTATTTGATGAGCGTGACCCTGCAATTAAAAAGCTACTTTCTATGGCAATTAAAACAGCTAAAGCAAAAGGAAAGTACGTAGGTATTTGTGGCCAAGGGCCTTCAGATCACGAAGACTTTGCAGCATGGTTAGTAGAGCAGGGTATTGACTCTGTTTCACTAAATCCAGATACAGTAATAGAAACATGGTTATACCTAGCTAAAAAATTAGCAAAGTGATAAATATGTAGGCTATAAAAATGCCAGCAATGTATTGCTGGCATTTTTTTATGCTCAATTAAAAGTAAATTAACGGGCTAATTTTTTATCTAAATAAGCACATGATTTAGTTAACGTCTTTTGACAAAGTGATAAATAATGTCGCGCTTTAGGGTAGTAAAACGAAAAACACAATAAACCCGCCATAAAAAATATAAGTGAAGGCTAAGGGCGTGTTGATCTTTGTGGATTGAAATTTGTTCAATCTAGGGGCGATTAAATCGCGGCGCGAGGTTTGTAACCTAGTGGGCTAAGTAAAAACCGAGCAAAGCTTCCGCGTCCTGCTCACGCCCCTTACCTACATCCATGTAGGCAACAAAGAGTTAATCGTCCCTAGAAAGAACCCATTGGGCAGCGCATGTTTGGTATTTATGCTGCGTTATCGCCTATTTATGGGGAGTAACCACACTACATAGGCTCTGCCTTGCCTAAAAACCAAACATACTGCTGCAAATTCAACAACGAAAGGTCAACACGCCCTAGGTACAACCGCAAAAAATAATCCTAGCAAAATAAATAACACGCCACTGATCTGTAATAGTAATTTTTTCATATAACACACCTCATTACTTGTTAACTTGAGTATAATTTAAGCTGCATTAAAATCGACTAAAAGAGTGTTACAAACTGTAAAATCTTCAATTTCTATTCGCCATCACCATGATATAATTAGTCAAATGCCCTAAAATATCGCCGTCATGATAGCAACAATTACACAGCAAGATGCCGCGACAGAACTTGTCGCAAACTACCTAAATACCATTGCAAACCAAGGTTTTACCGGAGATACCGACGCAAGTTATGCAACGCGTATTACCGCTTCAACCGATAACAGTGTGTATCAGCAAATACCGCAAGGTGTTATTTTTCCAAAAAGTGAAAAAGATATTCAGCTCGCATTGCAAACAGCATCTCGCGACCCGTTTTTATCATTAACTTTTGGTCCTCGTGGCGGTGGAACAGGCACTAACGGACAATCGTTAACACCTGGTATTGTTGTAGATTTGTCTCGCTATATGCGCGAAATCCTCGAAATAAATGTAGAAGAAGGCTGGGTACGCGTTCAAACCGGCGTAATAAAAGATCAACTTAATGACTTTTTAAAACCTTATGGCTTTTTCTTCTCACCCGATTTATCTACCAGTAACAGGGCAACTATTGGTGGCATGATAAGTACTGACGCATCGGGGCAAGGCTCGTTAGTTTACGGTAAAACGAGCGATCATGTTTTAGGGCTAACAACTTATTTAGTTGATGGCACACCTATGTGCACCTCCCCAATAGACATCGACAAAGCACAAATTATAGCGAATCAAGACTCACTAATTGGTAGTTTATATAAAACAGTTTTAGATATATCAGTTAATGAACGCGCTGCTATTTTAGCTAAGTTTCCACGGTTAAATCGTTTTTTAACCGGCTACGACCTAGAGCATGTACTAAGTGATGACTTACTTACCTTTGACATGAGCCGACTAATAACGGGTTCAGAAGGCTCATTAGGTATAGTAACTGAAGCAAAATTAAACCTAACGCATATTGCCGAATTCAAAACGCTTATTAATATTAAGTATGATAGTTTTGACTCAGCACTTCGTCATTCACCATTTTTAGTCGATGCACGTGCAACATCGGTAGAAACCGTTGATAGCAAAGTTTTAAACTTAGCGCGTGAAGATATCATTTGGAATTTAGTATCGGACTTAATAACCGACGTACCAAATAAAGATATGCAAGGCCTTAACATGGTCGAGTTTAATGCAGTATCAAACGATGATATAAAAGACAAAGTAGACACGCTTTGTAAGCTTCTAGATGAATGCGTAAAAAATCAAACTAATGGCGTTATTGGTTATCAGTTAACCAGTGATAAAAGCGATATACTAAAAATTTACGCAATGCGTAAAAAGTCAGTGGGTTTATTAGGTAATGTAAAAGGCAGCCAAAAACCTCTCGCCTTTGCAGAAGACACCGCTGTACCGCCTGAAAATTTAGCAGATTATATTGTCGAATTTAGAGCATTACTCGACAGTCATAATTTACAGTATGGTATGTTTGGCCATGTTGATGCGGGCGTTTTACACGTACGCCCAGCACTTGATATGTGTGACCCAGAACAAGAAAAACTACTTAGAACTATTTCAGATCAGGTCGTAAAACTAACCGCTAAGTACGGCGGTTTAATGTGGGGCGAGCACGGTAAAGGTTACCGTAGTGAATATAGCCCTGAGTTTTTTGGTGAGCATTTATATACGCAACTTCGAAAAATAAAAACAGCTTTCGATCCTAACAATCGCATTAACCCCGGTAAAATATGTACTCCTATCGATAGTGAAGACTCACTAGTTAGTGTAGATGGACAAAAGAGATCGCACTTCGATAAGCAAATATCAATAGAAGTTAAAACCAGTTTTAACAATGCAATGACCTGTAATGGTAATGGCATATGCTTTAATTACGATGAAAATTCACCTATGTGTCCATCGTATAAAGTAACTGGCGATCGCCGTAATTCACCAAAAGGACGCGCAAGTTTAATGCGCGAATGGCTTCGTCTACAAGAGTCAAAAAATGTAGATTTGCTCGAAGTAGAAAAACAACTTAACAAAGGTGAAGTCATTACCTGGTGGGAACGTTTTGTTCATAGCCGCGAAAAACGAAAAGGTATTTACGACTTTTCTCACGAAGTAAAGGCGTCAATGGATGAATGTTTAGCGTGTAAGGCATGTACAACTGCATGCCCAATTAAAGTAGATGTACCCACTTTTCGTTCGCGCTTTTTAAATTATTATCATAGTTATTATGCACGCCCGCTAAAAGATTACCTTGTTGGTAACATAGAAAATAGCGCGCCATTAATGGCAAAGTTCGCTAAAGTTATAAATCCAATTGTTAAAACATCATTAGTTAGTAATGTTATTAAAAAAACGGTTGGCTATGTTGATACACCACAGTTAAGTATTCCTGCACTTTCAAAGCGTGTTACTAAAATACAAAAATTCGATTTTGACTTATTAAATAAATTAAATGCAGAGCAACAAAGTGAATATGTATTAATAGTACAAGACCCATTTACGAGCTTTTACGAAGCCGAATTAGTAGAAAGTTTTATTACTTTAATAACCCAACTTGGCAAAAAACCAATGCTATTACCTTTTAAACCAAATGGTAAACCGCAACACGTAAAAGGTTTTTTGCATGAATTTAAAGTTACAGCTAAAAATGCAGCCGAGTTTTTAAATAAATTAAATGATATTAATGCACCGTTAGTCGGTTTAGATGCGTCACTCGTTATGTGTTATCGCGATGAATATAATACAATTTTAGAAAATAACCGTGGCGAATTTAATGTGCAGCTTGCTCATGAATGGCTAGAAACACAATCGTTTAAATCACTAAGCGCAAAGCAAAATACCGATACCGAATTTACATTACTGAGTCATTGTACTGAAACAACTGCGCTGCCAAAAGCAGCAAATGTATGGCAAACAATTTTCAATGATATTGGTTTAACATTAAAAACAACAAATACAGGTTGTTGTGGAATGGCGGGAACTTATGGCCACGAAGCACAAAATCAAGATAACTCACGTGCGCTTTACGAAATGAGCTGGAAACCAATTGTAGATAAAAATAAACCTGAGCAACTTTTATCTACGGGATTTTCTTGTCGTAGCCAAGTTAAACGTTTTGAAAAGTTTAAACCAAAACACCCAATTGAATTACTAGCACAGGTTCTTAAATAACTTTATAAAATAAGAGTGCTTAAATAAGATCACTTATATAAGAGTACTTAAATATTTTTATCTAAATACAAATTAGTAAATTATTTATTAAATAAAAAAAGGCGCAACGATTAACTTCATCAGTGATGAAAATAACCGTTACGCCTTTTTTAATACGTATTCTTAATTTACCTAGTTTAAATAATTATTTTTTAACAAAACTATCAGCAATAGGTTTAGTGCTAATACCATGTATAAATACACTAAACAGAATAGTCGTCATTGCTATTGTCGCTATTTGATATTTGTTTTCTATTTGCGTATCTATCACCATCAATGTAAAAACAATTGATGCTAATCCTCTTGGCCCAAACCACGCAAATGTAAAACGCTCTTTAATACTCAATGCCGTAAACTGCAGAGACAGCATAACTGGAATTATTCTAATCAATGTTGTACTTAACAAAGCGTAAATTATAATTTCAGTATTTAATTTAGGAATAACTAAGTAAGCACAAACAAACCCGAACAAGCACCAAATCATTAACGATGTGAAATCTGCTATGTGCTCTGAGTCTTCAATTAATTCTGTTCTAACTTCTTCGGTCGAAAATTTATCAAATAACAAGCCTGCAATAAACACCGCAATAAAACCACTGCCATGAAAATACTGAGTGACAGAAAATACAGCCATTGCAAAACCGAGTAATAAAAATGGACTGGTATTTTGTGCAAAGTAATGACGTTTCATTGCAAAGTTTAAACTCGGTATAAAAACAGCAATACTTGTAATAGCTATTAATAAAGCCAAGCCAAGCTCTCGTCCAAACACACTTAATGTTTGTGTTGCGGTAATAGCTGAATCAGGATTTTTAGCGAGTAATATAAATATTAAAAATATGGGTACGCATAATCCATCGTTCAAACCACTTTCAGTATTTATTCCTTCGCGTATTTTTTCAGGTACTTGTGTACTTGCTAATAGCCCTTTACTTAAAGCTGCATCGGTAGGCGTTAAAATAATAGCGAGCAAAGCCGCTTGAATAAGTGAAAGCTCAGCAAAGAAAAATAAAGCAACAGCAATACCGAGTAACAAAGTTAAGGGTAGGGCAACAAACAACAGTAAACTAGGATACTGAAAACTATGCCTTAATACACTTAGCTTTGATTTAGCTGCATCAGAAAATAAAAATATACTTAGCGTAAGCTCTATAAATGGTAATAAAAGATCAACGCCTTCTTTTATTTTATGCCCTTCGTTGGGTAGCATTGAAGCTAAACATATTCCGCCAACAACAAAAAACATTGGGCCTGTTACTTCTGTTTTTTCTAACTGGCGAAGTGTTAAAGAATAAATTAAAAATAATCCGCCTATAAATGCTATTACTAAATACTCCATTAAATTTTCCTTTTAAGTCCTGATTTTGCTCGCTCTTTAATATTTGTTTGAATATAAATTTGATCGGTAGTCGCAATTTTAGAATGACCTAAATCTTCTGATAAATGTTTGAGCGGTCTGGTTTGTGCATCATGTGTTGCACCAGTATGACGAAGCCAATGCGCAGTTGCAGCGCCAAGTTGTTCAGCATCATCTTTAAAACCATCATCAAGTAATGATTGCTGTGCATAATCAAAACTTTGTTGTACTAAACGCCTAATTTGCCTTACGGTCATACCACCTTGCCCGCGAATTTTATGAACCAAGGGATCTGATTCATCAACACGGGGAAGGGCAGGTAAACCTCTGTATAGTCTATAACGTTTTAAATATTCAACAAAATCATCGCTTAAGGTTACATCTCGTAATTTATTACCTTTTCCCATTATCCGTAAAAACCAAAAACCATCATTATCTTGCCAAAAATGAGACATCACCGGCGACCATTGTGGGCGCTCAGATAATTCTGAAATTCGTAAATAAAGACCTTTTAAGCAGGCAAGCGTAAATAAGTTTCGCTCTAAATCAGGGTTATGTTCGCATAAATCACGCGTTACACCAAAAACGTATTCCCATTGAATATCGCTTAATGTGTCTGGAATTTGAATTTGTGATTGAACAACTAAGTACGGACTATTTTTTTTAACAACAGGGACAAAGTTAGCAAATGTTTTTTCTTCTAGTAAGGCAAACTTATAAAACACATTTAATGCTGTAAACATAGACGATAAAGTTTGCTGACTAGCAATGGATTCTTTAAGCATAAAAGGGCGCCAATTTTGGTTTAATCGACGAATTCCTTGTTCATCTTTATAACGCCATTGCACTGAAGTTGCAGCCCATGCTTTATCGGGTTCAACCATAAAATCAACGTAAGCTTCAATATCTTCACGTTTTAAATCGAATACTGATTTTTCTGCGATTAACCATGACCATAAATAAAAGCGTTCAAGCTCATTTCGAAAACGACTATAAGTAGCTTCTGATTTTCGGCCATAAACATATAAAAACTGATACAAGAATGTCAGATCGGCTTTTGATTCAGTTACAGTCAAGCCAATTTCCTGTATAAAGGATGCAAGTTCTGGGTATTCTGAATTGAGAGTACCGTCATCTAGATGGGCAATTTGATATCTTAATTGTTTTAACGTATCAACCAAAGCAACAAGCATAATGTATAAATATTCAATTAAATAATAGACTTACAGAATAACGTTAAAGTCCGATACTGTCTAGTATTGGACATAGTAAAGCTCTAATTATTTTAATACCGTGATTATTCTATGGTTGTTGGTTGCTATATCTTATTAAGGAAAACATTATGAAAAAACTAATTATACTAAGCGTACTTACTTTAACAGTTGCATTAACTGGGTGTGCTACTACAGGTAGTGCATCACCAAGCGAAAAACGTTCACTTGTACAAAGTATGAAAGCAAACACATTAGATAAATTATACGCTGAAAAACCTGACGTTAAAAAACAAATTGCTAACTCTGCTGGTTACGCTATTTTTGATAACGCGAACGTAAATGTTGTTTTAGCCAGTTTTGGTGGCGGTTACGGCGTAGTTAAAAATAACCTTACTGGTAAATCGACTTACATGAATATGGGTGAAGCCGGTTTAGGACTTGGTTTAGGTGTAAAAGATTTTAACGTTGTAATGGTTTTTCATAACCAAGCTGCACTAAATAGATTTATTGAACATGGTTGGGCTTTTGGCGGAAACGCTGATGCAGCAGCTAAATATGAAGATAAAGGCGGTGCATTGGTTGCCGAAGCGATTGCAGATCAAGTAACTGTATATTCTGTAACCGAAAATGGCCTTGCACTACAAGCTGTATTAAAAGGAACTAAGTTTTGGGTTGATTCAGAGCTTAATTAACCACCAAATTACTCTCCTAAAAGCGAGCTGCTTTGTATAATCACGCTCGCTTTATTAAAACCAGTGCAATTTAACATAACGTAATTTATGGGCGGTAATGCACCTTGCTATAATAAAGCTTTTCACATGAGTTTTTCATATTTCAATTTAAATAGATTGCTGTCAAGTTTGCATCTATAGACATCTGTAAACTTTTGTTCAAAGCTATTATAAAATCTTCCTCTATTTCCTGTTGCTAACTTAGTCCCCTCTATTATTACTTCTTTCATTTTCTGTACATCTGAATTTACTCCTAAGTAAATTTTAGATATTTTACTTGGATTAATTTTAATTAAGAACATCACTTGATAAGCTTCGTAATTTCGCCAAACCGAATTCCATTTTGAAAGGCTACTTTCGCAAGCCCCTGCAAGATAAAACAGGTTAGATAGATCATTAATTTCTTCTCTTAAATCACCTTTATAACCCAGTGACCTCAGCTTATCTTTGGTTTCATTTGAATTTCCAAGTGTTATAACTTTATTGCAGTTTGTAAATGGTAGTGCAAACCTATATTCTTCCTCGTGCTTCCAAGATTCATGTTTACTAAAGAAATAATGTTTCGAAAAATTATTAATCTCTTCATCCGAAAAATCATTTATAGTTTTGCTATAGCTTCGTTCTCTATTATAAATAACATTGTCACTCAGGTAAGCTTCAATAGCATTAGTTTTATCTATATCAAAAATAGAAAATGCATCTTCTTCATCAACTTCAAACTCAACTAATATACCTTTACTATTGGTTGCATAGTTACCCCACATTGGCATACTTTCTTTATTTTTGCTTAAAGACACATAGCCATATAAATCTAAATATGGGTTTATATCTCTGTGCGACTTAAATTCTCTCCCACAAATTTTTACAGTCTCTTGAGTTACATCTTTTATTCTATTTAAATCTATTTCTGTAGATAAAACTTCAAAAGGGTCATTTTGACTGTTGTTTTGACTTAGTCTGAGTGTAGGTTCTTTTAAAAATGCCATAGCGGCATCAGTAGATAAATATTTGTATAGTTTCATAAAATTTCCTTTTTAATTTCCTTATTTATAACATGTAACTAAATAAATAATCCTATCCCATTATATCTATAGTACTAAATGATTTATTTTCTAAATTTTTATCAAACGCCTCAGCCAATTTTTCAGTTTCACTAAAAACAGTATTCCAATATTTAATACGTGTATCTGCATCAAGATCGGTAAAGTCGTTTCTGTCTGGGATTTTTCCGTAAGGTAAGCTTGCTACAAATTCTTTTGATGGGGTGATCATCACTACGTTATCGTAATTAAGTGGTGACACTTTACGTTTTAAATTTTTATCGAACCACCCTGCTTTTGGCTCTGAATTAAAATGCGGATATAAAATAAGTCCTGAGTTATTAATTTTTAAATCAAAGTGGTAATCAATTATTCCGCCATCGCGATATATTCCTTCCGGCGAGCCTGCAATATTTTTTATGCCTTGCATAACAAGTGGTATTGAACCCGATGCAAGTAACGCGTCTTTTAAATTATTTTGAGTAAGCGCTATGTTTTGCGTTTTAAAATTGTAGCTGTCGGTAATTGATAAGTCACTTGTTGCTGGGCCAAATATAAAGCGCTCATACTGCGCGCCTAATAATTTTCGGTTAACGCGGTTTAACATATAACTTTTTGACAAGCCCATAAGTTGTATAAATTTATTTTCGCTGGCAATAAAGCCATTCGATTTTGCTACTATAAAGTGCGCTTTAAATGTTGGGTTATTTATAATTTCGGTTACGCCGTTATCGCCAAAAACATCTTCAAGTAATGCGCGCGCTTTTATTGTTATTTCACTAGGTGTTGGTTTATTACTTGAATATCGAGTTTGCGAATACGATTTTGCTAAGCGCTCAATCGCAGCAACAGGATCGTTTTGTGCAAAACACGCAGAGCGAAAAGCGCCAGCAGATGATCCAATTAAATTAAGTGGTTGGGTACGGTTTTTAAAAAATTCACCAAAAATATATTTATCTAAGCCAAATAATGTAAACCATTTAGGACCGCCACTTGCACCTAAAAAAGAGGTGAAAAGTTCAGGTTTAAAGCCCTGTTCGTTAATAATTTTAGCCGCTGTTTTCCCTGCGTGAATCTCGATCATCTAAAAAATTGTGCCTTTTATTTTGGTTGCTTTAGTTATTTTCATAATACTTAAAGTGAATGTTTATGCAAAATGAAAAGCGGCTTTATGTTGCCATAAAACCGCTTTTTATAGTTAAGTGTGCTTAAAATACGTGAGTTAGTCCCAAATGCCGTCTTCGCATTTGCCCTGTACTTTTACATCTTTTACTTTAAATTCGGGCTCTAAACCTTTGTCTCTTTGTGCGTGGTAATCGCTCGTAACAGACAAAATAGTCGGCGTTAACAGTATAATAGCGATAACGTTAACCACTGTCATTAACCCTAAGGCAATATCGGCTAAATCCCAGACTTCTTTTAATGTGGCCGACGCGCCCCACAACATCATTGATAAATAAAGCAAAGTGTAAATGCCGCGCCCTACTTTGTTGTCGAGCTTAAATAAGTGCAAGTTGCTCTCTGCATAGGCGTAGTTTGCCACCACCGATGTAAAAGCAAATAAGGTAATAGCAGCTGCGACAAAGTAAACACCACCTTGTGCTAAATGAGCGGTCATCGCGCTTTGTGTTAGACGAATGCCTTCCATTTCGCCGCTAATGTCTATATCGGCTAATAAAATGATCACCGCGGTACAGCTACACAGTACTATTGTATCGAAAAATACGCCTAGCATTTGTATGTAACCTTGCGTTACAGGGTGATTAGGAATTGGGCTGGCACTTGCTGAAGCATGCGGGACACTACCTGCACCGGCCTCATTAGAATATAAACCACGTTGAATACCGTTTTTAATGGCTGCGCCCATTGCACCCGCTCCGGCTTCTTGTAAACCAAACGCCGATAAAAATATATCTTTAAGCATGGCGGGTACTTGCGTGAAATTTATAATCGTAATAATAACGGCGGCAAGTACAAACACAATGCCCATTATTGGCACAACACGCTCTGCAAATCGGGCAATTGCTTTAAAGCCACCGAGTATAATTGAGCCGGCTAGTACGGTAATAACAAGACCTGAATAAAATGTAGGAACTTCAAACGCGTAGTTAAGCGCGTCGGTAATTGTGTTAGTTTGCATTGCGCTAAACGTAAAGCCGTAACCTAAAAATAAACATGCGGCAAACACAATTGCGAATGCTCGGCTACCCAAACCTTGTTGAATATAATACGCAGGGCCGCCTCTAAACTCGCCGCCACTATCGCGCACTTTATATACTTGCCCAAGTACGCTTTCGGCAAAGCCTGTAGCCATACCCAATATGGCTATTACCCACATCCAAAATATAGCGCCGCTGCCACCAAGTGAAATTGCCACTGCCACTCCGGCTAAATTACCGGTACCTACTCGTGCGCAAAGCCCTGTACACAACGCTTGGAATGAGGAAATATCGTCTTTTTTACATTTGCTGCTGCCTTTTAAAAGGCTAAACATATGTTTAAATTTAAGTATTTGAATTGCTTTTAGTCGTACCGAAAACCATATACCTGTAAACAAAAGTATATAAATAAGTACCTGACCTTCTCCCCATAAAAGGTTGTTTACACTTTTGACGACGGTATCGAACATTACTAATCCCTTTTTATTTATACTTTTACTTTATGTTAGCACCGACTTTAAACTCTGCATGTAGCGCTACTCAACTTTAAAACTCCGGCAGCTCATTATGCATTAAACATAATAGTGTTTAAGTTTGGCTCTACCCGATAGTTAAGTGTGTATTGGTGTTTAATAATCTGTAAGTAAGCACATTCAACATTGAATTTTATTTCTATAAATATGAATAATAAATCACACCTACACTTTATATTGATTAGTTAAAAAATCAATAATATCTTTTTAAGATTCAGTATTTTGTTTTGCGCATAGGTGCGGGATGCAATAGTTTTTATTTTGATGCAATAAGGTTTAGGCGTAATGAGGATTAAGAATGGCAAAAAAATAGCGCATAAAGTTATGCGCTTTTTTGTAATCATATTTAATTAGTTATAGCTGTATTGTGTAGGTGCACTGTAATGGTTGTTGCTGTTAATCTGTAAATTTTGCATTGCTAAGTATGAGCGACCGGCATCTAAGCCTAATTTATGATCAAAACGTAAATCGTTATTTGAACTACCTAATAATTTGCTATGCAGTTTTTCGTCTGCAAAAATTTGTATTATTTCCACATCACTTGGTGGATTTGCAATAAACTCAAGCTCATCTAAATACGCTTTCTCGTGCTGTATCAAGTAGTCCAATGTTTTTGGACAATAGCCTGATGCTATAGCAAATGTTCTTAGCTTTTGTACCCATGCAGATTGCGCTTGAAAATTAGCGTCAACCGTTCTTATTACCACAATTTTACGAGCACCTCGGTTGTAAGCTTCACGCACTGGTAATGGAGCGGCTAAACCGCCGTCTAGATAAAAATCGCTCTGTACTTGCTCTTCAGCAAGGTGTATTTCGTTCGCTGCTTTTGCATTTAACCAAGGTGTTAACTTTACACCTTGTTTGTATAAAAACGGGAGTGCGCTAGAAGCCTTTAACAAATCACGCCATTGGCCACTCTCACCTGTTGGCGATAAGTAATATGCTTTTCTGTCTCGTGCATTAGTGGCTGTTATAAGTAGCTCACGCGCGCCTAAACTCGTTTTAGCTGTTTTAAAATCTATGGCTCTTTTTACCTCAGTGGTTTTGTCAAAGTACCAATCTAAATCAACTATGTGTTTACCCACTAATCCGCGACCAAGCTGAAAAAAACGTTTGTTACGCGAAAGCCCTCTAATTAGGCGTTTTGCATAGCCTTTTTGACGCGCTAAGTAACTAGTTAAGTTTTGCGAACCTGCAGAGGTGCCAATGAATAAATCGAATGGGTCATATTCTTGCTCTAACCACGCATCAAGTACGCCAGCTGTAAAGATCCCTCGCTGCCCGCCACCTTCAGCAATCAGTGCAACTTTTGGTTGCGCTGTTTTGTTAACTGAATTAGCTGTTGCGCTATTTAGAGACTTCACGGTGAACCTACCTTTATTTAATGATGTTTGGTTTAATACACACATTATAAAAAATAAAAGTGATATCTTAAAATTGATTGTTTAAATCAGTTCGATTGAAAAAACAGAACGGTATGTAAAGCAAAATATATACTAAAAATAGCAATCAAATTTACTTTGAATATTTAAATAACAAATACAGACATCACTTAAAGTTAATAAAATGAGTTAAAAAAGTTTAACTTTTGATGATGTCTGTATGTTAACAAGCCCAGAGTGTACGCTTGCTTAACTAACTATATTTTAGTGTTTTATTTCCATTAAAATTTCGAGTGCACGGTGGCGTTTTTCACTATCGAATACATCATTGGTAAATATAAACTCATCAACTTCTAGCTGTTTCGCTATCATCTCTAACTTGTGTTTAATACTTACATGTCCGCCTACTACGCTTAGACTTAAAAAGTTCTCTACATGAGCGCGTTCTTGTTCGCTCCACAACCCATCCATGCTTTCAACAGGTGGTTTTAGCCACAGCTCGTTACCACGTATGAGTTCGAGCACACGTTGTTTAGAAGTAGTCGACAAGTATTGCGCTTCATCGTCGGTGTCTGCTGCCACTAAAGGCAGTGCAAGCATTACGTATGGCTTATCAAGTACGCTTGATGCTTTAAATTCGCGCTTATACAACGCTATTGCATCGTGCACAAAGCGCGGTGCAAAATGCCCTGCAAATACATACGGTAGCCCTTTTTGCGCCGCTAACTGCGCGCTAAATAAACTCGAGCCTAATAACCAAATAGGAACGTTTGTGTTCTCACCCGGTATAGCACGTATAGCATGCGTGCCATTGTAAGGACCTAACAATGTTTGCAGCTCAGTTACTTCACCCGGGAAGTTTTCTGCGCGGCTCATATCGTTGTTTAGTGCACGACTCGTTACTTGGTCACTGCCGGGGGCACGCCCTAGTCCTAAATCTATTCGCCCTGGATATAAGCTCTCTAACGTACCAAATTGTTCAGCAACAACTAATGGGGAGTGGTTTGGCAGCATAATACCGCCCGATCCAACGCGTATCTTTTTGGTATTACCTGCAATGTGTCCAACCAAAATAGAAGTGGCAGCACAAATTATTCCTGGCATATTATGATGCTCAGCAAGCCAAAAACGGTTAAAGCCAAGTTCATCTGCACGTTGGGCGTATTTAGTACTTTTATGAAGAGTGTTAGTAACGCTGTCCCCTTTGATCATGGGGGCAAGTTCTAATAACGAAAAAGGAATGGAATTTAACAAAATAGCAGCTCCTAAAAATGCATGCTAATAATGGATTACATCATTAGCATAAAACACTTAAATGGGTCTGCTATTAGGTCAATTCAAGTTACGCAGAGGTATTAAAGCAAAATAGGTATATGTTATTTTGCTCTAAGGTATTCAGGCAAGCTGTCCATCACGTTGGCGCTGCTTTTTATAGCCTTCTGAATCTACGCCTTTTTTCCAATAACCTGAGGAAACAATATTACTGCGCGGTATATTAAATTGCTCTGTTAGCAGTGTTTTTACCCTACGTACAAGCCCAGCCTCCAATGCCATAAATACAATGGGAGGCTCTGCTGTAATGTGCAAATTTTGAAGCGCGCTAAGTAGCGCTTCGTCAGCGTTGTCGGTAACAAGCCAATTAACATTGCGGCTTGTTTCTAAATCAATAATGTCTTTTTCGGTGGGCGCATGTACAAAAGCATCAATTTTTGAAGTTAAAGGTAATTGCTGCGCATACCCTTTTATTGCATTTACCGATGTTAAATCGCCTAGTAATACATAATGCGAATGCTCATAATTATCTAGCTTTTTAGGGCCTGGTCCTGCAATACCTAGCTCGTCGCCTACTTTTGCAATTTTAGCCCAGTCAGTTGCAGGGCCTTGGTGCATATTTATAACAAAATCAAGCGTTAGCGCGCCTGTTTGTGCATCTACATGCCTTATTGTATATGACCGTATACAGGCTGTTTTTAAGTTAAAATCTACTTCACCATTTTTTGGAAATAGTACTTTTACATAGTTACCAATGTACTGTGAGGTTAAGTCTTTAAAATCATCAGAGCCTACAACAATACGCTGTAGGTGGGGTGTGATTTGCTGTGTACTTAATACGTTGGCTTTGCGAACTTGTTTACTCATGTATTACCTCGTTTTACAAAACTTAGACTTTAATACCAACCTGCATAAATCTTTGATCAATTTAACGAATTAAATTGCACTATAACGTTGTTAAAATTTTTATTTAGAACGACTAGGATCTGTTGATCTTTCAAGATTAAATTTGCAGCAGCCTGTTTGGTATTTAGGCAAGGCAGAGACTATGCAGTGTGGTTATTCCCCATAAATGGGCGATAACGTAGCATTAATGCCAAACAGGCGCTGCCCAAAGGGTTCTTCCTAGGGGCTACTTACTCTTTGTTGCTCGGTTTTTACTTAGCCCACTAGGTTACAAATCTCGCGCCGCGATTAAATAGCCCCTAGTTTGAACAAATTTTAATCCGCAAAGAACAACAGACCCTAGATACAAAAATTTTGCCTAGTTCTAGCGTAATTTTCTTAACGTTAAATAGACCCCATATATAAGCAGATTGGTATAATAATTGGCTGCTAGAAAAAGCAGGTATTGCACAACGCCCCATTGGTTGATAAAATCAACTATAGCAAATTAATTGACTTTGTCAACTATATTGAGAGTTCTATGAATACACCTTTATCAAATACGCTGTTTGAACTAATGCAAAATTACCGTGTCACAATTCGTGAAGCAATTAACGCAGGCGAACTGGGTATTAATGCTATGCACGTACGCTGCATACATATTATCGCGAACGTAAATAACTGTACGGCTAACGATATTGTTACTAAAACGCAGCGCGATAAAGCGCAAATAGCACGTTTAATTAAAGATCTTATTGGCTTAAATTTAATTAATAAACAGGCGAGTGAGCACGATAAACGCTGCTTTATTTTGTCGCTCACAGAGCAAGGTAAAGTTCTTTTTGATAAGTTATTAGCATCAGAGCAGAAAATAAATAATCAAATGTGTAAAAACTTAAATCCTCAACAAATCAAAGACTTTTTAGATACCGCACAACAAATGATCAAAAACATGGATTGATCAGTTATACATTTCTTGGCATAACTTACACAAAACGCATATACTGTACACTTATACAGTATATGCGTTTTAGGTTGTGTTATGTTTGTCATTCCCATTTATATAGAAGCAGGCGTGTGTGGTTTTGAATCCCCCGCAGCGCAGTACACCGAGCTAGGTGTAACCCTTGATGAGCTTTTAATAAAGCATCCAGATGCTACGTTTATTGGTATTGCATCGGGTAACTCTATGCAAGAAGTCGGAATTTTTGAAGGGGACTTATTAGTTATCGACCGTGCAGAGCCTGCAGAAAATGGTGACGTTATTGTTGCTAACTTAAATGGTCTTTTTGTATGCAAACTACTTGATAAAACCAATGCACGGCTGCTTTCTGCTTCTTCTTTACATAAGCCTGTACAACTAACCTCTACAGACGAGTTTCAGCTAGAAGGCGTAGTAACGCTATCAATAAGAATGCACAGGCAAAGCCCAGAGTTACTAAAATGTATGCCTTAGTTGATGCTGTGTCGTTTTATGCCAGTGCCGAAAAAGTATTCGACCCTGCTATTCGATCCAAACCCGTGGTTGTACTTACCAATAACGATGGCTGTGTATGCGCTATTTGCCCTATTGCTCGGCGCTTAAATATTCCTAAATTTGGCCCCTACTTTAAAGTTAAGCATTTACTTGAGCAAAACAACGTTGTTATTCGCTCTAGTAATTACGAGCTTTATGCTGATTTAAGCGACAAGATGATGAATGTTATTGGCCGCTTTTGCGATACACAACACATATACAGTATTGATGAATCGTTTTTGCACTTTAATGGCTACACATCATTAATTAAAGACTGGCATGAATACGGCCATACAATAAGGCGCACAGTATGGCGCGAAACAAAGCTTCCTGTGGGTGTTGGTTTTGGCCCGACCCCTACTTTAGCAAAAGCCGCTAACCACGCTGCTAAAAAGCTCAGTGGTTTTAATGGTGTAGCAGTAATAAATAGCGAACAAACTCGCCAAGCTATTTTACAAAGAATGAGCTGCGAAGATGTGTGGGGAATAGGCCGACGACTAGCTAGAAAGCTTAAAATAATGAATATACACACCGCTTGGGATCTTGCTCAGCAAAACCCTAAAGCAATGCGCCGTGCATTTAGTGTGGTTGTTGAACGTACAGTAAGCGAGCTTAACGGGATAACATGTTTAAACTGGGATGATGTACGACAAGACAAGCGGGAAATTTATTCGACCCGTAGTTTTGGAGAGCGCATATGCGAGCCAACAGCCCTTAAAACGGCGCTAATTAACCATGTAACCACAGTGGCTAATAAACTAAGAGCGCAACGCTCGCTTACTCACCAGCTTTATATTTTTGCAGCCAGTGGCGCGCACGAAAACAGATATTATAAAAAGTCGTTTGTGTATAAGTTCCCCTCACCCACTAACGACACCTGCGTGATGGCTAATGCTGTATCTGAGGTGTTTAATAATATTTACCAACCGGGGATCCGATTTTATAAGTGTGGTGTGGGCGCGGTAGAGCTAATATCAGAACAGTTTCAGCAAAATGACTTATTTAATAAGAGCCCTGATAATCCAAAGCTTATGCAATGCCTAGATACAATTAACAATCGATACGGAAAAGGGATGCTCAGCCTTGCAAGCAGTAAATTAAATGACCGATGGCACATGAACCGTGATTTTTTATCGCCGCAGTACACTACGCGTTGGCGCGATATCCCTAAAATATACTGCGAATGATTTACTACTTACTAGATGCTTTATTTGCTCTCGTCTGCTTTTTTAAATGTGCACTCTACACTAGGTTCGCTTAATGTATATTTTAGTGTGTTATCAGCTAAGAATTTGATACTTTGACTGATTGTTTTTTCGTTTGCAGGGTTTTCACAACGGCTCATTCTTAAACCGTTTTCAAGGCCATCACTTTTATATTTAATCGTACTGGTTATAAAACAAAAGTTTGGTTTTTTAATAGTGCGAGTACCATTGTGGAGCGATCCAAATACAATTTGTTCTCCAAGTTTAAAACCTGCACTTAAATCACTTTCGTCTGTCAAACTCAAATCGCTATTAACGCATAACCCTGAATTGGTCGACACAACTTCGTATGTCCCCAATTTTGACTTTAAAAACGGTATAAATCGTGTTTTATTACTCGGCTCAGAAAAAGCATTTGCACTTGTAAAAGCGACAGTTAATAAAGCGAGTGTTAAATATTTCATTTCGTGGGTGTATCCTCGTGAGTCAGCGTGTTAAATAATAGCAAAATGCCTAATCACTTAGCTTTTATAACTTTTAACAACTATAACAGAGATTTACTATAAAAGGAGAGAAGTCGTATTACAGGAGCGAGCGCGTGAGTAGGACGCGGAAGCTTTGCTCGGTTTTTATTATTCTTACATGGATGTAAGCCATTAGAATAATGCAGGAGCAGTTGTCGAGCCCACTAGTTTACAAATGTCGCGCCGCGATTAAATCCTTCTTGGATTGAACAAATTCAACCACCAAAGGTAAACATGCCCTAGATACTCATTACAAACCATTTTGTTGTTAAGCACTTTATTTAATACGTACTTAAACAACAAAACGATTTATACCAATGCGCCTAATTGTAAGGGTCAATTGAACTCATTAGATTATTTAACTAGTTATACGAATTGGTATTTATTTTATTGCCAGTACTTTGCAAATAATAAAGGGTAGCTTTGCTTTAAAAACTTAGGTTTGTCTTTAAAACGTTTACCTTTGGGCTCATCACTGCCAGAAGGGATAAACGGCAATTCGTCTTCGTTACGTTCTTCAAATAATAAACCGGCTATTAAGTCGTACTCATCAATGTACGGATAAGGCTGCTCGTTTAAGTAATAAACAGGTGTACACTGCGCTATAGAATCAGCATTTTCTAAGGCGTTTTCGAATACAGTTTTACCGCGCGAAATTAACCAACATCTAAATTCGCTAAAGCCGTAATCGTCGTTACATCCAGCCATCACAAAAGCGGCACCAAATAAATCCCAAGTAAAACACTTGCGCATATGTATGCCAAAATGCTTATCAAAATCAATAAGGTGTTGATCGCTTAAATCATTAAGTTTAGTTTTTAGGTTATCGCTCACACTTTGCGGATCGAGCCCTAAATCAGGCGTTGTTACTAATTCCCAAAAAGCCTGTTCTGTTAACGCTGCCATTATAAAATCTCTTTTACTCGGCCAACTTGACCATCTTCTAAACGTACTTTAATGCCGTGTGGGTGATTTGGTGATTTTGTTAAAAGGCGCTCAACAACACCCTCAGTTAATGTGCCGCTGCGTTGATCTTCTTTTAATACAATATTTACTGTGGTACCTGGTGAAATTTGCGAACGCGTAGGAACAGCCATAATTTAAACCCTAAAAATAATTTATCTAATTATAACGTCCATGTGCTATCAAACCAACAAAAGCTCTGTTAATTGGCGGAAAATGAAATATGTGCTGGTTTTGCGTTCAACTTAATACTCGTAAGCTCTTTGAGTATTATATTTGTTAATTCGTTAAGTTGCGGTTTTGCACTTTCAAGGGCTATATCATCATTAAAATAGCACTGTACTTTTAACGTATTAGCCTCGTTATTTAAATCAATGGTATGCGTTAGATAATCAAAACCAATTACGCTTTCTTTTATTGCCTCGCATGCATTAGTAAGTGCTAGTCGAATGTGCTTATCGCGCTGCTTTTGAGTTTTAGTCATAAATATAAAGGGTTACTTATTTAGTTTCTGCTTGTTGCTGTTTTTTAAACTCTTCGTAGTTAGAGTCTTGTTTATCTAGGCATTCGTAATATTCTTTGTCGGCTTTATAGTTACATTCATCAAGGCGCGCCGATTGAACTTCATGAAAACGCGCGTCAGAGCTACAACCAGCTAAAACACATAATCCAACAATAAGTAATGCGCTACTTTTTAGTTTATTGATAAACATTAAATTTCCTTACACTTTCTATATCGAAAAAGCGTTAAATTATTACAATATTATTGTATATTAGCGCCATAAAATCTTAATCTCCAAAGGATCTATTTCTATGATGTCGCAGTTACAAAAGTTGTTTCAGCGTATAGACAAAAGCAAGATATTTCAATCATTTGTTATAGCTGTAATTATTGTTTCTGCCCTGACAGTCGGTGCGCACACTTACTCACTACATCCTACCGTAGAACTTGCTCTAAATTGGATGGACGTTGGCATTACCGCATTCTTTTTAATTGAACTAGTAATCCGCTTTATTGCAAGTAAAGGCATAAAACACTTTTTTTCTAAAGGATGGAATATATTCGACACCATCATAGTATTGGGCAGTTTATATCCTGCTGCTGGTTCTACTATGTTAATTGCTCGTTTACTGCGCATATTTAGAGTACTGCGATTGGTATCGATGATCCCTGAGCTGCGCTTATTAGTTAACTCATTGCTTAAAGCCATTCCGCAAATGGGTTATATAGCCCTATTAATGTTTGTTATTTTTTATATATACGCTGCAATGGGCAGCATGATGTTTGCTGAAATAAACCCCGTACTTTGGCAAGACGTCTCAATCTCAATGCTTACCTTGTTTAGGGTGGCAACATTTGAAGATTGGACCGACATAATGTACGAAACAATGGCGGTGTATGAATTAAGCTGGATTTATTACCTTACGTTTATATTTTTAACTGCATTTGTATTTTTAAACATGATGGTAGGTGCAATACTTGAGGTAATGAGTGAGGAGCACCGCAAAGCACGAGAAGAGCTCGCAGACGACAGCTCATTACCTGCAACGCAAGGGCAAGTAAACGAACTAAAATCCCAAATTGCTGAGCTTAAAGAGCTATTGAGTAACCGCAAAAACTAATCTGATAAGAGTACTAAAGCACCCACTTAAAGTTTAAAAAGTGGGTGCAGCTTAGGCATTTAACTCAAACATGCATTCCCAAAGTGCTTTAATTCCCCTCGTTATCAGGTTTGTTATCCGTATCTTCAAAAGAAATGATGTTATCTACTTTCATCTTAAACGCATCAAAAAAAGCATTTTTTAAAACCGAAGTAACTGCTTGGAAAGTCGAAACATCCGCATTGTCTAATTGCCCTTCTATAGGAATGCGTGCAGCAACAAGTTTAGACTCATTGTTTTCGAGGATAGAGCCCAGTAAATCAACACTTCCTTCAAATATGGCTGTAAATATGCCGTCGTCATCTTTTTCTATATCTTCGCGCCACGAAAAAACACGCAAGTTTTGAACGCCCGCTTTTACATAACCATTTAAGTTATTATCTTTAGCCACAAGTTCCATAGCGCCATCAATGCCTCCCGCTTCAATATCAAACGGTGTATACACTTTAAATACAGTGTCTAAATTTTTAACTGAAAAGCGCTGTACCTCTGCATTAAAATCAAAATTAGCTTGCTTGCTAAAAGGGTCTAATTTGCCATTAAGCTTCAAAGCTGCCTCGCCCATTAATGCTCCTTCAACATTTAAAGTTGTTACAAGTGTTTTTGATAAGTTTTGAGCATTCGTAATATTTTCAATTTTGGCGTTAATATTTGATATAAAAGTGGGTTTTTCACCGCTATTGGTTGAGTTAACTAAGGTTAACTTTCCTTGCTCAATTGTTAAGGTATCAATAGAAAACAGTACTAAGTTATTGGCGAGCCCTACCCAGGTAGTTTCGTCTTTTACTTGTTTATTTTGCTCAGAAGCATTGGGGTCTTTATCGTAAATAACTATTTCAGGACGCGTAAAGGCCATGTTTGTTACTAAATTACCCTTTAAAAGGGCTGACCACGCGAGTGAAAAATCAAGAGTTTGAATGCTCAATAAAGGCTTAGGAGCTGAAGTTGCATCAACAGCGTAAATTTCAACGTCGTCAATTGCGTAGGCACCGCGATATAAAAACAAATCTACATCACCAACATGTCCCGTAACACCTTGCGTATGCTTTAACTGATAATTTACGTAATACTGAACTACATAAGGCGCGGCTATTCGCGTTATTATAAGCAATACAATCAGCGCTATTACACCTTTAAAATATTTGGCGTGAAATGTTGTAGATGAAAAATGCATTCTAACTTCCTTTGCTAAAAACGAGGGCCTATTGACCTTTAAGGATTAAACTCTGTTCTATGTAGGGCACGTATGTTTGGCATTTATGCTGCGTTATCGCCTATTTATGAAGAACAACCACACAACATAGACTCAACCTTGCCTAAAAACCAAACGTACGGCTGCACATTTAACCTCAAAGATAAACAGGCTCTAATTAGTTAAACTTTTTAATTAAGTACATAAATAAACGTGTAAAAATTACTAATATTTGTAACTTAAGTACCTGTTAGGTATAAAATTACAAATAGAGCAAAGCCATATAAGCTTAAAACTCTAAACTACAATCACTACAGCAAAGGATATACCACTATTCAAATACACCGCTTAATGAAGTGATTACCATGCTTATCTATCTATAGTTTTGCCAACTAATAACCTGCATTGATTCGAATAAATCGCTTTCATCTACTAAAGTAAAATTAACGCAAACAAGAATAAAAATACATGAACCCTGTTTTTTATATATTAGTTACTCTCTTTTTAACCAGTGTTATTTGGTCTGTCATATTTTTAATGTCGTGGTTTACGTTAGGTAAAAAGCAATATGCCATGCTTTGGACAATCGCATTCGCACTCTCTGCATGCCAATGGGCAACAATATTAGCAGAACCATTATTTGACTCTCACACACTATATTGGATGTTAGGAAGCAGCTTCTCAGTAGGCTCTGTGCTACTTGGTACATGGGGGCATTGCATTAGGGTAAATTCGAGTATAAAAATTCGCTATTTAATCATCTCGGCAATAGTAACTCTTGCTACTGTTTATTATTTTACAGCCATAAATATGCATGTTGGCTTATTTATGTCGTTGTATGTGTATTACGATGTGATCTTACTGATACTAAGTGCGGTTATTATTTTCAGGCATAAGCAAAAATCACTCCCTGCTGAAATAGGCGCTAGTATTACTTATTCGCTATGTGGATTACTTTTATTTGTTGCAGCAAGCATAGCATTACTGCAAGGCAGCCAAGTGAATGAAGAATATATAGCGCTATATACATTAATTAACTTTATGACTGTCCCCGCTGCTCATGTCGGCATGGCCGTATTTATGATATTCATAATGGCGTCTGATTTAGCCGAAAAAATGAACCATCTTGCAATGACTGATGTACTTACGGGCTGCTTAAATAGGCGTGGGTTTTATAATAAAAGCCAAGAGCAACTAAAAGATAAACTTAATAATTATAAGTACGTAAGCTTAATTTATTGGGATATAGATAAATTTAAAAAAATAAACGATGAGTTTGGACATGCAGGAGGTGATGTGGTGTTAGTAGAAGCGGCGAAAATAATGCAAGACTGCATAAATCCAGATGATTTGTTTGGCCGAATTGGTGGCGAAGAATTTACCTTATTAATAGCACGTAACGACGAGCCTACAGCTAAAGCATTCCCCGAAAAACTAAGAAACGCACTCGCCAGTAGTCCGATTCATTTTAATGATAAAGTAATTAATGTTACGGCAAGTTTTGGCGTAATAAATATTAAATACAATAAAACCGCAATTGAAAGCGCAATAAATGAGGCAGATAAAGCACTCTATCATGCTAAAAATGGAGGGCGTAATCAGGTAGTTCATATAAGCGAATTAAGTCAATAAAAGTTCATTATTACTAAGGCCTACCTATCTTTTTAGGTTGAATTTTCGGCAGCATCTTTAGGCAAATAGCATTAAAAAAACGAGGCGGATTGCTCCGTTTTAAGTTATTTTCATATGAATGTAAGCTAATAGAATAACACAAAAGAAGTTACCGCTCGCAGCGAGCCAGAAACGCACGGCACGCTTAAATCGAACCTAGATAAAACAAACTTTGTGCCTGAAAAGTCAGCGCTCTAACTAATAAGTTTAAGCGCATCGGCAAATCTAACTGGTTTACTGAATATAAAACCTTGATACTTATCAATTTGTAAGCTTTGTAATAACGTTAGCTGAGCGGGGTTTTCTACGCCCTCCGCTATTACTTGGCATCCAATCATATGCGACATGTTAGTTACCGCAGATACAATACTTTTATCTTTTGAGCATTCACAAATGTTATCAATATAAGATTTGTCTATTTTAATGTAATCAACTGACAGCTCTTTTAAAACCGATATAGAAGAAAACCCAGTACCAAAGTCATCAATAGAAATACGCACACCGGTATTTTTTATGGCCGTAATCACTTTTGACAAATACGGTAAATTTTTGATCATGACTGTTTCTGTTATTTCTAAATGCACATTGTATGGTTTAACAGCATATCTATTTAGAAGAGCAACTAAAAAATCTAAAAAATTATGGTTTTCTAGTTGCAACACCGACACATTAATCGACAATCCAATCTTACTATTCACAGCGTTTAACTTACTTAAACTCGCGATGGCTTGCTCTAGTACAAATTCACCTAATATATTAATTTTTCCATATCGCTCTGCAATATCTATAAATTCTGAAGGGGGAATAAATTCATCATTAAACTGCCAACGAAGTAGTACTTCAAACGTGGTTATTTCATTTGTACTTATATCAACAATAGGTTGATAACACAGATGAAAGTCACCTTTTTCTACGCACTCTTTAATTGAGCTGCGAAGTACTTCTTCTCTTTTAAGCGATTCATGCATTCGCTCGTCAAATACCGATATTTCATTACGGCTTTTCTTACCTTCATACATAGCAACATCAGCGTATTTAATCGCGTCTTCAAGGTTAAAATTTTCACGCGTAAAATACAGCCCAACTTTAAAAGAAGGGTTTACTTGATAGCTATCCATGCTTACTGTTTTCGTTAAAGTTTTAACTAATCTAAAAACACAGTCAAAAAGTTCGTCTTCGGTGTTACTACGAGAATAAAAAATAAACTCATCCCCTCCCCAACGACAAGCAATAAAATCGCCCTGAGTTTGTGTTTCAACTAATCGTTTACCTGTTTGGGCCAGAACAAAGTCACCAAAATCGTGACCGTATTTATCGTTGATGATTTTAAAGTCATCCATATCTAAAAATAAAACGGCTTTAATATCATCATTTTGATTGGCTAAATCAAGTTCAACATTAGAAACAAAGCTCCCCCTGTTAAACAATTTAGTTAAATTATCTTTTTGCTCTAAAAGGATTATTTGTTCGGTACGAAGTTGCACTTCGTTTTCTAAGTTTTCAATAAATTGATCTAACTTAAGTTCATTATTAATTGATGACTTTACATCTTTAGCAGAACGTACAGCGGTAACAAAACACAAAATAAACCATAAAACGAGCCCTAAAATACCTAGTACATTCTCATCTTCAATAGGCTGTAAAAGTAATAAAATACTAAAAGGAACCAGTAAACAGGTTATATACGACAAGGAGGAACGAATATCAGAAGCTAAAACATTTACACCGCCACCAGCAAGGGAGCTAAAAACAACGAGTGATACAAATTTTTCCTGCATTGGCATATTTTCATAAAACAAAATGGGGAAAGCGGCCCATGTTAAAGCCGTTAATAATAAACCTATAAAATACAGATGATATTTAAAAGCATGGGTGTTGTTAACAAATACATGGCTGGCTATTCGAAGTAATGAAATAAATGATAACGTAAAAAGCCAGTAAAGTTTTTCTTGCGAGGCGCTGTGGTTAATACTGCTAAAAATAAGAAAACAAGAAACAACCGTGTTTATAGCAATTGCAGAACTAAAATAGGAGCTAACAAATGCTAATCGCTTATTGGCAAAGTTATTTATATGAGAGGTCATTAATGTTACTTGAATAGGCTGTTGCACAATGTAAACAGTTTACTTAAGTTCAATAATAAACAAAAGTGAACATTCATAAAAAAGTATTGTTTTAGCCTCTTAAGCGGTTTTATAAGCCATTAAACTAAAAAGGGCTGGCAAATTGCCAACCCCTTTTGTTAATACTGATTATATATTATACCAATTCGCTTAATTAAGTGATCTATTTTGAGGGAAGAAAAATCGTGTCGATAACAAGGCAAAAATTTCGTTATATAGTTGCTCTATATCAGAAATATTTAACGTAGTTAGCGTCAGATTTACCCCCTCAAATTGATTAAGTATTATTGCGAATTGGTATTACTCACCATCAACAATTATGCGTAGCATACGACGAAGTGGCTCTGCCGCTCCCCACAAAAGCTGATCGCCTACTGTAAATGCGCTGATGTATTTTGGCCCCATCGCTAATTTACGAATACGGCCAACAGGAATTGTTAAAGTGCCTGTTACTTTAACGGGTGTTAAGTCTGTTGCGCTAATTTCACGCTCGTTAGGAATAACCTTAACCCACTCGTTATGAGACGCTAAAATTTCTTCAATTTTTTCTACGCTAATATCTTCACGTAATTTAATGGTCATCGCTTGTGAATGACAACGCATAGCGCCAATACGTACACATAAACCATCAATTGGCACTGGTTGCTTTGAAGAACCTAAAATTTTGTTCGCTTCAACCTGTGCTTTCCATTCTTCTTTAGACTGACCACTTGGCATAGGTACGTCAATCCAAGGGATTAAACTGCCCGCTAATGGCACACCAAACTGGTCTTGTGGTAAGTCTTTTGACGCCATTGTTTCACTTACTATTTTATCAATTTCTAAAATAGCAGAGCTTGGGTTATCTAGTTTATCTGCAACACTTGCATGAATAGCGCCCATTTGTGCAATAAGCTCTTTCATATTTCGTGCACCAGCGCCCGACGCCGCTTGGTAAGTCATTGGGCTTACCCATTCAATTAGGTCTTGCTCAAATAAACCACCTAATGCAAGTAGCATCAGCGATACAGTACAGTTACCGCCCACAAAGGTTTTAACGCCTTGCTCTAAGCCTTGTTCAATAACATCTTTGTTTACGGGATCAAGCACTATAATGCTGTCCTCACTCATACGCAGCGCTGAAGCTGCATCAATCCAGTAACCATCCCAACCCGACTCTCGAAGTTTTGGATATACCGCATTGGTGTAGTCACCGCCTTGGCAAGTAACAATAATATCCATTTTAGCAAGTTCGCTAATGTCACTTGCATCTAGTAATGGTTTTGCGTCGCCTGCTATATCTGGGCCTAGTTGACCCGCTTGTGAGGTGGTGAAAAAGGTGGTGTCGATATGGGCAAAATCACTTTGCTGCTGCATACGTTCTAATAACACAGAGCCAACCATGCCACGCCAACCGACTAATCCTACTTTTTTCATTGTTTGTTCCACTGTTTGATTCATAAAAGATGCCTTAATACATTAAAAATTAAATTCATTGCGTGAGATTTAATTTTCATTAACGCTAAACTAACACTGGCTGAAAGCTAAAACTAGCGAATAAAACAGAACTTAAATATTTTTCATACTGAGCATAAACACAAAAAAGCTCTGTATTAAAATACAGAGCTAATAGATAGTGAAGTTTATTATTTCATTCCTTGAGTTTTATTTTAAATAAAGCTTAAAACTCATAGCTATAACTTAAACTAAACTCAGTGCCGGTGTCTTGTCCCCAAAGGGTAAGACCTTCTTGTTCAATTTCTTTTTCTTGACCAAGCATATTCTTAACCTTAAAATTAACTTTAGAGTTAAAGTTAGGGAAGTAAGAATAAACTAAATCAACTGAATGAAACGACTTTTCTTCTGCATCTTCATTACCACGTGTACCAGGTACAATTATACGAGGACCAAACACATTATAAATTAATGAAGTAGAATGAAATCCATCATCCGAGTCATAGCCCATTTGTAAGTTTGCAACCCACTCAGAATGACCAACTAAACGACGCTCATTGTTAGTTACAATATTCGATACAGTATCGGCCTCAAGTGCTTCTTTAAGCTGTGTTTCAAACAGTGAGTCAACACCGTCTGAATCATTAATCCCCAAATTAACACTTGAGTCAGATAGCGTGACGTTGCCTGACAAAAATGCTGAAGACCAATCTTTATTTATAAAGCCAAAGTCAGTTAAAAAATCAACTTCAATACCCGACAATTTACCAGACTGAGCATTTGCTGTTAATAACTGTGGAGATGCTCCCCCTACGCCCGCAAGCTCAACCATTTCAATTGGGTTTTCAATGTCTTTATAAAATAATGCAACAGAAAGATTATTACCTGATGGCATATACCATTCAAACCTAAAATCAACATTTTTTAAATTAGAACTTTGTAAACTAGGAGAGCCTCTCACCAGAAACTCAGTTAACGGGTCAACAAAGAAAGAAGAGCTTACATCACGTAGATCAGGGCGAATGGTTGTTTCACTTAAATTTAAGCGAAATTGCATTTCTTCATCCATGATGTACGTAACAGCTAAAGAAGGAAAAAAGTTATCTTCATTAATAGCTACATCTTGGATTTCTTGTAGTGTATTTTCAAAGAAATTAGTATGCGCTTCATAACCGACTGATACTTGCGAAAAATCTTCCCATCGAACGCCACCAGTAAAACGCCAAGTGTTTTGATAGAAGTAATCGGCCATAAAATAATAAGCATCTAATTTATGCGCTGCACTGTACTTATCACCATCAGTGGTCCCGTCATCAAAAATACCTGAGCCAGTTACACTTGCATAAAAAGCGTCATTCGCCGTGTTTTCATCAGCAAAAATATCGCTTACGTTAGAACCGAACGAGTACTCATCGCTTATACCACGGTGCGTAATGCCAAACTTCACGTTACTTGCATCACGTTTTTTTTCTGAAAAATCGCCGCCTATTTTTAACTCAAGCTCATAGCCGTCACCATAAAAAGGCATACCCATATTCCAACCAAATGTTTCAACATCGTCGTGTAATACTTGATACTCACGGGTGATATTTGTTGCAGCTACATCTTGTAATTGTTCAGATTCAAGCACGCCATCAACTAAGTTTTGCTGATAAACAACATCTAAACCACCTGGTGCATTACGGTTTGCTCGACTTAAACCGCCATACCAATCAAAAAATAAATTATTTAGCTCTGGAAAGTTGTGCGTCCCCTTAAGCTGAGTCGAAAACATTTCGCGCTCTTCGTACGTAATATCTACTCGGCGTAATTCGGTGACACCTTCTTCGGTTTCATTTGCATCAAAGTAATCGCGGTTACGTACGCGGTCACTCATGTCATGAAGTGCAATATTAGTAAGCTCAAACTTATGGTTTGAATTTAACTCATATCCTAAATTTAATGTGCCGCTCCAACGTACATTTTGCTCAGTCGATGTACCATCGTAATACTGGGCAAAACATTTGTCTTCACAGCCTAAGCTACCAAGGCTTGAGCCGCTTTGCTCTTGAACTACTTCCCACTCGTTATCGTAAGATACGGCTGCAAGCACACCAAAAGTACCGGCCTCACTTTCAAATCTATCACCTAAGGCAATAGAGAAGTTCATGGCAGGGTCAACATCCTTTTCTGAAATACCTACATCCCAATCAAGCGATTGAATCAGGTTTTTACGCTCAGCTAACGTAGTGTTTATATTGCCCTCAAGACCAGCATCACTGGTAAGCGCAGTAGTAAACACATCCGATAATGCTCGCGAACCATCATCTCGACCCATCCAGTCATCATCACCGCCACTGTAAAAGTAACCTGTATCGCTATTAGAAGTATTGTACGATGTACCCACTTGTACTTTTAATAAAAAGTCAGAAGGAATTGATTTAGTCCGAATATTTACATTACCACCACCAAAATGCGCTGGCATATCCGGTGAAAATGACTTTTGTACACTCAAGCTTTCAATAATTTCAGATGGAAATAAATCCAAAGGAACCACTGAGCGAGTAGGATCAGGACTTGGTACATACATGCTATTTAGCTGAGTACTAGAATAGCGTTCACCTAAACCACGCACATAAATAAATTTGCCGTCGACTAACGTTAAACCAGTAACACGACGAAGTGCAGAGGCGGCATCGCCATCACCAGTACGTGATATTTGGTCTGCACCCATAATATCAGCAACAAACGCTTGGTTTTGACGTTCTTGCAGTACCGCACCCGCACTGCCCTTTAATCGTTGCCCTACAGCAACAACTTCTTCTATTTCTTGCTCTTCTACTTGCTGCTCAGCAGCCGTGGCTGTATTTACTGATAAACCAAGTAACGCAGCCATTACAGCGTAGTTTAACTTTGATAAAGCAAGTGTAGAGGGTTTAAAAGATTTCATTTTTATACTCCGAAACAAAACAAGACATTAGCCGAGCTTTCGCTCGGCTATAATGTGGTTTGGGTTAAAGGCCTACTTTTACCCAACCTGCTGTCCAGTCTGTTTGTGCATCCATCGCACCAATGTAATCTACAGAATCAAAGTAACTATCTAAGCTTGATGAATCAAAGCCATTACCAAGTAATAACGACTCAGCAGTTGGCATATAGCCATTATCTGCAAGCCCAAGGTCAGCGGCTACTTGAACTGAATTGCCTGTTTGTCCTAAGAACCAAGATTCAACATTACCTGTACCAATTGCTTGCGTACCAAAGTTGTTAGCGGTTTCACACGCAACAATTGAGTGAGTAACAGTTAATGTACCGTCCTCTGCTCGCGGCGCTGAATCAGAGCCTACTCGTAAACAGTTTGAATAGTCTGCACCACCTGTAACCACTACGTTTTTAAGCATACCCGCAGTACCTGCACGTAAGCGGATACCATTTACACCCACATTACCAATAATTGTTACATTAGAAATAGTTGGCATTGTTAGTGGCGTTGCACTTGAATCAAACTCAGAGTTATCAGCTTCAATTGCATTGTCGCCCTCAGAGTCTGATTGTTTAATCAATACATATTGCGCTTTACCCGTCCAACCGAATGACCAATCAAGTGAATCATCACCTATGCTTGTTAAAACAAGGTGACTAATATTTGCAGTACCACCAAAAAATTCAACACCATCGTCTAGATTTTCATGAACGTGAATGTAATCTAGCTCAGTCTGACGACCAACACCCGCAAGTGTAATACCGTTAAGTTCATCGCCATTACCCAGCGTTTTACCCGCTTGTTTAACTGCAACATACTTTAGCGTACCTGAATTATCCTCAGGGTCATTACCACCGAACTGGCCTGCGTCACCTTCAGCAGACACGCCACAGTTTGCAAGTTCATCTGCGGTAGCTTCGCCTTCTTGATCGCCACATGAGTTAGCTGGTGCATTACCCAATAATACTAAACCGCCCCATTGACCAATCGTAGTTTCTCCGCCCGTCATATCTTGGATTGACGTCATAGTAATTGGTTGATTTACACTGCCTACCGCTTCAATTTTAGAACCACGGCGAACAACTAAGAAGTCATCACCCGACTCACCAATTAACGTTGTACCAAACTGAACATAAAGTGTTGTGTTGTCAGCGCGGTCATTACCAACGGCTGTACGTCCTTTTAAAATCCAATGCGCATCGTTAGTCAGTGTTACATCAGATGTAAATACAACATCAGAGGTTAATTGATATACAGGTTTGTCTGTAATTGTAGGGAAGCTAGCAGAAACATCTGTTGCAAGTCCTTGTGCTAATGCATTAGCAATATCGTCAGGAAAGCTTGGTGTAATAGCAACTGTCCAACCATCCATCCAATTATTATCGCCATCGAATGCGCCGATGTAATCTGTTTTGGTAAAGAACGAGTCAAGCTCAGATGAATCCCCACCAGCACCTAATAAAGGTGAACCCGATTTTGGTGTAAAGCCGTCTGTCGCTAAATTAAGTGCTGAAGCTGTAAGCGTTAAGTTACCCGTTTGACCTTCAAACCAAGACTGCACATTGCCACTACCAATTGCTTGTGAACCAAAGTTATTATCTTCATTACATGCAACAGCTGAGTTTTCGATAGACAACTCACCCGATTCTGCATTAGCAGCAGAGTCTGAGCCTACACGTAAACAGTTTGAGTAACCTTCAGGGCCCGTTATAACAACATTTCGTAGAACGCCCGCTGTACCTGCACGTAAACGAACACCGTTAGTACCATCAGCACCAACAATTGTTACGTTAGAAATAAGCGGTTTAGTCAATGGTGTCGCATTTGAATCGAATTCTGAGTTATCAGCTTCTATTGCGTTATCACCCTCAACTGAACTTTGTTGAATATAGATATTTTGTGCACGACCCGACCAACCAAATGACCAATCGAATGCATCGTCGCCAATATCAGTTAGTACAATGTTACGAACATTAACTGTGCCACCAAAAAACTCAACACCATCATCTAGGTTTTGGTGAATTTGAATGTATTCAACTTTCGTTTGTGAGCCAACACCTGCAAATGAGATACCGTTAAGTTCATCGCCATTACCCAGCGTTTTACCTGCATGTTTAACAACAATATAACGAAGAACACCTGAGTTATCATCGCTAATATCACCACCAAACTGACCAGCGTCACCTTCAGCTGATACACCACAGTTAGCTAATTCTTCAGCTGTCGTTTCACCGGTTTGATCGCCACACGAGTTAGCAGGTGCATTACCTAATAATACTAAGCCGCCCCATTGACCAATCGTTGTTTCAGCACCTGTTACATCTTGAATAGATGTCATAGTGATTGGCGCAGTTGCATTACCATTGGCATTAATTTGTGAACCACGACGTACAACTAAAAAGTCATCACCTGTTTCACCAATTAGCGTTGTACCCGCTTGAACATATAATATAGTTGCATCTGCACGGTCATTACCAACTGCAGTACGACCATTTAAAATCCAATGTGCATCGTTAGTAAGCGTTACATCTGCTGTGAACGTTGTATCTTCAGTTAAACGGTATACTGGTTTATCTGTAATTGCTGGAAATTCACTAGAAACATCTGATGCTAAGCCTTGTGCGAGCGCGTTATCAATATCAGTAGGGAAGCCGCCATTAATACCGACAGTCCAACCTTCCATCCAGTTAGTTGATCCATCAAAAGCACCAATTTGACCATTTGCGATAAGCGGTGAACCAGCAAGTGGCGTGTAACCGTCATCAGCAAGCATAAGCTCTGCCGGCGTAAGTACTTGGTTACCATCTTGTCCTTCAAACCAAGATTGTACATCGCCACCGTTAATTACTTCACTACCAAAATTATTTGCCGTTGTTTGACACGCCACAATAGAGTTTACAATCGTTAGTGTGCCATCTTCAGCGCGAGGAACTGAATCAGACCCTACACGTAAACAGTTTTCGTAAGTAGCAGGACCCGTTACAAATACATTTTTAAGAGCGCCCGCAGTACCAGCGCGTAGACGAATACCATTATTACCTTCTGCACCGACGATTGTTACGTTAGATATAGTAGGCAGTGTTAATGGCGTGGCGCTTGAATCAAACTCAGAGTTATCCGCTTCAATAGCGTTATCGCCTACGTTAGCAGCTTGTTGAATGTAAACATTAGTAGCCGAACCCGTCCAACCAAAAGACCAATCTAGTGAATCATCACCAATGTTAGTCAGCACTACATTACTTACATTAACCGTACCACCAAAAAACTCGATACCGTCATCCAGGTTTTCATGAACCTGGATATAATCAACCGTAGTTGCAGAGCCAACACCGGCAAATGTAATACCATTTAACTCATCACCATTACCAAGCGTTTTACCTGCTTGCTTAACAAGTACATATTTTAGAGTACCTGAATTATCATCACTAATATTTCCACCGAATTGACCTGCATCACCTTCAGCTGACACACCACAGTTAGCAAGTTCGTCTGCTGTTGCTTCACCTTGTTGGTCTCCACATGAATTTGCAGGTGCATTACCAAGTAATACCAAACCACCCCATTGGCCAATTGCTGTCTCGCTACCCGTAACATCTTGAATTGATGTCATCGTAATAGGCTGGCTTGCAGTGCCTACTGATTCAATTTGTGAACCTCGACGCACAACTAAAAAGTCATCACCTGACTCACCAATAATCGTTGTACCTTGCTGAACATAAAGCGTTGTACTATCTGCGCGGTCATTACCCACAGCAGTACGACCACTCACAATCCAATGTGCATCATTAGTTAATGAAACATCAGCAATCAATGTTGTATCAGCACTTAAGCGATACACTGGTTTATCTGTTATTGCTGGAAATTCACTTGAGACATCCGTTGCTAAGCCTTGAACAAGTGCATTGTCGATATCAGCAGGAAAACCCGTAGTTCCATTTTGAGAATCATCACGCGATGATGTTTCATCTACTGTATCACTGCCACCTTCAACAACATTAGTAACTGTGTCGCCTTCATTTATTGTTGTGTCGCCTTCAGATACAACTAAGTCACCACCACAACCCGCTAATGATATTGCAGTTGCAATCAAACTAACTTTAAATAAGTCAGATAATTTCATTGTTCACTCCGTTAAAGTATTTAATTATTTTGTTAAGTGCTTTAAATAAACTCAAGTCACCTTAAAACATTAAGTAATGCTTTAAGGTCACTTGAGTTATCAGCAGCGCCTACCTTACGGTAGCTATATGACATTACAGTTACACTTTAATAAACATAAGATGACAAAGTTATTTACATAAAATTCAAGTAGTTAATTTATTAAAAACATAAAAAAACCACACTAAAAATAGTGTGGTTTGGATTTGCGATTATGAAATTATATTTAAACGTTATTACTAAAGCTTAAAGCAGTGCCGTTCTTAATGTTTCTGCATGCACTTTCTCGCGCTTTACATATTTAATCCATTGTTGTGCTAAACGCTGTGATTTTTTGTGTTTTTCTGCCTGTTCAAACGCTAAAATAGAGGCATCAAAATTTTGTAAGTTGTACTGAGCCATACCCAAGGCAACAAATGCATTTGATTCAAAATCAAGTGAGCCTTTATCAAGTGCTTTACGCGCTGCGTCGGCCGCTTCCTCGTATTGCTCAGTGTTAACATACACTTCAGCTAAGCGTTGGTCATACTTACCACTGGATGATAAATCAGCTGCTTTTACAAAGTATTCTATTGATTTTTCGTCTTCTTTTGCTTGAATCATCGCCTCAGCTATAAATGCATAGTTTTTAGCGTTTTGCTCTGCGACACCTTCTTTAATCGCTTTACTCATTACAACGCCTGCTTTGTAAGCCAAACCGTTATATAAATACACTTGCGCTAATTGGCGTAGATCAGATTTAGATGTTAAAAAACCTTGCTGGTAAGCCGCCTCAATAATTGCTAGCTGCTTTTTTTCTTGCCCAGTTTCGCCATACATACCCGATAATTGTACCCAGTACTCAGGTTTGTTATAGAGCTTTACCATGCGCTCAAGTACTTCAACAACTTTGTCAGTTTGATTAAGTGAGTAGTACATGGCACGCTGTAGTACTAACCAGTTTTCCTTAGGGGTTTTACCTTCGCTGTCACTTAAAGCAATAACTTGAGATATATACTCAAGCCCTTTTTTATAATCCTTTAACTGATAGTATGTTTGAGCCCTTAACAAGTAATAGCCTTCTGTTTTAGGCTTAGTGTTAATAGTGTCCCAGTCATCTAAAAATGCAATTACCTTTTTGTAATCACTATTAGCCATTGCCAGTTGAGCCAAGCTAAACGTAGTACTTAAACGAAGTGACTCAGGAATGGCTTCCTCTGCTACGACCTTTTCAAACGAAGCTATTGCTTTTGGTAAATCGTTTTCGTTGTAATAAATAAACCCATAAAAGTTATGCATCATCGCAATTTCGTACGAGTTCATGCTTGAAGCTCGCTCTTGAATGCTATCAAGCGCTTCAAGTCCACCTTTAACATAGCCATCATCAGCGAGTTTTTGTGCACGTGCGAGTTGGCTGTAGACCTTTTCGCGTAGCGCTGGTACACGTTTTGTTTTTTGCTCTTGCTCAGCATATGCCGTAGCTACATTTAACCCTGGCATTAGGCTTAGGGCACTTGGTACAACAATACTTGTACTGATCGCAGCAGTACAAAATAGTGTTAATTTTAAAAATTTAGCTGTAGGTAGTAATTTCATAATCGCCTCGCATTTCTGTCCGTTTACTCGTGGTTAATTACTAAATTAACCGCTAATTTGGAAAGATATTTTGTTCTGTACACCCGCAACTTCAACGGCTTCACCATTTACTACGCGCGGTTTATATTTAAATTTAAGGGCTGCATCCATCGCCGCTCTATCAAAGAGTGACTCAGGCTCTGCTTTAACCACTTGTGGGTCTCGCACCGTACCTTGCTTAGTTACTGTAAATTCAACAATAACGTAGCCTTCAATGCCACGTGATAATGCACGGCGCGGATAAACAGGCGCCACTTTAACAATGGGTAAATACTCACCATCACTTGTTTCAAGTGCTAATCCGCCAGACAAATTTACATCTGCATCCACATTGGCGCCAAAGTCGAAGTTATTAGCGTTCGCAGTCGCGTCGCTATTTTGCATTTGCGGCGATTCCATTGGCGGAGGTGGCTCTTTAGGCGTTGGTGGCTTTTGTGGTTTACGTTCTTTTTTTTGCACGCTTTCTTCTTTTTTAAGCCTGACAAAATCAAGTACATTACCCTTGGCGGGTTCACTCATTACACCTTCGCCACCAGTAATAAGTGCCTGCATGCCTAAAAACAACATAAAGGTCACTACACCGGCTATAACTAATGCTACTAAATAACGCATTGCCTGCCCTTATGCTTCTTGAGCCGCAATCGACACATCAAACACACCTGCTGCGCGTGCTGCATCCATTACTTTTATTAAAGTATCTGTTGTTGATTTTTTATCAGCTTGAATAACAACACTACCTTGCGGGTTTTCAGCTTTTAAACGCTCAATATTGGCTTGCACTGCACGTATGTCAATTTGACGTTTGTTAATCCAAATTTCACCCGTGTCAGAAATCGCCACTAATATGTTTGCACGTTCTTTTTTAACAGCTGTTGCTGCTTCAGGGCGGTTTACGTCAATACCCGATTCTTTTACAAACGACGCTGTAACAATAAAGAAAATAAGCATGATAAATACAACATCTAACATAGGTGTCATGTTTATTTCTTCAGCTTCGTCTTCTTGCATTAAATTACCTAAAGGGGCTCTCATTTTTTATTCTCCTAGGATGAACGGCTTTAAATGGGCCGCTTATCAAAATTTTGCTTAATGGTCTAAAACCATGCTGTCTTGTAGTAGCTCTACTTCTCGCTTGGCTTTGCGTTGTAAATACGTTGAGGCAAATACACCCGATAACGCACCTACCATACCCGCCATTGTTGGAATAGTTGCTTTAGATACACCCGATGCCATTGAGCGCGCACTGCCTGTGCCTGTAATTGCCATAACATCAAATACTTCAATCATTCCTGTTACTGTGCCCAATAAGCCAAGTAACGGACATAACGCAACCATTACGTTAATAAGCGGTAAATTAGTATTTAGGCGCATACTTGCACGCGAGATCATCGCTTGGCGAATTTGCTCTGCATTCCAGCTGTTACGCTCACAGCGAGAACTCCATGTGCTTTTAGCGTCTTTTTTATAACCACGAAAACCATTAAAAAAATAAATAAATCGCTCGAGTATCAATAACCACATCGCGAAGATTAACACCCCGATGACCAAGAGAACTTGGCCACCAGTGTCGAGAAAATCACGGATAGCATTGATTGAGTCAATCAATAGCACCATGGCTTATTCTCCTTTCTCACTTCGCTCTGCAATAATACCGGCGCTTTGCTCTTGTAATATAAGCAGTAAACCTTTTGAGCGAGTATTAAGTAGCGTGTAAATAAATACGGTTGGTATTGCAACAACTAAGCCTAATACGGTTGTTACTAGTGCTTGAGAAATACCACCAGCCATTAATTTAGGGTCGCCAGTACCAAATAATGTGATTGCTTGAAAGGTATTGATCATACCGGTTACCGTACCAAGTAAACCTAATAGCGGTGCGACTACTGATATAATTTTGATAAGTGTTAAGTTACGCGTAATTTTTGGCATTTCGCGTAAAATAGCTTCGCTTAATTTAAGTTCGAGTGTGTCGTAAGCAACATTTGGGTAGTCGTCTTTAACTTTCATAACACGACCTAGTGGATTGTCATCTCGCGCTACGCTGTCTTTTAGCTGGCGGCGAATTTTGCCACCAACAAGTAATAGCGATACAAAACGCTCAATCGCAATTAATAATGCAAGTAAACCTACACCTAAAATTACGTAGCCAACAGCGCCACCTTGATGTACTTGCTCTGCAGTATCTGGGGCTTGAACTAGTAAACCTAAAATTGAACCACCCGTTGGGTCAAGTGCAAACTGCACAACACCTGTTTTAGCGTCTTGTAAATCGCCCGCTGTCGATGTGTAACGCGATACTGGTTGGCGAGTTAGTTCGCTTAGTGTATTCGTACCAGGGTTGTATTCTAAATACTTACCGCCCGATACAAGGTTAAAAGCACCTACGCGAACAACTTCTTGCTGTGCTTTATTACCACCTTCCACTATAACCGTTGTATTAAAGCGACTTACTTTACCTTGCTCGGTCATTTCGCGTTGCAGCTCGTACCACACTTTTTCAATATCGTCGATTGAAGCAAGCTTTGATGTTGAACCCATTTTTTGAGCGAGATCGTCCATAAAAGCACTTCGCCCCGGAATTTCTGCCGATACAACCGATGTTGCAAATTTATTGCTTGAATCACCAGCAACTTGCTGAAGAACGCCATATAGTTCTTTAAGTGATCCCATACGCTTTGATAAAGTGTCGGTTAAATTAGCAAGCTTAACTTCGTTTTCTTCAAACTGTGTTTCTAATCGCTCTGACTCACCAAGCATTTGACTGCGTTTTGCTTGTGTATCTTTTAGCATTTGCACTTGTTGGTTTTGACGCGAGGTAAATTCTTGCTCTCGTTGTTTGTTTTGTGCGCTTTGAACCGATTTCCCGTCTTCAATTGATTTAAGTAACGAGTCAAGATTCATTGACTCTGCCGCGATACTATTACCTGTAAAACCTAGGCTTAATGTAAGACTTGCAGCAAAAAGAGCCGTTTTTGTCATTTGAGTAAACAATTTCATTTTTAACCTCTTATTCTGCTGCGTGTACTGGCAGAGTTAACATATCTGGGGCAAGTTGCTTACGCGCTATGCGAAGACCTTTGTTAATTTGGCTTATAGTAGAGTCAGGAAGCGCTACAAACGTTTTTGTGTCTGTATCCCAACTACCTGCTTGCTTGCCATCTCGCGTTAAATAAATAAGCTCTAAACGACCAATGCGTAAAAAGTCTACTTCTCGCTCTTTACCACTAACTTCTAATAGAGCGGTATATGCTTCAATGGTACGCCCGTAATCAACTTCCACTTGATAAGCTTCTAAAACACGGCGAAATTTCTCGCTTGAGGTGATATCAGCGCGATCCATCATGGTTTTTAATGAGGCTAAACGTTTTGCACGCTCATCTTGTAGAAATGGCACGTCGAGTGATACAAACTGCTCAAGGCCTGTGATCATACGCATCATTAAAGGTGTAATTTGACGTTCAATAATAGAAACCTGATCCATTGACAGGTTTAAAGATTCCATCTCTTCTATTTGATTATTTAACTGTTTAGTTAGCTGAGCGTTGTAAACAGCTAAACCGTCAATTTCTTTATTGAGGGTTTTAAACTGCTGTAAACGCCCTTGCATTGAATCTGCAATCTTGTCTATTTTTGTTTGTGATTGCGCAGCTGATTTATTAATTTCACTGCTTTTATCAATAACCTTATCTAAATCGTTTGCGTGTACTGCTGCACTTGCGGCCACAATACCAGCTAAGATTAATGGTTTAACGCCTTTCATCGCATACACCTTTACTCGTTAGTTAGCGGATTTGCTAGTTTGTTTTCTTAGGTCATAAATTTTGTTATATAAATAATTTATGACTTAATAATTTCAATGAGCAGGAGTTTATAGATGAAACATGACAAGGATGTTGCGCAAAAAAGTCGCTTTTATGACAGTGGTAATAATTAAGACTTACGAAGAGGTTTTTAAGATGATAAGAGCATTTGTTAACCAAATGCCCTATAAACAAGCTGGGTTATTTTAAAATTGAATTAATTTGATTAAGGGAATAGTGCCAATCGGTGTAATTTATTTCAATTGGGTATGCTTTATTACCTTTAATAAGCACTAGTGAGGGAAAACCTTGGATTGGTAACGTACGAACGAAAGACAACTCTTCTTTAAGTTCATCATTAAGCTCACTTGATGCTAGCTGCGCAGTAAACTCATTTTTATCTAAGCCAATTTGTTCAGCCAAACTAATTAGCGTACTTTCATCTGACGGGTTTTGCGCATTTAGGTAATAAGCATTTTGAATTGCAGCCACCATTTGAGCTTCTTTATCCGCTTTACGCGCTATAAGTGCGGCTCTACATGCGGGATACGTTGAACGCCTTGGCTGGCAATCGCGCCAAAAGTTATAATTAAATTGCGTACCTAACTGCGCTGAAATTTTATGCCAAGTACCCTCAAGCATCTCTTTCATATTTTGTGGCATTGGGTCTTGGCTATCGGGTGCTAGGCCACCTACTCTATATTCTATTGCCACTTTACCAGCAAGCTCTGATTTTAGCTTAAGCCAGGTTGGTGAGTAACCCCAACACCAGCTACACATTGGGTCATGAACATATATTAATTTACTTTGAGACATATTAATCCTTCAACTAGTTCGAGACGACACTATTACGACCAGCAGCCTTTGCACTATAAAGAGCTTCATCAGCTTGTTTTAACGAATCATCATAATCAGTTACTTTATTTACTTGGGAAATACCAATACTACAGGTGATTGAAATACGCTGCTTGTCATCAGTAAATATAACGTGCCCTGCAACAGCCTCTCGAAATTTGTTTGCTATTACAGTGGCTGTAGAAACAGTAACCTGCGGTAAAATAACAACAAACTCCTCACCGCCATAACGGGCCTTTAACGCAGTTGCCAAAAACTGAGATTCAAGGAGCTTGGTAAATTCAATCAATACCGTATCACCAAAATCGTGACCATGCGTATCGTTTAAAGATTTGAAGTTATCTAAATCAATTAACAAAATTGAAAAAGGTAAGTACTGCTCTGGGCGTGTTTGGGCAAGCTTTAAAAAATGAGAGGTAATAAAGCGTCTGTTTGCCATGCCAGTAAGGGGATCTGTGTACGCATGTTGTTTTTGCTCTAGCGTAATATCGGCAATAGCCATGTGGCTTTTATGTCTAAAATACTCACCAATAAATGAGAATAAAAACACCATAGAAAATGACGCTATAAATCGTGTTTTTTCTACGTCGCCATAGCTAACTTGACCAAAATCAGGGCCGTATAAAATAACAATACAAGAAAACAGTAAAGTAAAACCTAACCAAGCACCTAATCTTACCCCTAAAGATGCAAACGTCACTACAGGATAAAACATTAGCCAATATAGCGCGGTGTTGTCTTTACCACCGGTATAAACAAGTGCAACAAACATCATGCACACAATGCTCATACTTATTAATGCCACTACTTGAAGATTACCCGTTCTTATAAAGTAGATAGAACAGCTTATATTTGTAATGTTAACGATAATTAATGAAGCAGTGAGTATCGGTGAGTAAACCTTATAATTCAAAAACACTAATACAGCAATCACCACAATTGATATCCCAATCATGGTAAATAAAGAAAACGCTTTGCGTTGCATGTCTGAGCTATAAACACTGTCGATATTTATTAGACTGAGCCAGTTTGGTTTATTTACATTTTTTTTAGTCATTAATTTTATACTTTAAACTTTTGAACCATATTTTCTAAGGCACTAAACTGCTGTTTTAGTTTGGTACATTCGTTAAGCGTGTCATTTAAGTTAGCCTTGCCTTGTATAGAAAGCGCACTAATTGTTTGAATATCAGTATCTAATAACTTAACAACTTGGTTTTGCTCATCGGTTGCACTGGCCACAGAATGATTTGCATCGTTAATTTGCTTAATAGCTTGTATAACATGACTCATTAAATTGCCGACGGCATCTGCTTGTTGTACGCTTTTTTCACTGTCTTGAAGGCTTGTTTTCATAAGCTCTACAGCAAGGTTTGAGCCTTTTTGTAACTGGCTCACCGTGTCTTCAATTTCTTGCGTTGATTGTTGAGTGCGGTGTGCTAATTGGCGTACTTCATCTGCTACAACGGCAAAACCGCGTCCTGCCTCTCCTGCTCTAGCGGCTTCTATTGCTGCATTTAGTGCCAATAGATTAGTTTGCTCGCTTACACCTTTAATAACTTCAAGCACTTGCCCAATACTGGCTGTGTGCGTATTTAAACTGTTTATAGTTTGCTGAGCTTTCTCCATATTAGCTGAAAGCTGGTGGATGGTTGTAACACTGTGACTTAATGCTTCTTGGTTTTGTGTTGAGTGCTCATCTGCATTTTTAGCAAGCTGCGATGCACTCTCTGCATTATTTGAAATATCCATTGATGTAGCTGAAAACTGGTTAATAGCCGCTGCAACACTATCGGTTCGTTTACTTTGATCATCATACATAGACAGCGATGAATGTGTTTGTGATACCAAGCTCTCAATTGCTGTATCTAATTGCTCTGTGGACTCTTTTACTTGCTCTATTGAATGCTGAATTTTTTCGATGAAAATATTAAATGAATGGCTTAAGTCGCCAAACTCATCATCATTTTCAACGGTTAAGCGCCTTGTTAAATCGCCTTCGCCTTGTGCTATATCTTTAATGGCATCGTTTAAACGGTTCATAGGCTGCATTAAATAGCGTAATAAAAGCTGCATCATAATAATGATAGTAATGATCCCTATCACCATAAAAACAGCCGCAGTTTGGCCAAAGTTAGAAACGCTGACATACGCTTTATCTTTATCTATGACAACACCTAGGTACCAATCTACGTTTTCAATACCACTGATTTTTGTAAACGAGATAAGCTTAGACTCTCCATTTATCTCGTATTGGGTAAACTCACTTTGCAAGGGCGTATTAGTACCAAAAATGTCTGATGTATTTTTTAAGTTTAACTTAGCATTAGGATGGCTTAACACTTGACCTTTGTTATCGAGTAAAAAACCATAACCGAGACCTAAAAAATCAATATCGTTAATAATTTTAGTCACGGTTTGCATATCAATATCGGCACCTGCAACGCCGCTAAACTGGCCATTTTGTAGCATGGGTACTACCGCTGAAATTGTAAGCTCGTTAGTTGTTACATCAATATAGGGAGTTGTAAAAGCGGTATTTGATTTGTTTTCGACTAATTTGTACCAAGGGCGAGAGGTCGCATCAAAATCAGCAGGTAAAACAACTGATTGATCGTTTAATATAAACGTGCCGCTGGATTTACCGATATACGTATTTTTAAAGCTTCCGGCAAGCTCTGCAGTATTTAATTGTGAAAGGGTGAGTGCTTTAGAATCATTAGCTTTATGGGTTTTAGCAATTGATATAACAATCGCCAACTTTGCATTTAACCAACTCGCTATATTTTGTGAAACAGATTCGGAATTTTGTTGTAATACTAGGCTTAACTGCTGCTCGGTTTGCTTGCGCATCGCAATGTAGTTATTAAAAGTAAATAACCCTAGCACCAAAACCAAAATTAAAGAGGCTGCAATAGTCACTTTGGAAGTGAATTTTAACGAGTTAAGCATATACATCCTTTTTATTATTTATCTTTATTATCCATACAGTTTTAGCAAAAATTTAGCTAAATGTCCTAATAAATAAGGCTTGTGACTAGGTTATTAGATAAAAATAAGGATAAAGGATTAAAAAACAAATGGCTGTAGGGGGTAACTGACTAATATTGAAATAAATTGTGACTCGTATTAATTACTTATGGAACGTTCCTATTAAATGTAGCTTTATAAGTGACTGAATACGTATTCAGTCACTCTTGTATAGTCTGTTATTTCCACTTATTTGCTAAGCGAACAACATTTAATCCGTACCATGCAATAAATACATAACATAGCATTGGAACAAAAAAGCTTTGCTGTATATTTACTGTGTCAGCTATAAACCCTTGCAGTAATGGTACAAGTGCACCACCTACAATAGCTAAGCACAACCAACCAGAACCCTTACTGGTCAATGATCCTAGTCGCTCGATTGCAACTGAAAATATAGTCGGGAACATAATTGAGTTAAATAAACCAATTGCCAATACTGAATATAAAGCGACGTCACCTTGAGTAAAAATGGTGATCAGCAATAGCGCAATAATACTAAATGCATTAAATGCGATCGCCTTAGAAGGCGCTATTTTTTGTAATAATACAGAGCCAATAAAACGCCCTACCATTGCCCCGCCCCAGTAATAACTAATAAGTGCAGCCGCAGTATGCTCTTCAAGTCCTGCTATGTGCGCCTCACCAAAGTAGTTAACTAAAAAGCTGCCAATGGCAACCTCCCCACCTACATAACAAAATATAGCAAGTACACCCATAGTTAAGTGCGGTGCTTGAGTTAATGAACGAGATTCTACTGCAGCATTATTTTCCTCTTTATGGGCTTCAATTTCTGGAAGCTTTATAAAGGCAAATATAATAGCGATAAGTAATAAGGCACCAGCAAGCATTAAATAAGGCACTTTTACAGATTCAGCAGTTGCTGCAGAAGCAGCTAGACTACCTGCTGTACCAAAAAATAATAAACCACCTACATAAGGCCCAACGGTAGTACCAAGCGCATTAAGTGCTTGTGCCAAATTTAAACGAGAAGAAGCTGTTTTTTCGCTCCCAAGAGCAGCAACATAAGGATTGGCAGAAACCTGAAGCACCGTTACACCAGCGGCAAGTACAAATAAAGCGCTCAAAAATAGCCAATATTCATGTACTACAACAGCAGGATAAAACAACATACAGCCAATTGAAGCTACAATTAAACCAGTTAAAATCCCTTTTTTGTAACCAAACTGCTTAACTAAAATCCCCGCAGGGATAGAAACAATAAAATAAGCACCAAAAAAGCAAAACTGTACTAGCATCGCTTCAAAAAAGCTTAAATCAAATACGCCTTTTAATCGTGGTATTAGTACATCATTTAAAACAGTAATAAAACCCCATAAAAAAAATAGGGTCGTCATTGCAGTCAGTGGAAACAGATAATTTTTATTTGGCTGTTCGTTGACCGCGAATGATTGATTTGTATTTATTTCACTCACGTCGTTTTCACTCCATTAACAAGTTGAAAACGATTCTACATGTTTATATATAAATTAGTCAGCGCAACAAAGGAACGTTCCAATTTTATGGCTTACATTGAGTATTTGTCGTATTGATAATACGGTCTATCTCGCCACTATTATGAAACTGATAAAGCCCTTCATTTATGTCCTCTAAGACTAAAAGCCATTTAGGTGTAAGCTTACTAATAGCAAAATATAAAGGGTTGTATTGCAGAGGAATGCTTTCTTGTTCAATGGAAGAAAGCAAAGATTGTTTTTCAGGTTTAGTTAAAGAAGAATAAGTTACAGAGAATTTAAGAACTTGAGGGTCGCCTATAATCAAATCAACACGTTTAGCAACCAGAAGCTGAACAAGCTGTAAATCATCAACAGAGGTAATAACTTCAAACTCAGCATTGTCCATCATGGCATCAAACTCAGGCGTATTTTGATACCCACGAACAACACCAATCTTTTGCCCTTTAAGCGATTTTAAGTTTCCAGTGAAACGGTCTGTATCGCCTTTCCTTTTTAAAAATGCAATTTCGCCACCTTTAAACGAATTAGATAAACCGAGTAATTCTCGACGTGTTTTACCATTAACATAATCGGAGGGGGCTGTATCTTCTATAAAGTATTCAGGCATTAATATATCAGCTTTGCCTAGTTCTACATTTCGTACAGCTCTTGCCCAAGGCAAAAATTCAATATATACGCTGTAGCCCTTACTATTTAATAGAGCAATTGAAAATTGATAAACCCAGCCTTTATTACATAAATTATTACCAATATAAGGAGGCCAATCGAGTGTGGCTAAATGGAGTGTTTGTTTGGGGTTTTTCGCTTCATAGAGCACTCCTGATTTGTGATAATGTCCAGTTAAAACATGTTGAGTACCATTTTGATAATACTCAACTGATGTTTCAGCAAAACAATTACTACTTGTCAGTAATAATATAAAATAAAACCAGCGCATTTTAGTATCTATTTATGATTTATAATGTTTTTAAGTTTAGCCAAAACTAACATTTTTGCACAAATAAACCTTAACTAATCAGCTTTTTTGCCACCTCATTTTATTGTTTGTATCACGAGAGCTAATAATAGTATCGTCACTACTCTCAACGCCGCCTAATTTAGCTAAGCGATCATACAAAACAACATTACAGGTAGCCGCTAAGTTCATGCAGCCAATAGTTGGAATATATACCACTTCATCACACCACTTTAAAACGTCTTTTGGCACAGAGCCATCTTCAGGGCCAAAAACATAGAACGCATTTTCAGGATGCTTAAACTCAGGTAAAGGTGTTGCACCTTCAATAAGCTCAATAACAACAACGGTTGCGCCCTCTGGTTTTACCGCTTCTAAACTATTAGTTTCAGTTAAAGGGATACGCTCAAGTGCGTTCTTAGTATCGGTATGAAACTTTTTAGCGTTTAAGTAACGGTTACCGGTAAAAAACACTTGTTTGGCGTCGTAACAACCTGCTGCACGCAATACACCGCCAACATTAGTCGGGCTTTTAGGATTGATTAAACCAATTACCGCTTGTTGTTTGCTCATTACTCAGCGTCCTTTGTTGGCCACTCTGCAATGTATAAATCAAAGTCGTCTAGCTTTACATCGCAATCTTTGACTGTTTTGTCTTTTACAGAAATACCTAGCTCATGCATCTTTGTTTTATCGCCACTGTTTAATAATGGGTGCCAAGAAGCCAAACCCCGGCCTTCATGTAAACGACGGTAACTGCAGCTTTGTGGCATAAAAAAGATGTCTTTAAGGTTTTCTTTTGTGAGTTTTACACAAGAAGGAACAAGCGTTTGGCGGTTTTCGTATTCGCTACAACCACAGGTGTTGTTATCAAGATACTGACATACAATATTAGTAAATATTAATTGCTCACCTTCGCGTAACTGATCGGTGGCGGTAAATTCGTCTTCATCTTCGCTATCAATAAACGTATTTAAACAACATTTTCCGCATCCATCACAAATGGCTTCCCATTCGTTTTGACTCATGTCGCTTAAGCTTTTTTTAAGCCAAAATTGTGTATTTGCTAATTGTTGATCAAACATAGTTTACTCGTGCCCCCTAAAGAGCGCGCATTCTACCGTATTGCTGTAAATGGCGCAAAGCCAATACCCTTTCAAAGTACAGGCTTTGCGCTACAAATTAGCTTTGAGATTTAACCCAACGCTTAATTTTTTCCTCAAGGATTGGCATTGGCAATGCGCCATCAATTAATATTTGCGTGTGAAACGCTTTAATATCAAATTTATTGCCGAGTTCTTTTTTAGAAAAATCACGTAATTCTTGAATTTTAAATTGCCCTAACTTGTAAGAAAGCGCTTGGCCTGGCCATGCTATGTAGCGCTCTACTTCAGCAATTACATCACTTTTAGCCATAGACGAATTTGCAAGCATGTAGTCTATACCTTGTTGACGCGTCCACCCTTTTGCATGAAAACCAGTATCAAGCACTAAACGCATTGCGCGTAATTGCTCGTCTGATAAACGTCCGTACCACATATAAGGGTCGGTAAATAAACCTAGCTCTTTGCCTAAGCTTTCTGCATAAAGCGCCCAACCTTCTGCAAACACAGTGTAACCACCAAATTTGCGAAAATCAGGTAAGCCCTCTATTTCTTGCTGAAGTGCTATTTGAAAGTGATGGCCCGGGGCTGCTTCGTGAATCGATAAAGTTTCGAGTAAAAATTTAGGCTGCGCTTTCAAGTTATAAGCATTGATATAAAAAATACCAGGGCGAGAGCCATCAGGCGCCGGAGATGCGTATGATGCACCAGCTGCAGACTGCGCTCTGTATGCTTCAACAGCTTTTACAACGTAAGGTGCTTTGGGTGCGATGTTAAAAAGCAGAGGCAAACGTGCGTCTATTTTTTTCTTAACGTTTTCATATGCCGCAATTAACTCCTCGGGCGTGTCGTAGTAAAATTCATCTGAATCGCGTAAATGGTCAAAAAATTCTGATAACTCACCTTTAAAGCCCACGGTTTCTTTTACTTTTTTCATTTCGCTTAAAATACGCGACACTTCACTTAAACCAATGTCATGAATTTCATCTGCAGATAAGCTAAGCGTCGTGTTTTTCTTAATTTGGTATTCGTACCATGCTTTACCGTTTGGTAAGTCACTATAACCAACGCTTTCTCGGCTATTTGCAATATACTGATTAGCTAGAAAGTCACTCATGCTTTTATAAGCTGGTACTAAGTGCTTCATAATCAATTCACGATACTGTGCTGTAACTTTTTGCTTTTGCTGTGCGCTAAACGAGTCTGGTAATTTTTTAATTGGTCCCCAAAATAGTGAGTCTTCGGCATTTTTAACTACATGAGCTGCAAATTGTGGCTGCAGTTTTTCAGCAAGTGGTTTTGGTAACGTAATACCTAGTTTAATGCCTTGCGCCATTGAACGCTCTACACTGGCAAGCCACTTTACAAAACCTTCGCTGCGCGAGATAAAAGCCGTGTAATCTTCAGCGGTATTAAACGGCTGAGCACTTTGACCTGAACCAAAACCTGCAAAGGTGTTATGCGCACCCGCCATTTGGTTAATTGGTAGTAAATAATCAGGAAACTGCATGCCTTCTAATTTAAGTGCAAGGTCGCGCTCTAATATTTCAAAACTTAAAAGCGACTGCCCTGTTAACTGTGCTTTATCTATAAAGTTTAAACGCTGTTGATATTTTTTATAAAAAGCCGCTTTTTTAGCTCTATTTTCTTTTGAAATTACAGGCGTGAATTGATCGTTAAACTCGTTACGACCATTGTACGTTGCGCTGATAGGGCTATATGTAAGCGATTCATCGTAATACTGTGCAACAAGTACATCGAGTTGTTGCTCTGCTGAAAGCTCTGAAACAATACTTGCCGATGCGTTAACGGTATTTAACTGCGAACTGGTATTAGTGTGTGTACTAAGCTCAGTATTCATACAGCCACTTAAAGCAAACATAACGCCACTGGCAACTAATGCTAATTTAATTGATTTCATGATAATCCTTTTTAATATCGTTTTTTGATTATGCGCATTAAGCCTTACTTAATAAAGTAATTACGATAGATTGCGTTCATCGTATTAAATTTGCACTTTTATCTGAGCTTGTTACATTTCTATTAATTCAAATATGATTTAAAAGAAAAATAAAATGAAAAAACAACTACTCAGCACCTCTATTGCCTTACTTTGTTTAACTACTTTTAATGCCCATGCCGTTACATATCTATCGGCTAAAGCCATGGTTAATGTTGAAGATGGCACGCTCGTTAAATCTCCCTTAATTACTATTGATGATGGCGTAATTACAAACATTGAACAAAATAAAAAACCAACGCTGGTTAAAGGTGATAAACATATTCAACTACTTGATTTAACCCTTATGCCAGGTTTAATGGATATGCATGTGCATTTAACAAGCGACCCTACGGTTCCACGCAGTGAACGTTTAGGCCAGTCAGTTCCTAGAATGGCAATTAAAGCGGCTCATTTTGCTAAAAGAACCTTAGAAGCCGGATTTACAACAGTTCGTAATGTTGGCGCAGAAGGTTACAGCGTTATAGCGGTGCGTGACGGCATAAATGCGGGTGACATAGTTGGCCCTCGTATTTGGGCTGCGGGGCCATCACTCGGAATTACCGGCGGGCACTGTGATAACAACCGATTACCTCCTGAGCTAAAATATACTTCAAGTGGCGTCGCAGACGGTCCATGGGCTGCGCGTATAAAAGTACGCGAAAACATTAAATACGGGGCAAACGCTATTAAGTTTTGCGCCACAGGTGGAGTATTTTCAAAAGGGACTAAAGTAGGTGCACAGCAGTATTCTTTTGAAGAAATGAAAGCCATCGTTGATGAAGCCCATATGCGAGATTTACCTGTTGCAGCTCATGCACACGGTACAAGCGGGATTAAAACAGCCATTAAAGCAGGTGTTGATAGCGTAGAGCACGCCAGCTTTTTAGATGACGAAGCCATAGCCCTTGCCAAAGAGCATGGAACTTGGCTTTCTATGGATATTTATAACACCGAATACACTTTGACTTATGGCGAGCAAAATGGTGTTGACGAAGAAAATCTAAATAAAGAACGCCAAGTATCAAAAAGGCAACGTGATAGCTTTAGCCGTGCTGTAAAAGCGGGTGTGAAAATGGTCTTTGGAACGGATGCAGCAATTTACCCGCACGGAGATAATGCAAAACAGTTTAGCCGCATGGTTGAATTTGGCATGACAGAACTACAAGCCATTCAAGCATCCACTATTAATAGCGCTAAGTTATTAAAAATGGATACTCAGTTAGGACAAATTAAAACCGGATTTGCTGCTGATATAATTGCTGTAAAAGCAAACCCTCTTAAAAACATTAAAACCTTAGAGTCAGTACCCTTCGTAATGAAAGCAGGTGTTGTTTATAAAAACCAATTGTAAATACACGCTATTAAGGCTGAGCTTACTTAGCCTTAATAAACCCCTCACCCACCTCAAACATCCTATAAAAGGTACAACGTACCTTTTATAGGCTTAACTTTGTTTGTTAATTATCCGAACAGTTTTATTTAATCAAATAAAATGAACTTTCTATTCACTTTAAAAACAATAACCATTATCATTCGCGCAAATTCAATAACGCGAATAGTTATCACTCTATGAAAACGTTTAAGTACTCTCTTATTACTCTTGCTTGTTTAAATGCAAATATGGCATTTGCCCAAAATACACAAGTTGATGCTGATATTGAACGCATCAGCGTATACGAAAAACAAAACCGCGTTGTGATGAGCTCAGGTCTTGCTACTAAATCAGACATGTCTTTAATGGAAACACCTGCACCGGTTGTTATTATTGACCGTGAACTTATTGAATCTCAAGGTGTAGATAGCCTACAAGATTTAGTTAGAAACGTAAGTGGTTTAACACAAGCAGGTAATAACTACGGTATTGGTGATAACTTAGTAATTCGTGGTTTAGATGCAAACTACACCTACGATGGTATGTATGGTGGTGCAGGCCTGGGTAATACATTTAACCCAACTCGTTCACTTACAAATGTTGAATCTGTTGAGGTTTTAAAAGGCCCAGCAACAGGTTTATATGGCATTGGTAGTGCAGGTGGCGTAATTAACCTAATTGAGAAAAAGCCAGAGTTTGAAGAAAAGCACAAAGTATCGGCTGAGCTTGGCCAGTGGGATAGCTATTCATTATCGTTTGATAGCACTAACGCTATAACAGATGACTTGGCCTATCGTGTAATGGCTAAAACAGCGTCAAGTGACGGCTTTCGCGATTTAAAAGAAGATCGCGACGAAATTTATACTTCGCTTAAATACGTGCTAAACGACAGACAAAACATCATGCTTTCTGCAGCATATATAAAAGATGAAATAGCGGTTGATTCTATTGGTCACCCTATTCGTATTTACAATGCAGAAACTGCAAATGGTTTAAGCGCGGGTGAAGTAACCGGTGCCGATTTAGTAAACGATCCGACAGGAAGCGGCGTACAGTTAAGTGATGCACAACGCGACCAACTTGCTAATTCGCTATCTGCATCTGATGGATTAACACCTTATAGCTTTGGCACAAATGGTATTATTTCACCAATGGCTGATGCTAACGAAGGTGAAGAACTGCGTTTTAAATTAACGCATAACTATTACATTACTGACGATTTGTTTTTAAACCAGCAGCTACAGTACCGTAACTACACATCAAGTTTTGCGCGCCAAACAGGTGCTTATAACTACGTATATTCAACACGCGATGGAATTATTAATAACGACCCTCGTGCTCCATTAGTTGAAGACGGTGTACTTTACCCGTATGCAGCACGTCGCCAAGAATACCGACAAGTAGAAGCAGATGAAAAATCATGGCAGTACTTTTTAGATTTACGTTATGACTTTATGTTAGGCGACGTAGATAACGAATTGCTTGTTAACGCAAACTACGAAGATAGAGATATTCGTTTTAAACAATTCTCAATATGGGATCAAGATTACGTACTCACAAACGATGCTGGTGATGTAACGTACCAAGGTTCATTGCCGTATATTTACGATATAAGAGAACCAAATTGGCCATCTGGCAGCTTTGATGACTTCGATCCACTTAAAACCAGCGACTACAATAAAAAAGTACAAGCATGGGGCTTAGGCATTCAACATGTTGGTTATCTTACTGAAGAGCTTACAACGCGTATTGGTGTAGCATATAACCGAATTGAGCAAACTTACGAGCACTTTGGTGTAGATGAGCGCTATAGCTCAAGCCGCGCAGAGCCAACACCTGAAGCGAGTACATCAGATTCTGGCTTAACGTATAACCTGGGTGCGACGTATCAGCCATCTGAAGATTTATCTGTATTTGTAAATCATTCAAAAGGCCGTACAGCGTATAGTGTATTAGGCTCTGTGGCGGGTAATGAAGCAGACAGAGAAGATTCTGAATCAATCAGTAACGATTTAGGTTTTAGATTTAAAGCGTTTGATGATCAACTACTAGCTTCTATTGTTATATTCGAAAGCTCTCGTACTAATTTAGAATACGCAAATCCGCTTTATGACGCTTTAACATCAGGCTCAAATGTACCTGAAAGCTATTATGATGGTAAAGAAGAAACAACAGGTATTGAACTTGATTTAAACGCTTACTTAAATGATAAATGGAAAGTAAACGTAAACGGTATTTATCAAGATGCACGTGACAAAAGCAATCCTAACAGCAGCAGTTACGACACACGCCAAAAAGGTGTGCCTTACGTAACAGCAAGCACGTGGGTAACTTATTACGCAGATATGTTTAACTTACCTGAAGCTGTAAATATAAGTGGTGGTATTACATTTGTAGATAACAGAAGTACTAATTCGAGTTCGTTCTCGATTCCAGATGGATATGTACCAAGTTACACGATATACGATACAGCTGTATCGTATACAACTGATAAATGGCATATGCAGTTAAACTTAAATAACTTGTTTAACAAAAAATATTACTCAAAAGCAATGTTTTTAGGTGGTATGCCAGGCGAAGAGCGTAATGCAAAACTAAGTTTTAGTTACACACTTTGATAGTTTAGATGATTAAAAAGCACGGTTTGTATTTTTACAAGCCGTGCTTTTTTGCTATGGCGATTTAATTAAATAGTAACCACTATGCGACCGTTAATTTCACCTTTGAGCATATCATCAAAAATTTCGTTAATGTCCTCTAAGCGTTTTTCTTCAATAATCGCTTTTACTTTACCTTGCGCTGCAAATTCCAAGCATTCTTGCAAATCTTTACGTGTACCAACAATAGAGCCCACTACTGACACGCCATTAAGCACAGTATCAAAAATAGGAAGCGGCATATCCTCTGGAGGTAATCCCACTAATACACATTTACCGCCACGGCGTACACTCTTATAAGCTTGTTCAAACCCAGCTTTAGATACCGCAGTACACACAACGCCATGCGCGCCACCTACTTGTTCAAAAATAGCTTCGCTAGGAACAACTTCTTTAAAGTCGAGTGTTATATCTGCGCCAAGCTCTTTAGCAAGCGCGAGTTTTTCTTTACCTGTATCAACAGCTATTACATTAAAACCCATTGCTTTAGCGTACTGTACTGCTAAATGTCCAAGCCCGCCTACACCAACAATAGCAACCCACTGCCCAGGTTTAGCACCAGATACTTTTAATGCTTTATAGGTTGTAACACCTGCACAAAATAATGGAGCAGCTTCAGAAAAGCCTAATCCCTCAGGTATTTTTACAACGTAATCACCGTGAGCCAAACAATATTCTGCATAGCTACCATCAATAGAATAGCCAGTATTATGCTGCGATAAACACAGTGTTTCTTTGCCATCTAGGCAAAACTCACAGTGCCCACATGCACTATAGAGCCAAGGAATACCCACTCTATCGCCAACTTCTAAGTGCTTAATGTTGCTTCCAACTTTATCAATAACACCAACTCCTTCATGCCCTGGAACTAATGGCATTTTTGGCTTTACCGGCCAATCACCATGGCAGGCATGTAAATCGGTGTGGCAAACGCCACAAGCGGCTATTTTTACTAAAACGTCGTTTATTCCAACCTCAGGAATTGGCAGATCTGTTATTTGTAATTTACCTTTGTATTCATTATTAATTGCAGCTTTCATAGTCATTCCATCGTATGTGAAAAAAATTAAAAATAAGGATTTATTTACGTATTGTTGTGTACAACATACCCCAATATAGATGTATAAATATTAATCTAAATCATACTTTAGTCGTTAAAATCAATTTATAAAATGGCTAAGAACTTGCTATCCAAAATGAGCGTGCTAGCATTTACTTTCTGAAATTACTGAAAGTTACTAAGCTATGAGTTTATCCGAAAAGAATTTTGCCTTTGTAATGCATTGTGGTGAGATGGGCAGCCGCTGGGGATTCAATCGTACGATTGGGCAAATGTGTGGTTTGCTGATTATTACTAAAAATCCAATGACAGCCAATGAGATTGCAGATGCGCTTAGTATTTCTCGCGGTAATGTAAGCATGGGTATTAAAGAGTTGCAATCGTGGCAATTAATTAAAGTGCAGCATATTCCTGGCGATCGAAAAGAGTACTACGCCCCTGCTGGCGATATTTGGGATATGGCAAATCGCGTATTTGAAGAACGTAAAAAGCGCGAAATTGAGCCCACCTTAACATTACTACGCGATAACTTATTAGACGAAGCCAGTAACGACGATGAGCTTTATGCACAAAAACAAATGGGGGAAATTCACAACCTACTTGAAACCGTCACTAAATGGTCATCAGAGCTGCAACGCTTAACGCCAGAGCAACTTAATAAGCTGATGAAGCTAGGTTCTGGAATTGGTAAAGTTATTGACTTAAAAGATAAGATATTCAAAAAAGAATAAAGCCGCAATTGCGGCTTTATTTATAGGTATATTTTAATAATTAGATTTTTGGATAACCAATTCTATCCGACAAGTAACCTACGCTAGTAGCAAAGTAATACGAGCGATTCCAATGCATAAATACTTTGTAGTTGTCGTACGCTAAGTACATACGGCCATTTATATCATCAGGCATAACCAGCGCAGCACGCACGTCCACATTAGGTAAATCAGAGCCATCAGCTTTACGTACACCGAGTGCTTGCCAATCAGCTAATGAACGCTCAGAATCATTCCAATATTCTAGCCACTGCTTGCGCGTTTTTGTACCACGCACTAAAACGTATTTACTATCAAAGTTTTCAGGTAACTGTACTTGGCGACCCCACGTAAGAGAGTCGTTCCAGCCTTCTTGCTTTAAATAGTTAGCAATTGAAGCAAAAGCATCTTCTTTTGTGGTCCAAATATCTTTACGGCCATCATTATTGTAATCAACCGCGTAAGCATTAAATGAAGTTGGCATAAATTGCGTTTGCCCCATTGCGCCTGCCCATGAGCCTTTAAATTTATCAAGCGTGATATGGCCCGATTTTAAAATGTCGAGTGCAGCCCAAAGTTGGCGTTTATAAAGCGCTTCTCGGCGTCCATCAAAAGCAAGTGTAACAAGTGACGAAATAACATTATGGCCACCTTGAATGGCGCCAAAGTTACTTTCAAGTCCCCACAATGCCACTATAAAGCGTGCTTGTACGCCAAACTCTTTCGCTACTTTTTCAAGTACATCTTTGTTTTCTGAATAAAGCTTGCGTGCGCGGTCTATTTTCCACTGTGGTACGCGTTTTGGTAAATACGTTTCAAGGGTTTCTTTTACTTCTGGCTGGTTTTTATCAGCCGAAACCACTTTTTCTTTATATGTTGCTGTTGCAAAAGCATCATCAATAAGTTTTGCTTCATAGCCTTTTGAGATGGCTTCTTGCTTTAAATTTGCTAAATAATCTTGAAATTCGGCCTGTGTTTTTGCCACCACAGATGAGCTTAAACATACACCACATAATATAACGATAAGTTTTTTAATCACTATCAACTCCATTTTCTTTTCGTAACTGACTTAGCAAATTTTGTTCCGGTGGAGGAAGTTGTAAATAATACCCCTGATCACTTAGTGCACCTTTTACTGCTTCTAAATCAGACCCACCTAAATGCTCACGTTTTGCTAAGTTGATGATCATCACATAAAGAGGTTGACCAAACATAGCCATTAAAGGTTCCGGAACTTTGTCAAAATCATCTCTTTTTTCAACAAATAAGAACGTATCCGCTTTTTTCTTACTTTTATATACTGCAGTGAGCATTATGACCCTATAAATTCTTGCTTAACAATGCCGCACACTATAACATGAGAGTAATAATAAGTTAGAAAAATTAGATTAGAAATTTCAATAAAGGCCCTATTCAGCCTACGTTTATCTAAAATTAATTTCTAATCAGACAATTCAATTGAGCGTGTATGTCGGACCAAATTTTTGAGTTAAAAGGGAATCTTTTTACGTTATCAGTTTTGCATCTTTATAGTACTGATATAAACCTTTTAGCAGAACAACTATATATAAAAATAGCCCAGGCCCCTAAGTTTTTTGAGGGTGCTCCTATTGTTGTTAATTTAATTGAAATTAAAAACAGTTCACTTGATTTTGTACACTTAAAGTCATTAATCGAGCGTATGAGCTTTAACGCTGTTGGTGTATGTAATGGCTCAGATGAGCAACATACACAAGCTAAAGCTGCTGGCTTATCTGTTTTGAATTATTCACAAGACGTTAAGAGCGAACCTGTTAAACAAGAGGCTAATACGTCGATTGTAGAAAAAACAGTGCATTTACCAGCGCAAATTATTAGCGGTACAGTTCGTTCTGGACAACAAGTTTATGCAAAAGATAGAGATTTGATAGTACTTGGCGCGGTTAGTCATGGTGCTGAAGTTATTGCCGATGGAAATGTGCATATTTATGGCACGCTACGCGGTCGCGCTATTGCAGGCGCAAAAGGTTTTAAAGAAGCACACATTTTTTGCCAAAAACTTGAGGCCGAGCTGGTTTCAATAGATGGTAACTACTGGATCAGTGATTCACTACAAGGTGAACATTGGGGAAATGCAGTGCAAATACAACAAAAAGACGAATCATTAGAAATTTCAGCTTTGGTTAAAGGATAAATCTCATGGCAAAAGTAATTGTCGTTACCTCAGGTAAAGGCGGTGTTGGTAAAACAACATCAAGTGCTGCAATTGGCACAGGCTTAGCGTTAAAAGGCTATAAAACAGTTATTATCGACTTTGATATTGGTTTACGTAACTTAGATTTAATTATGGGTTGTGAACGCCGTGTTGTTTATGACTTTGTAAACGTAATTAATGGTGAGGCAAACCTTAACCAAGCGCTTATTAAAGATAAACGTGTAGATAAATTATTTTTACTACCCGCTTCACAAACTCGTGATAAAGACGCATTAACTCGTGAAGGTGTTGAACGCGTATTAAACGAATTAAAAGAAGACTTTGATTACATTGTGTGTGATTCACCAGCAGGTATTGAAGCTGGCGCTATGATGGCAATGTACTTTGCTGACGAAGCAATCGTGACAACAAATCCAGAAGTGTCGTCAGTTCGAGATTCGGATCGTATTTTAGGTATTTTACACAGCAAATCAAAACGTGCTGAAGAAGGCCTAGAAAACATTAAAGAACACTTACTATTAACACGCTATAATCCTAGTCGTGTTGAAAAAGGTGAAATGCTATCGGTAGAAGATGTGCAAGATATTCTGTCAATCCCACTATTAGGTGTTATTCCTGAATCGCAAGCGGTATTAAGTGCTTCAAACTCAGGCCAACCTGTTATATTGGATACAGAATCTGATGCAGGCCAAGCTTATTCTGATGCAATTAACCGCTTACTAGGTGAAACCGTCGATTTTCGCTTCTTAGACGTTGAGAAAAAAGGCTTATTTAAACGGATTTTTGGAGGTTAACGTGTCTTTACTTGACTACTTCCGCTCAGAAAAGAAAAACAGTGCGTCACTAGCAAAAGAGCGATTGCAGATCATTGTCGCGCACGAGCGTTCTCAACGAGGAACGCCGGATTACTTACCACAATTAAAACAAGACATTTTAGATGTGATCCGTAAATACGTGAACGTAAGTACCGATGCAGTTCAGGTTCAGTTTGATCAGAACGAAGACGATTTAGCCGTACTTGAGCTAAACGTTACACTACCTGATGAAGAAAAGAAGTAATTGAAGAAAGGGCGCTTTATAAGCGCCCTCTTTATTTTCGCAATAACTTTCTAAATACCTACGTTTTAATCCCCTTCGTGCAACTAAAACTTAACTATGTAACACAAAAACTATAGATAAGTATTACACAGTTAAAGAAAATATTTAGTCTTAAGTATCCCATTCTTTTAAAGCGTCTTTAACGTAGGTATATCGCCAAGAGCTCAGTAAGTCAGGCTTTATATGACTCTGTTTTTGCTCATTAGTTAGCTTCCAATTCCAACTAATCAGTTGATTAACTTGCTTTTTAGAGGCCATAACGTCTTCTGGTATATTGTGCTCTTTAGCTACTTTAGTGATTTTTTGTTTTATATCTTTTGCTACTTTTTTATAAGTAGGAAAATCAATTAAGCGCTTAAGTACATCAGGGTGCTGAGCATCTGGAACTTCTTTGGCAGCTTCAATACACTTTATTATATCGACACCAGAGCGATTAACTTCAATAGCTTCAACACCTGGAATTTGACGTAGAGCGTTTAAACTTGAAGGACCACGTTTGGCAATTTCAGTCATGTTATGTTCTTTTAACACAAAATTAAGTGCCAAATTTTTCTTGATAGCTTTATTTCTTCGCCATACAGCAAGCTCTTTTAACACCGCCAGTTCGTGCGGTTTAAGTTGCCATGCATTTTTAATATCTTTATATAAAAGTTCGTCAGGTGTTTGAAATGCACGTTTTTTGGCAATCAATTCACTTTCGTTTATTACAATGTCAAAGAAGCCAGCGGCATTAATGCGATCAATAATCAGCTCAAAACACGGTAATAAGTAAAAAGTATCAGCAGCCGCGTAGTCTAATTGTTTTTTAGTTAACGGGCGTTGCAGCCAGTTAGTGCGTGACTCGCTTTTATCTATTTCAATACCTTGCAGCTCTTTTACCATAAGAGCAAAACCCATACAGTTACCTTCACCGAGTAGCTGCAACGCAAATTGTGTATCAAATAATGGGGCTGGGACAAAGCCTGCGTACTTTTGAAAAACTTCAATATCTTCTGAAGGAGAATGCAGTACTTTTAAAACTGCAGGATCTTTAAGTATTTCCCAAAAATCAAATAGTGAAAGTTCCGCTAATGGGTCAATAAGCGCTAAATGCTCACCATCAAAAACTTGGATAAGTGCAACTTCTGGATACAAAGTACGACGACGCATAAACTCAGTATCAATAGCTAAAATAGGTTTATTTTTTATTTGTTCAACAAAAGTGTTCAGTTGATTTTGGGTTTCGATCAATTGGTATTGCACTTAATCTCCTACAATAAAAAAGCCGACATATGTCGGCTTTTTTATAGGTTGCTAATCTTTCAAGGCTCTTCGGAGTATCTTACCTACGTTAGTTTTAGGTAACTCATCCCTAAACTCTACCAGCTTGGGGACCTTGTAATTAGTTAAATTATCACGACAGTGACTTATTATATCTTTTTCAGTTAAAGAAGGGTCTTTTTTCACAACAAAAACTTTAACTTGTTCACCACTTACATCGTGAGGAATACCAATAGCAGCTACTTCAAGCACACCTTCGTGCATAGCCACTACTTCTTCAATCTCATTAGGGAAAACATTAAAGCCAGATACGATGATCATGTCTTTTTTACGATCTACAATAAAGAAGAAACCTTCGTCATCATAAGTCGCAATATCACCTGTAGCAAACCAGCCGTCTTTTAAACATTCAGCGGTTGCATCTGGTCGTTTGTAATAACCAACCATGACTTGCGGGCCTTTAACACAAAGCTCGCCAGGTTCACCTTTAGCGGCTTCTTCGCCGTTATCTAAAACCAATTTAATATCAGTGTTAGGCGCTGGTAAACCAATAGAGCCATTATATGCTTTCAAATCAAAAGGACTAATAGTAACTAAAGGAGAACATTCTGTAAGGCCATAACCTTCCATTAATTTTGAGCCAGTCACTTTTTGCCATTTTTCAGCAACAGGACGTTGAACGGCCATACCGCCGCCTAAAGACATTTTTAAATGACTAAAATCAAGTTCAGCAAAACCTGGTGTGTTTAATAAACCGTTAAATAATGTATTAACACCGGTAATAGCTGTGAAATTATGTTGACCCAACTCTTTAACAAACCCAGGCATATCTCGTGGGTTTGTAATTAATATATTTAAACCACCGTACTTCATAAATGTTAGGCAGTTAGCTGTTAAGGCAAATATATGATAAAGCGGTAAAGCAGTCACAACCACTTCTTCACCACGGTTTAACACTTTGTCTAAACAACCTGAAACTTGTTCAAGGTTACCAACCATGTTGCCATGGCTCAGCATTGCCCCTTTAGATACACCTGTTGTGCCGCCGGTGTACTGCAAAAATGCAAGATCAGACAAGCTCATTTCAGGGCGCGTATATTTAGCTTCATCTGCAGCTAAAACGTCTGAAAATTTAATTGTGTTAGGCAAGTTGAACTTTGGCACCATTTTTTTAATGTGCTTCACAACAAAGTTAACGACATGCTTTTTAAGCCCGCCAACCATATCGCCTACTTGCGTAACCACGATATGTTTAACATCAGTATGAGCAAGTGACTTTTCAAGTGTGTCAGCAAAGTTTGCTAGGATGAAAATAGCCGTAGTGTCAGAGTCTTTTAGCTGATGCTCTAATTCACGTACTGTGTAAAGTGGGTTAACATTTACAACCACACAACCTGCACGCAAAACACCTAAAATTGTGACTGGTGTTTGTAGTAAATTAGGCATCATTACGGCAACTTTGTCGCCTTTTTTAAGACCCAAATCATTTTGAATATAGGAAGCAACTTTTTTTGTTGCTGTGTCTATTTCATCGTAAGACATCGTTTTACCCATATTCGTAAATGCAGGTAAATCGGTGTAGTCACTAAAACTTTTTTCGAACACTTCGAGTAACGAGTTGTAATGCTCAGGATCGATTGTTTCAGGCATACCCTCTGGGTAGCGCTTAAGCCAGATTTTTTCCACTCTTAGCCCCTGTTTATAATTATATTTTTATTAACCTTAATCTAAGTAAGGCGCTTTAACAATTGAGCAAATACTCTAATGCAGGAATAATCCCACATTTAACACAAACTTACAATTAACATGCACCATTTTGCAGCATAAAGTCTTGAATATGCTCAAAACAGTGTTCACTGCTTTGCATGTGGCAATGATGCCCACCATCTACATTAATGACCTTCAAGCTATTGTAATAACTAATATACTTTGCCAAATTTTGTTTTACAAACGAATAACCTTCGTTACCTAAAATTAATTGACATGGTGCAATTAAATCTTTTATTGCACCAATACATTGCGCTTCATCAAACCTAAAACCTGAGTGATTTTTGAGCTTTGGATCTGTTGTTAGCGCAAAACCATCTGAAACCTGTTTAATATTTCGTTGCATTAAGAGCTTAATAAGCTCGCTATTCAAATCGGTTGTTTGAGCGCGTGCTTCATAAATAAGTTCTTTCGACTTATAAATTCTCGACTTTTTATTTTTTAAACGCGCTCTATTTAGTACTGCACTTTGTAACTGTTCACACACACCTTCACTAGGGGTTGTAACACAACCAATTCCCTCAATAAAGGTAACAGACTCTACATAATCGCTAAAGCAGCTAGCAAAAAGTCCTGCAACCATAGCGCCCATGGAATGACCTACTAAATGTACTTTTTTAACACCAAGGGCATTTATAAGTTGGTACACATCATCAATATAATCAACAAAATAATAGTGTGCATCATCACTTCGCCAAGATGATAAACCGTGCCCGACAAAGTCAATACAGTACCACGTATGCTTTGGGTTACCGTTGTTTAACATTGGCATAAAGCTATGGCAGTTGTCTAACCACCCATGCAACGCTATTACTATTTCGTTCCCTGAACCTACTTTTAAGCCATGGATATTTAAATTATTGGTTTCAATATTAAATGGCTGCACGGTAAGTCCTTTATTAATTTAGAGCATCATTATTTATAGCATACAAGTTGTCAGACCACTAACTTAGAAAATGGTGCCAAATTCACGATTTAATTATCTTCGTGATGACAAAAGAAGCAAAGCATAATAATTAAACATAACATTATTAATAACTTAAACTAAAAACAACAAACTAACCGTTTTTAATAAGCTCACTCTGTATGTATTTTGAACAATTTAAAAGTGGCGGCATTGTATATACTTAACTTATAACTAGTATAATTTAAATAAATAGAACTAACAGCGTTAACTATAATTCTATGTATATAAAATCAAAGTATAAATTATAAATATCTCAGATATTCATTTATTTATCATCCTATCTGTATACAATATCAGCGGCTATTAAATAAGGTACACTCATAAGGTACAACCATGAAAAAACAGATCAGCTTATTGGCACTTTTATGCACCGCTTCTGGTGCTTACGCAGAATCAGCACCTAAAAATGTAATTTATATGATTGGTGACGGCATGGGTCCGGCTTACACCACGGCTTATCGCTATTTTAAAGATGACCCTGCAACAAAAGAAGTAGAAGGCACGGTTTTTGACACTATTTTAAAAGGCATGGCTCACACCTACCCTGATGACCATACTTATGTAACAGACAGCGCTGCGGGTGCTACAGCGCTTAGTAGCGGCCATAAAAGTTATAATGGTGCAGTTGCTGTAGATACAGATAAAAAGCCAGTTAAAACCATGCTTGAAATGGCAAAAGAGCGCGGTATGACAACAGCGCTTGTTGTAACGTCACAAATAAACCATGCAACACCTGCTAGCTTTACAGCTCACAATGAATCTCGTTACAACTACGATGATATTGCCAACGATTATTTTGATAATAAGATTGCTGGTAAATTACCTGTTGATTTAATGCTAGGTGGCGGTACTAAATATTTTATTCGTGACGACCGTAATTTAGTTGAAGAATTTAAAGCGGCAGGTTACCAATACGGTGACGATATTAATAATCTGGGACAAATTACACAAATACCTGCCATAGGTTTGTATGCAAGCAAAGGCTTGCCATTTGCCCTTGATATGAATCCAACTCGCCTTACTCAGTTAACATCTAAAGCGCTTGGTTTACTAGATAACCAGAACGAAGAAGGCTTTTTTGTGATGATTGAGGGCAGCCAAATTGATTGGTGTGGTCACTCTAACGATATAGCTTGTGCGATGGCTGAAATGGACGACTTTGCTAAATCAATCGAAAAAGCAAAAGCGTACGTTGATAAAAATAAAGACACTATACTTGTAGTTACAGCCGATCACTCAACGGGCGGCTTAACTATTGGTTCGCATGGCCAATTTAAATGGGAAACAGACGTAATTAAAGGTGTTAAGGCAACGGCTAGTAAGTTAACAGACAAACTTATGGAGTCTAAAGACTTAAAACCAGTATGGACTGCTAACACCAATATTGAATTTACAACTGAAAACCAAATCAAACTTGAGCAAGCTAAAAAAATGGGCGAAAAAGCGCTTAATTTAGCTGTTAAAAGTATTATTAGTGATGCAAGCTTTACTGGCTGGACAACTGGCGGACACACCGCTGTAGACGTTCAAGTATTTGCCTATGGCAAAGGCAGTGAGCAATTTATCGGCTCACAAAATAATACTGATATTGCAGATAAGCTAATTGGCTTTATTGAACAGTAATACCAATCCGCAATAATACTTAATCAATTTGAGGGGTTAAATCTGACGTTAACTACGTTAAAAATTTCTGATATAGAACAACTAAATAACGAAATTTTTGCCTTGTTATCGACACGATTTTCTTCCCTCAAAATAGATCACTTAATTAAGCGAATTGGTATAATTTCACCTCGTTTTGAACACAAAAAGCCCGAACACATGTTCGGGCTTTTTATTGAATTTTATCGCTGTATTTATCTAAAACGTTTGAATGAGCTTTAAGCGTATATATCAACGCCTATTAAATTTTGTACTTCGGCTCTGCGTTCTAAATTGGCAAATTCAGTATAAGTAGAAATCGCTTTACTTACTTGAGCTGTCGGTTGGTCGTAAATTGTTTGGCTGTATTCATTGCTTTTAGCACTGCTTTTAAACAGTTGATTAGCCAGTTCGACGCCCTCGACACTGCTTTTTACATAATCGGTATTCGTTTTTTGAGCAGCCGGCTGGTCTAATAAACTCTGTGGTTTATTAGTAACAACTTTAGTAGGGCTAACCCTACCCGGAATATCTCCGGTAAAAAAACCTGAACCAATAGGTAGCGTCATTACGCGTCTCCAACCTTAATATTGCATAAAATTATGATTTAAAAACAACCAATTTGCAAATAATATGATTACTCACGTCCTGGTAGCTTTTTCCACGTTACCGTATCGCGCACATATTTAGGTTGAGCGTCACTCGCTTTTACAACATCACCCGCTAAAAACGCGGCTTCAACATGCGCTAACATATAACGCGCATCAGGCAATGTAATATCAGTATTAATTGTCACGTTTTCAAAGTCATTAAGCGCATCAGGATAGGTTTTAAAGCCCGTGCCTACCGCTACAGATGGCTCACTGGTCGCTATATAATCATTGTTTAGTAAATCAGGTTTTATAACGCATTCTTGGTTAACTAAAAGCATTAGATTATTTTGCGCTTGGTAATGTGCAAAGTATATCTCACCCATGCGTGCATCTATGCTTGGATAAACACTCACACTACCGTTTTGTTCAAATGCTTGTTGCGCCATAATAGCCAAAGTAGACACACCTACAAGCGGCAAATTAGTTGAATACGCTAAACCTTGTGCTATTGCTACACTAATACGCACACCAGTAAAACTGCCCGGGCCTTGCCCAAAACCAATGACATCTAAGTCTTTTAATTTACAGTTTGCTTTAGTTAATAGCTCATCCACAAGTGGAAGTATTTTTTGGCTATGTTGCTGCGGACATTCTTCAAAATGATGAAATGTTTGGCCCTGAAAATGTAAAACAATTGAAAGTGCTTCAGTTGAAGCATCAAGGGCAAGAATATTACTTTTGATCATTTTATTACTCTAATTAATTTGTTTTAAAAATGTATTGGCATCTTCTAAGCTTCGCGTGCGGCGCATCGGCGGTAAGCTTTTTAAAAATACTTGGCCATATTGGCGTGTAACTAAGCGATTATCGCATATTACAAGTACGCCTTTGTCTTTACTATCTCGAATTAAACGCCCTACACCTTGTTTTAGCGCAATAACAGCCTGCGGTAATTGTATGTGTGAAAAAGGGTCTTTTCCCTGCATTTGGCAATCTTGCATTTTAGCTTGAAGCAATGGATCGTCAGGGGCTGCAAATGGCAATTTGTCTATAATAACACAGCTTAGTGTACTGCCGCGTACATCAACACCTTCCCAAAAAGAAGCCGTGCCGAGTAATACCGCATTACCATGGCGAGTAAATTTCTCTAAAATAATACGCTTAGACATTTGCCCTTGCATATAAACTGGGTAGTCTATTTGTGTGGTGAGCCCTTCGGCAACTAAGTGCATCATTCGATAGCTCGTAAATAACACAAAACAACGCCCTTGCGCTGACTTTATAAGCTCAAGTGTTAATTTTACAATCGCATGGGGCATATTATCAGCGTGCGATTCAGGTAAGTAACGCGGTAAACACAGCAGCGCCTGATTAGGGTAATCAAACGGGCTATCTACCATCATGCTTTGCTTTGGTTTTAAACCAAGGCTTGCATTAAAGTGCTCTAGTTTATTGTCGACCGAAAGTGTTGCTGATGTAAATACAAAGCCTGCGCCCGTGTCTTGCATCATTTGAGCAAATTTAGCGGATACATTTAATGGCGTTATATTAATAGTTAAATAACGGCGCGTTGTTTCATACCAGTAACTAAAACCGGTTTGGGCTGTATCAAAAACCCGCTCTAACTGCCCTTTAAACGCAAGTGCACGCTCAAACGGGTGCTCAATTTTGTCGCTTCTATCTAGGCAAAGTTTAAGTACTTGATAAACAAAATCTAAATCACTGATCACACGATGAAGTGCCGCACATATTTGTTTATCGCTTAGCTTTTCTCGCCAATCGCCTCTACTGCCATCAACACCAAACTGTAATCGTAAATCAGCAACGCTTGTTTCAAGCTTATTTAAGCTTTTACCTAGCTGCAGCATATCGGGAATTTCGGCTCTATAAATAGCACGTAAATCATTAATTAAATCCACCAGCTTTTTAGTACTAATACTCTCACCAAAATAATCACTGGCAATTTCGCTTAACTGGTGGGCTTCATCAAATATATACGCGTCAGCTTTTGGCATAAGCTCAGCAAAGCCACTTTCTTTTACAGCCATGTCGGCAAAAAATAAATGGTGATTAATCACAACTACGTCGGCATCGGCCGCAGTTAAACGTGCTTTGCGTATATAACAGCTTTGAAAATCTGGACACTCTTTACCTAAGCAATTATCAGCTGTTGAATTTACATAAGGCAGTACTTTCGCGTCATCTTCTATACCAATACAATCGGCTAAATCGCCTGACTGCGTTTCACTGGCAAACTTAGCTACCATCGCTAGTTGGTGCATTACGTCGGAGTCATCAGTAGGCACATGCGCAACATGCTGATTAAGTCGGTAGGTACATAAGTAATTAGCACGCCCTTTTAATAAGGCGGTTTTTTTAGAAGCACCAAGCGCTTTCACTAATTGAGGTAAATCGCGGTGGTATAACTGTTCTTGTAAGGCTTTAGAACCAGTCGATATTATCGTTCGGCCTTTTGATTTAAGTGCAGGGGCTAAATATGCAAATGTTTTACCAGTACCCGTGCCTGCTTCAACAACTAATTGCGAACTGTTTTTTAATGCATCTGCAACAGCTACTGCCATATCAATTTGTGGTTGGCGAGGCGTATATCCATCTAACGATGACGCCAAAGGCCCGGTTGCACTAAACAGCTGTTTGATAATACCAATCACTTTAAAATAAATAATAGCGGGATTTTACGTAAGCAAAGCATTTAGGGCAAGTAATTACAAAATCGACTTTTATTTTATGATACAACACACGTTTCAATAATGTGATTAACCACTAAAGTTTACAACAAACACTGTATTTATAACGTACATTTAATTTAATAATGACAATATTTACAAAGCCTAATTTCCTATTAACTCTTACTAAAAACAATCCGTATTAAAAGCTATATTTAGGCATAAATACTGTGACTCTCAAATATTACAGGAGTAACATACGCGGGTTTATAATCCTCCTTTTTGTGTGTCGTTTAAAAAATAGTTAAGGTTAATCAATGAATGCTTGGTACCTCATTTGTTTTCTCTCTGCAATTGCAATTTTTATAGCCTTTGCAAACCAGTACATCCTCAAAATGCAAACTACTATTGCCATTACTACCGGATCTGTGGTTATTTCTTTATTACTGATTATTGCAGTAAAATTATTAGGCGATCAAAATGCGTTAGCCATGACCCAAATTGTTTCCAGTATTGACTTTAACGAGTTACTACTTAAAGGCATGTTGGGGTTTTTACTTTATGCGGGTGCGCTCGAAATAAACCTACTTGCCCTGCGTAAGCAGCGGTGGGAAATTACTGCCCTGGTATTGTTTTCAACCATTGCTTCCACATTTATAGTGGGTTATTTAAGCTTTTATTTATTTTCAGTTTTTGGTTTTGATGTCCCCTTTATTTATTGTTTACTGTTTGGCGCGCTTATTAGCCCAACCGACCCTATCGCTGTACTTGCTATTATTAAACAAATGCGAGCGCCAGAAGGCATCTCAGTTCAAGTAGAAGGTGAGTCGCTATTTAACGATGGTATTGGTTTAGTTATATTTACCACTATATTTTCTGTTGCTTTTTATGGCACAGATGCACAATTTGGTGACATAGCAGAGCTATTCTTTGTAGATGCAATAGGGGGCATTGCGTTTGGTTTAGTCATTGCATTAGTTGGCCACTTTTTAATTATTAATAGCCGCGATGTAAATATTCGCTTATTAATTACCTTAACTATCCCAACAGCAGGTTTTGCTGCAGCAAATATTTGGGAAATATCTGGCGCACTTGCCATGGTAACCAGTGGCATATTAATGGGTAATATTACCCGCACTAAAGCAACCGAGCGCACGGGCCCCGAAGACACGCGCTACGTAAAAGATTTTTGGCATGCAACCGACAGCTTTCTAAATGCTCTACTGTTTTTAATAATAGGTATGCTAATAGTCACTATGCCAATCACGCTTGGCGAAATTGGTTTAGGGTTATTAATGGTACCTGTTGTACTGCTAGCACGCTTTATAAGTGTAGGTGCACCATTTGTAATTTTTAAACGCTTTAGAACTTACGATAAACACAGTGTTAAAATTTTGACCTGGGGTGGACTACGTGGTGGCCTTGCTCTGGCAATGGCGGCAGCAATCCCACGCGAGCAAGTTTTTGTAGGCGGTTCAGACCTACATAACCTAATCGTTATTGTTACTTACGTAGTGGTTATATTTTCTATTATTGTACAAGGATTAACTATTTCGCCGCTTATTCAAAGCAGCATTAAGTCAGCTGAGCAAGCCAAGTAATAAATGCTTTGTCTGCAACACATTCAGTAACCAAGTTATTATAAAAATCACTTGGTTACTGTTACTCATGTGTTACAAAAACACTTTAAAGTTCTATAAATTGTTATCCTTTTTATTTATCTGCTTTGTTTAAATTAATCCGCTTGAAATGCAAATGAAAACAATTATAATTTTGACTTTTCCTCTACAGGGCTTTTCGATGTCCATAAATAATTCTCACATGTTTTTAAATTTGGTGTCTCTGAGCAAACGACAATTTCAATGTTTTTTTATGCTTTTTATAATGGTCATGGCAAGCTTTAGTGTTTCAGCCTCGCCTAATGAGCAAACAAAAATAAAACAAATTGCACAGCTTGCAGAGTATGTAGGTGTTGATTACGTGGCAGCTGTTGGGAATGGTGAAATACTTGATCCTGACGAATATCAAGAAATGACTGAATTTTCGCACGTTATTATTGAGCAAGCTGGACAGCTATCAAGCCAAACAAATGAGTTTGATACAGTAAAGGCACAAGCTAAAGACCTGCATACAGCGATTGCCAATAAAGCGAGTGTTGCCGATGTACGTGCAGCAAGCTCAGCGCTTCGTGAGTCGCTACTTACCTTTATGCCGCAACTATCGTTACCTACATCACTACTTCCTGTTGAGCAAACCAAAGCGCTTTTTGCTGCTAACTGTTCAATGTGTCACGGCCCTAGTGGTCAAGGCGACGGCCCGCTTGCAAGAAACTTATCACCAGAGCCTACCAATTTTACCGATGAAGAACGCGCAACTAACCGCTCATTAATGGGGTTATTTGACGCTGTAAGTAACGGTATTAACGACACGCCAATGATTGCTTTTACTCAATTTAATGAACAACAACGTTGGTCTTTAGCTTTTTATGTAGGTAGCTTGGCATTTAAAGATGTTCAAAAACCACAAAATCTAGAGCAAAACATTACCGCTTCGCAGATTGTAAACTTAAACCCTGCACAATTATCGGCAGGTCAAAGTGAAGCACAAGCTCATTACGTTAAATGGCTTCGTGGTAATCCAGAGCAACTATTTACCGGTAAAAAGAATCCGATAACGGTTACTCGCACGCAGTTACTTGCAGCACAAGCCGCGCATGCTAAAGGCAATTACTCACAAGCAAGTGATTTAGCAATTAGCGCTTACCTAGATGGCTTTGAGCTTGTTGAAAACAACTTAAATGCCTACGACGAAACACTGCGTAAAAACATCGAAGTACAACTGATGAACCTGCGCCAAACATTTAAAAACGAGAAAGATGCAGCCATCGTTGGCGAAAAAGTAAGTGCAGCGCTAGCTCAACTCGCTAAAGCAGATAGCATGCTAAACGAAACCAAACTAACTGATGGTGCACTCCTCTCAGCGAGTTTAGTTATACTACTACGCGAAGGCCTAGAAGCACTCCTCGTTATTATTGCCCTTATGACTGTACTTATTAAAACTAAACGCCAAGACGCACTTAAATATGTACATGTTGGTTGGGTAACCGCACTTATTGCTGGTGGTTTAACGTGGGCTGCGGCGCAAACATTAATAGAAATAAGTGGTGCAAGTCGCGAAGTTATGGAAGGTGCTGGTGCATTGTTTGCCGCTGTAATTTTACTTTATGTTGGCGTATGGATGCACAGTAAAACCAGCGCGCAGCAATGGCAAAAATACATCAAAGACAATATAGATAAGCGTCTTGAGTCGGGTACATTATGGGGTTTAGCAGGGCTTTCGTTTATAGCCGTATACCGTGAAGTATTTGAAACTGTATTGTTCTATCAGTCTTTATTAACGCAAAGCTCGCCTGCCCAATATTCATCTATTGCTTCGGGTTTTGCGATAGCTGTAGCAATACTGGCTATTATTACGTGGGTATTAATTAAGTACTCAATTAGATTACCGGTTGCTAAGTTTTTTGCCATTACCACTTACCTATTATTTGCACTCTCGTTTGTGCTTATGGGCAAAGCCGTTATTGCATTACAAGAGGCCGATATAATAGGTATTACTCCGCTACCAATGAGCTTTGATATTGCATGGCTTGGTATAAAGTCAACATGGCAAGGTATTGTGGCTCAAGTATGTGTGTTCGCTATATTTAGCTTTTATATATTTAAAAGCAAAAACCAAGAGTAATGCCTATCTGCTTAAGAGTTTAAGCTAATTGGCATAAGCAAAATACATAGTAAAAAGGCCCGCAAGGGCCTTTTTGAGTTAATTGCTTATGTATTTAGTAAAGTTGGTATTATCAAGCCCATGTATCTAAATGGGTGTTTTCGTCATCATCTACGTTAGACTTTTTTTTACTATTTTGATCATCAAGCATATTGAGCTTTTTCTTTTTTTGTAACTCACGCCTTTTTTTATTCTCTAGTTCAACTTTTTCAGCGGCAGCCCCACTTTGCACACCCGCAATATGAAAAGCACTTTTTGACTCAACTTCTAGCCTAGTTATTCTTCCTAAATAAGGGATCATAATATCCATAAGTACTTCCTTATTTTTTCATTTTATTCATTAACCACTTGGTTTGAGTGATAAACAACCAATTGTTGGCGAAAATTGCGCTTATTATCTTAATATTATCGACAGTTATAACATATGCTTTAATTAAGCTAAAAAAAACTTGCCATAATATAGCTGTTTATGTTTTTATGAATGCGAAATTTATTTAAACAGATAACAACTGAACGTTACTATATCAACGAGCAGTTACATAGGATAAAAAATGCGCTTAAACCTGACAACAGTACATCATCACCACCATTCACCGGAATAACCTGTCAGGTCTTTCGCTGAGAGGTTATTCCTAAAAGGAACCTCTGGCGATTCAAATAACATTGATTCATTTTCGCCCTGAGGTTCCCCTCGGGGTTTTTAGTTTTTAAATTAAAGGAAAATGAATAATGAACAACAGTAATCGTCTACGTATCGCCATCCAAAAAGGCGGCCGCCTATCTAAAGATTGTCAAGATCTGCTTAAACAGTTAGGTGTTAAACTTAACCTTCGTGAACAACGCTTAATTGCACACTCAACTAATATGCCAATTGACGTACTACGTGTGCGCGATGACGATATTCCGGGTTTAGTAATGGACGGTGTATGTGACTTAGGCATAGTTGGCGAAAACGTACTTGTAGAAGTTCAAGCAGAACGTGAACGACAAGGTGTTCCAAGTGAAGTAACCAAACTTTCAAAACTAGACTTTGGTTACTGTCGTCTTGCACTTGCATGGCCACAAGAGCTTGGCGCTCGCGATAAGAGCTGGTTTGAAGGCAAACGTATTGCGACTACCTACCCAGAAATCTTAACTCAGTGGTTAAAGCGCGAAGGTATTAACGCAAGTACAGTAATGCTTACGGGTTCTGTTGAAGTAGCACCGCGTGCGGGTTTATCTGATGCAATTTGTGATTTAGTATCTACTGGCGCAACACTTGAAGCTAACGGCTTGATTCAAGGCGAAACAATTTTAGAATCAAACGCGTGTTTAATTCAAAATAAAGATCTTCAAGATGCTGACAAACTAGCACTAATCAATAAGCTTATGCCGCGCCTACGTGGTGTTAGACAAGCTAAAGAAAGCAAATACATCATGCTACACGCACCAAAAAACAAACTTGATGAAATTTGTGAAATTTTACCAGGTTCTGGTCAACCTACTCTACTTGCCCTTGCTGGTAACGATGAATACGTAGCACTTCACATGGTAAGCAGCGAAACATTATTTTGGGAAACAATGGAGCAGTTAAAAGCCTTAGGCGCTAACTCTATTTTAGTTATGCCAATTGAAAAAATGATGGAGTAAGTGCCATGCTTCGTTGGAATGAGGAATCTTCACAAGTACAAGCAGCGGCGCTAATGCGCCCTGCAGTTTCTGCCAGTGCCAAGGTTGAAGCTATATGCAAAACTATTTTAGCTAACGTAAAAGAGCAAGGCGATGAAGCCTTACTTAGCATGGCTAAAGAGTTTGATAATAGATCTAACCCTCGCTTATGTGTTCCGCTTGATGAAATTAACGCATCAGAGCAAGCACTAAGTGCAGAGCTTAAATACGCAATTGATACCGCTTATGCAAACGTTAAACGTTTTCACGAAGCGCAATTGCCAAAAGATATTAAATTATCGACCCAACCAGGCGTTGTATGTGAACTGAAATATCAAGCCATCGAAGCAGTCGGTATTTATGTACCCGGTGGCAGTGCTCCACTGCCATCGTCGGTTATTATGCAGGGTGTATTAGCGCAGTTAAGCGGCGCAAAAACCGTTGTACTTGCTACACCGGTACAAGGTGATAAAGCGATTAACCCTGCTATTTTATATGCAGCTAAGTTATGTGGCATTACTACTTTGATAGAAAGTGGTGGCGCAGGCGCAATTGCAGCAATGGCTTATGGCACCGAATCGGTTCCTAAAGTGAACAAAATATTTGGCCCAGGTAATAGCTTTGTAACAATGGCTAAACAGCTCGTTGCGCAAACTATTCCAGGTATGGCAATTGATATGCCAGCAGGTCCGTCTGAAGTACTTGTTATTGCAGATGAACGTGCAAACCCAGAATTTATAGCCGCCGATTTACTCTCACAAGCAGAGCACGGTGCAGACTCGCAAGTTATTTTATTATGTAACAGCGAGAGTATTATAGAACAAACTCAGCAGGCACTTACACGCCAGCTGGCTAATTTGAGCCGCAAAGAAACAGCCGAGCAAGCGCTCGCTAATTCTTCGCTTATTTTAGTTGATTCAGTTGCGCAAGCATTTGATGTATCGGCGCAGTACGGACCAGAGCACTTAATTTTACAACTAGGCGATGCAACACCGTACCTAGATAAAGTTAAAAATGCAGGCTCAGTATTTGTAGGTGACTACACGCCAGAATCTGCAGGCGATTACGCATCGGGAACTAACCACGTGTTACCAACATATGGTTACAGTGCAACATACTCGAGCTTAAACTTACTTGATTTTTTTCGTACATACACAGTGCAAACAATTACTAAAAGTGGATTAACCCAGCTTTCAAAAGCTATTTTACCACTTGCAGATGCAGAAGGCCTTGATGCCCACGCTAATGCGGTTTCAATTCGTTTAGAGGCAATTAAAAATGAGCAATGAGAGCGCACAAGCGTCTAGCTTATTACCTAAGAATATTGCAGCCCTTGCTGCATACAGCTCTGCAAAAAGTGAAAAGCTAACCGGTACTACGTGGCTCAATGCTAACGAAAGCCCTTATGCTAAAAATCTTGAACTGAGTATTGAAGATTTAAATCGCTACCCTGATCCACAACCGCAACTGGTTATTGACAGGTACGCCGCTTATACAGAGCTTGAAAGCGAAAATATATTAATGACGCGCGGCGCAGATGAAGGCATTGAGCTTTTAGTGCGCACATACTGTGAGCCAGCTAAAGATAGTATTGCGCTATTTTTACCAACCTACGGTATGTACAAAGTAACCGCCGATACACACAACGTTGGTATTAACGCGCTTACCCAAGAATTATTAAGTGGCAGTGCTGACGAAATAGTTGCAGCTGTTGGCAGCTCAAAACTGGTATTTATTTGTAACCCAAATAATCCAACTGGCAGCTTAACGCCACTTGATAAAGTAAAAGCGATTGCAACAGCGCTTATGGGTAAAGCACTGGTTATTGTTGATGAAGCTTATATAGAGTTTTGCCCAGAGCAAAGCGCCACTAAACTTATTAATGAGTTTAGTAATGTAGTGGTTTTGCGTACGCTTTCTAAAGCGTTTGCGTTGGCAGGCCTCAGAACAGGCTTTACCCTTGCACAAGCAGCAACTCTTGCGCCAATTCGTAAAGTCATTGCGCCGTATCCAGTATCTGGCGTTGTAGCAAGTATTGCAGCGCAAGCAATTGCACCCGATGCAATTACATCAATGCGCCGCCAAGTGACTATTTTAAATAGCTTAAAAGCTAAATTAGTAGATTGGCTAAACGCCTCCCCTGCTGCATTAAAAATTCTCACTGGTGAAGGTAACTTTGTTACTTTAAAATTAGCCGATAAAAACTATTTTAAAATTGCACTTGAGCAAGGTTTGGTTATGCGCGCTTTTACGCTATACGGTGAAGACGACTGGCTACGAATTTCAATTGGCAGTGAACAAGAACTCGAACAAGTAAAAATTTGGTTAGATGGCTTACAAACGCCAGCTTCCACAGCATCTTTAGCAGGAAACGAAGTATCATGAGTAACCCCTATTTATTTATCGACCGCGACGGCACTATCATTGAAGAGCCAATTACCGACAAACAGGTAGATAGCCTTGAAAAGCTAGCATTTTTACCTGGTGTTATTCCTGCGTTGTTACAATTACAAGCTGCAGGTTACCGTTTAGTTATGGTATCTAACCAAGATGGTTTGGGCACAGATAGCTTCCCTACTGCTGATTTTGACATAGCACAAGACAAAATGATGGACATAATGCAAAGCCAAGGCATTAGCTTTGACGAAGTATTAATTTGCCCTCACTTTAACGAGCAAAACTGCGATTGCCGTAAACCTAAAACAGGCTTACTTACCGAGCTTATGCGCTCAGGCAAAGTAGACTTAGCGCGCTCTTTTGTTATTGGCGACCGCGAAACTGATATTGGCCTTGCTCAAAACTTATGTTGTGAAGGTATTTTATACGACGGCGATTGGAGTGCGATAGTGACTAAATTGACCACCGCAAACCGCGAAGGTCGTGTTACACGAAACACTAAAGAAACCCAAATTGATGTAGCCATAAACTTAGATCAAACTAAAAATGGCAGCATAGACACCGGTCTTGGCTTTTTTGATCACATGCTTGATCAAATTCGCACGCACGCAAACATTGGTTTAAACATTAAAGCCAAAGGTGATTTACACATAGACGAGCACCACCTTGTTGAAGACATTGGTATTGCCTTAGGTGTCGCACTTAAACAAGCCCTCGGTACTAAATCGCAAATTGCGCGCTATGGTTTTGCTCTTCCTATGGATGAGTGTAAAGCCGAAGCACAAATTGATTTATCGGGCCGTGCATCATTTGTATTAAACGCTAACTTTAGCCGCGAAAAAGCCGGTGATTTAGACGTACAAATGGTTGAGCACTTTTTCAAAAGCTTAAGTGATAACGCCGCTATTAGCCTTATTTTATCGGTAAGCGACGGTAACTGTCATCACCAAGTAGAAGGCTTATTTAAAGCGTTTTCACGTGCACTTCGTATGGCAGTAGCACAAGACACGACCCAACAAACAGCCAGCTCTAAGGGATGTTTATGATTGCCATAATTAATACCGGTTGTGCCAATATAAATTCAGTACGTTTTGCGTTTGAACGCTTAGGGCAAACGCCAACAGTAATTACTTCACCAGAGCAATTAGCGGGTTTTGAGCGCGCTATATTACCAGGTGTAGGTCACGCATCGGTTGCTATGAAACGCCTAGTCGATAACGGCTGGCAACAAGCTATAAACGAATACCAGCGCCCGCTTATGGGGATTTGCTTAGGTATGCAGTTACTGTGCGAAAGCACCGAAGAAGGTAACGTACAGTGCCTGGGTAAAATACCAGGACAAGTAAAAGCGCTTGATGTAGGCAACTTAACGTCGCCGCATATGGGTTGGAATAACTTAAGCGTTAACAAAGAGCATGCATTAACTAAAGGGCTGACGCTCGATGAGCAAGTGTATTTTGTTCACAGCTTTGCGCACACCGTAAACGACGCCACACTCGTGAGCGGCGAATACGGTCAAACCTTTTCAGCCATTGTTGCTAAAGACAATTACGCAGGCATGCAATTTCACCCAGAGCGCAGCGCAAAAGTTGGCGCACGTTTATTACAAAATTTTGTTGATTGGCAGTTATAAGCTGCCCATTAACTAACAAAAAAGAGATTATTTGTGATTATTCCAGCATTAGACGTATTACAAAATCAAATTGTGCGCTTGTACCAAGGTAAATACGACACAGCACAGTTTTACCCTTTCGAACTTGGTGCGCGTTTAAAAGAATACGCCGACAGTGGCGCAGGTAAACTACACCTTGTTGATTTAGAAGGTGCACGCGATCCAAGTAAAAAGCAGTGGAAACATATTCAAGCTGCAACCAAAGCACTTAACGTACCTTACCAAGTGGGTGGCGGTATCCGCTCAGAGCAAGATGTAAGTGATTGGCTAAAAGCCGGTGCAAACCAAGTTGTTATTGGTTCAATGGCAGTAGAAAAACGCGAACAAGTAAAAGCGTGGATTGAGCAATTTGGCGCAGAACACTTTGTAATTGCTCTTGATGTAAATAAAACAGCCACGGGCTGGGCACCTGCTACACACGGTTGGTTAAGTGAATCTGAATTTGGTTTACTTGAGCTGGTAGATTTTTATGTAGGCTTAGGTGTTATTGACTTTTTATGCACGGACATCAGTAAAGATGGCACCATGACGGGTCCATCGTTTGAGCTTTACGAAGATCTAACTCGCCACAACAGCACAATTAAAGTGCAAGCCTCAGGGGGCGTAAGCTCACTTGACGACATTAAAAAGCTTAAAGGGCTAGGTGTAGGCGGCGTTATTTTAGGTAAATCATTGCTTGATGGCGCATTTAGCGTTGAGGAGGCATTGGCATGTTATCAAAACGCATAATCCCATGTTTAGACGTTAAAGACGGCCAAGTAGTTAAAGGCGTTAAGTTTAAAGGTCATGAAGTTGTTGGCGACATTTTGACAATGGCTAAAGCCTACAGCGAAGCTGGCGCCGATGAACTGGTTTTTTACGAAATCAGTGCAAGCGTTGAAAAACGCCTACTTGATGTAAACTGGGTAGAAAGTATTGCACGCAATATCGATATTCCATTTTGTGTAGCCGGCGGTATTAAATCAGTAGCTGATGCAGCGCGTGTTTTAGAGCGCGGTGCTGACAAAATAAGCATTAACAGCCCTGCTATTGCGCGCCCTGAACTTATTAAAGAATTACACGATGAGTTTGGTAAGCAATGTGTTGTTGTTGGCATAGACAGCTTTTTTGATGAAACGACCGGTGAATATTTAGTTTACCAATTAACTGGCGATCCTAATGCATCAAGCCGTACGCGTTATAAAACACAAGAATGGGTTAAACGCGTACAAGATTTAGGTGCAGGCGAAATTGTATTAAACTGTATGAACCAAGATGGGGTTCGTAACGGTTACGACAACGAGCAACTCAGTAAAATTCGCGAGCTATGTAACATTCCTTTAATCGCCTCTGGCGGTGCGGGTAGTATGCAAGATTTTGTTGATGTATTTAAACAAAGCAAAGTAGATGGTGCATTAGCCGCCAGCGTTTTTCATAAAAATGTGATTAACATTGGCGAACTAAAACAATTTTTAACAGATAACCAAGTGGCAGCAAGATTATGCAAGTAACACAACAAAACCAAGCTCAAGTCGATTTCGCTAAAAGTGACATGATCCCTGCTATTATTCAAGATGCCCGCTCGGGTGTTATTTTAATGCAAGGCTTTATGAACAGCGAAGCACTCGCTGTTACGCTTGAGAGTAATAAAGTAACGTTTTACTCGCGTTCAAAATCGCGTTTATGGACTAAAGGTGAGTCATCAGAAAACTACTTAAACGTAGTGTCTGTGCATACCGATTGTGACTACGATTCAATTTTAGTACTTGCCAACCCAGAAGGCCCAACGTGCCACTTAGGCACACAAAGCTGTTTTGGTGATGAAGCAAAACCAAGTTTAAGCTTTTTAGCACAGTTAGAAGATGTGATTGTAGCGCGTAAAAACGACGACCCTGAAAAAAGCTACACAGCGTCATTATTTGCAAAAGACTTAAGCCGTAGTTGTCAAAAAGTAGGTGAAGAAGGCGTAGAAGTTGCCCTTGCCGCTATGAAACACGATAACGATGAGCTAACAAACGAATCTGCTGATTTAATTTATCACCTGACTGTATTGCTACAACGCCAAGGCTTAGCCCTTGAAGATGTAGTTAAATGCTTGCAAGGTCGCCATAAATAGCATTAGTTGTGACTAACAAAGAGGCTCATATTTATATGGGCCTTTTTATTTTTACAGTAAATCACGTGTGATATAGTGCGTGGCTAAATTAATCGGTTACTGTGAACTATGAAAAACTATATTACTCCTTCTATTGTCGCATTTATTTTAGTTATCGCGTTTATTTTAGCGGGCTGTACCAGCAAAACTAATCAGACTACAACTACAGCAACCACTACTACAACGAATCAGTCTGTAAAAACCACAGTAACACTCGATGAATGCAGCACCATAAATAACCTAATAAATGGTTATGAGTCTGGTTTTAATTCAATCAAAACAGATAAAGTAAATAACCAGTTTACTAATAAATGGCGTACTAATACTCATATTATTGGAGCAACCTGTACGGTTACTTTAAATAATTCAGAGCAAGCAAGCTACCAATGCCAAACACCTGTTAATAAACAAACGCAAACCGTAAGGTCTCATCAAAAACTGGCTAAGCAATTACGCCAATGCTTAACCACAACAGGTTGGTTTGAAAGCCAAAAAGAAACAGCAAGTTCAATTTACAGCACCTTTGTACTTGATACTAAAACCCCTGTCATTACACTCTCTACCAATCAAGAAGGTAATGGGTTCACTACTCGCTTTGAAATTGCTCCACCGTTAGGACTTTAATAATGCGCCAATTAAATCAAAACAAAAAACCATCTAAATTTAAAACTGATTGCCTAGGAATATGCGAAAGGCGCAGCGGTTACTGCACCGGTTGTGGGCGTACCAACGAAGAAATTTTTGATTGGATAATATTATCTGAAGATGAAAAAAAAGCGATTTTAGAAACACCACGAGCAGATGCTAACTCATAACAAATAAAGCCCCTAAATGTTAAAAGTAACAGTTAACTGATTAACTAAAAACTTTTTACTTGTTGTGGCTATTCATTTTAGTTGCGCTAATACAGCTTTCGACTACTTGCTCAAATGAGTTATTAATATCTATATTTATAACATTGGGCTCATCTTCTTTTGGTACTTCTAGCGCTTCAAATTGGCTTTTGAGTAAATCAACAGGCATAAAATGCCCTTTTCTGTCCTGCATACGGCTTTTAACCAGTTCAAAATCACCATAAAGATGTAAAAAGGTAATGCCTATATTTCCGTCACGTATTTGTTCTCGGTATTTCTTTTTTAATGCAGAGCAGACTATTACCGCAATTTCATTTTTCTTTTCAATGCTAAATGCAGCATCACGTATTCTTTCTAGCCAAGGCACACGATCAGCATCGTTTAAAGGCTGCCCAGATGACATTTTTAATATATTAGCCTTGGGATGTAAGTCGTCTCCGTCGATAAATTTAGCGCCAATGCGCTTTGCTAATGCATCACCCACACTTGACTTTCCTGTGCTTGAAACCCCCATTACAATATAAACACGACCTACATTTGTGTTACTCATGTATTTACCCTCGCCTTAATTTAATAATTAATTATTTTCAATGTATATATTATATTGAGTTACGGGTAACATGTTACCCGTAACAAATACGAAAGTGAAGTTAAACACACACTAAACATCATAATTCACACTGAATATAAGTAGGGAAAAATGTCAGATTTATCATTAATACTAACCGCGGCAGGCTCCATATTTTTATTGCTTTTCTTAGTAATGAAAGTACGACTACATGCTGTCGTCTCTTTAATCCTTGTTTCTATGATTGCAGGATTATTCTCAGGAATGAGCCCTGAAATAATTGCCGCTACAATTCAAAAAGGAATGGCAGGTACACTAGGCTTTGTCGCGGTGGTGGTCGCTTTAGGCGCCATGTTTGGCAAAGTAATGGAAGAAACCGGCGCGCTGGATCGTATTGCTCACACACTTTTACACCGTTTTGGAGAAAAAAACGCTAATTGGGCGCTTACCTTTACGGGCTTTATTTGTGCCCTCCCCCTCTTTTTTGATGTGGCCGTTGTACTTTTAATCGGTATTGTTTTTGCTGTGGTAAGAAAAGGCGGTGGCAGCGTTGTTAAAATTGGTATTGGGCTACTTGCTGGAATAGCGTCTTGTCAGGCGTTTCTTATTCCTGCGCCAGGGCCGATTTTGGTTGCCTCTCAATTAGGCGCTGACTATGGTTATATGATTTTATTTGGCCTTATTGCTGCCATACCGGCAATGATTATAGGAGGTCCAATTTGGGGCTCTATTATTTCTAAATCTATTCATGTAGAACTCCCACAGCACGAACAAATCGACGATAACCAAAGAGTTGGTAAAGGGACGCCTAGTTTTGGATTAGCATTAGGTTTGATTGCTTTGCCATTAATTATGATTAGTTTAAATACTATTGGTAGTCGCTTTGTTGAAAAAGACTCTGATTTATATAATTGGTTAGCCTTTATAGGTCATCCATTTACAGCAATTTTAGTTGCCTGCCTAATGGCATTTTATTTGCTCGGCGCAAGGCGCGGTGTCCCTAATGCTAAAATCATGGAAATTTGTGGTAGTGCCCTACAACCTGCGGGAATTATTATTCTTGTCACTGGTGCCGGTGGGGTATTTAAACAAGTATTAGTTGATTCAGGAGTAGGTACTGCACTGGGTAATTACTTAGCTGGCTCAGGCTTACCGATTGTAATACTCGCTTTTGTATTATCAGCCGCAGTGCGGGTCATTCAAGGCTCTGCGACAGTAGCTATGCTTACAGCGTGTGGCTTAATTATTCCAATGCTTCAGCCTTTAGGCCTTGATGGAGCGCAGCTTGCCGCTGTTACCATCGCTATTGGTGGGGGCTCTATTGTGCTCTCCCATGTAAACGACTCAGGATTTTGGTTAGCGAGTCGCTATCTCGGTTTGAGCGAAATGCAAACTCTTAAAACATGGACAGTTATGGAAACCATTATTGGTACTGTTGGCGCACTTGTCGCTATGATTATTTCTCTGTTTTTGTAAAATTACAGTATGTAGAGTTATCATCACACATATAAAAATTACCTGAGCCTTTTGTTATTTAGGCTCAGGTAATTAAGCTCATGTAATTTGAGTATTTAAACACTCTCACCTAGATGAACTATATAACCAGTATCAATTACTTGCTTATAATCCATGCTAGTATCCAAATCGGAATTAATCCGGCTCAACAACTCTCTTCCCGCAACATTACCTATCTGATAACGAGGGGTGATCACACTTGCTAATTGAGGCACCATTGCTTGGCCAATATCATGACCATGAAAACCAACAATCCCCATTTGGCTAGGCACTAAAATATTGTTTCGCTGGCACTCAAAAATAGCCCCAATTGCTAAATCATCATTAGTACAAAACAAACAATCAGTATTTGGGTAGTCAGTACGCGCTTTTTGTAAAAGTTCAGCGCCTAAACTATAAGATGAAGCTTGATCAGTCATCACACTTTTAGGCGTAAAGCCTTTAGCTAACATAGCATCTGAATAACCTTGAAATTTTAGGCGTGTTCGTACATCGAGCCTTGCACCTATATAAACAATATTGCGATAGCCTTTATTTAAAAGTGCCGTCGTCATATCAAAAGCGGCTTTAACGTTATCAAAACCAACCGCTTGCTGCATAGGAGAGTGATGAGTATCCATTATTTCAATCACAGGTACGCCTGACATTTCAATCATTTTTAGCGTTCTGTCTGTATGTGTGGTTTCTGATAAAATTAAACCATCAACGTGGTACGACAATAAATACTCAACCCGTTTTTCTTCAATTTCAGGGTTGTAACCATAATGGGCCAACATTGTTTGGTATCCTGCAGGCCCTGTTACATCTTCAATGCCTCTTATAACTTGAGCAAATACGTGATTCGTTAACGATGGGACTAGTACACCAATAGAGTAGCTTTTAGCATTAGAGAGTAAATCAGGGGCTTTATTTGCAATGTAGCCTAGCGTATCAATAGCTGCACTAATTTTAGTGCGAGTAGACTCTGATACTTTTTCGGGATTACGTAAATAACGACTCACCGTCATTTTGGTTACACCAACCGCATCGGCAATATCTTGAAGAGAAGAACGTTTGTTTTTTTTCATCACACACAATTAAATAAAATGTTACTTGTAACATACCAACTATTGCGAAAAATCACTACTTTTAGCCATTTTTATTTAGGTTATCGCTAAGCGATTACCCAGAGATTTAAATAACCTAGACCTATTTTAATGAATAAATCTGTATTTGTACCAATAACATTAAACAGAGGCTCAGATACTCCGAGCCTCATCGTAATTAAAAACTTATAGCAATCTCAACAATTGCGAACCAGGTATGCCGCTTTGTGGTAATAGCGCGGGGGTAACTGCAAATACTTCTGGGATTTTACTTTTAATTTCATCCATCTTTTTACGGTTATTTTGTTTATCATAAACATAATATTTAAGGATATTTCCGTATACATCGTCTTTTGCATCAACCTGCTCTAGGGTTTTTAATGCTTTATCGTAATCAGCAAGGTAAATGTATGCCAGTGCTAAGTTATCAGCAGAGCCAACATGTAGCTTCCCTTCAAGCTGTTTTGATAAATCTTCAAGCTCTGCAACAGCAAGCTTATAACGCCCTAGCTGTATATAGGCCGTTGCTAATGAATTTTTTAAAAAGTAAGGCGGGTTACTGCCCGGCTCGTACCATTTTTCGTAAGCACTCAATATGTCTTCATATTGCTCAAGTTTAGAGTAAATGTGATTTAGCAGCCTAAAGCTTTGTAGTTTGATTTCAGCTTCTTCAAAACCAGTAAGTTTGCCTCTATTCAAGTGCCAATCTTGAATGCCTTGCGCAGCTTGGTTTAACAGTTCAGGGTTATCACTTTTTGCCCCAGCAGCGCTTTTTAGAAGCTGTGCAAGTTGTTGTTTATATTCTTCACTTTTAACAGGAGCCTGAGACGTATTATTACTTTGCTGTTTGTTATCTGAACTACCGTCTACAATTTGCGCTGCAGCTAAAGCACTAAAAGACATTGCCGCCGCAACCATAACCAAATATTTACTTTTCATTGTTTTTTCCTTGTTTAACATTTTGATCCTCTGAATATTAAAACTCTTAGAATGAGCAATATTCAAAAGTGGGGGGGTAAAAAAGTTAGGCGAGCTTTTAGCACTTTGCTCTTGTAGCAATAAACTTGCTAAATCCAATTGGTATTTACCTTTTAGCTTTTGCATACACAACTCATCACAGCTAAGTTCGAGTTGCTCTCTTGCTAAACCAGTTAACTTTAAGCAAATAGGATTCCACCAAAAAACGCTTTCTATAAAACAAATAAGCCACGTCCAATAAATATCACCTTGTTGTAAATGAGTTACCTCGTGTTGAATGACTGAATCTAATTCTTTACGGTGTGTCATCGTCGACTCTAACCAAATAACAGGCTTTATTAACCCGGTAGCAAAAGCAGGTTCTGTATGGGTTGTTAGTCTAATTGGATACTGATTGTTGATGTGGTTAAGTTCAGGACTTGGCTTTGAGTTAATGTATAAATTTTTTATAAGCTTTACATATAAGCCCACGCGTAATAAAAACAATCCAAAACCAGCTAAAACTAAAACCATAAAAACATTACTAAGTGATGGCAATAAGTCCCATATAACCATATCGCTTTGTAATTCGTCCTTAGTTGCTACTTGTTCAGCATTTGGTATTAGTGCTTTAACATCGGGAATCAATTGCGCCACGTTAAATGTGTAACGATTTTCTCCTTCAAATAAGGATAACTGGGAAAAATATTGCCAAGGGACAAACCAACATGCCAAGGCAGTCATTAAAATGTAAAAGTTTAATCGTGCTGGGGCATTTTTTAGCCCTTTTACTGTAAGCAAAATACATAAGCTAATAAGTGTGCAAGTTAGTAAATAATCCGTCATTATTCTCTCCTTTAATCTAACTTCTTATTTTTTAAAAGCGTTTGTAAATATTCTATATCTTCATCATTTAGCTTTTCTTCTTTGATAAAGTGGGCAATTAAACTACGAGAATTACCTTTAAAAAATCGTTGCATAAAACTAGGCATAGCTTGCTCCGATAATGTGTCTTGAGTCACTATTGTTCTAAAAACAATAGCTCGCCCTTCATGTCCACAACGCTCAATCGCTCCTTTGTGTTCTAACCTATCTACAATAGTTTTAACTGTTGTATAGGCTACTTTTTTATCTTTTTGCTTATCAGCTAAAAGCACTTTATGTAGTTGACTCGCGGTACAAGGTTCTTCCTGCCAGAGCAGCTGCATAATATCCATTTCAAAATCACTAAGTTTCATTGTCGCTCCTATTACTACAGTTGTAGTGGTACTGTTACAAATGTAGTAGTAAGTAATCTTAGTGTCAATACAAAATTGACATGTGATTAAAAAACAAACGGTAGAAATATAAAAGTCTTGGGAAGGTTTTATAAAAAAGGTAGATAAAATAAAGAGGTATACTTATTAATAGATTTTAGAAAAACATAAAAAACGATAGTTTATTTTCAACTAACGTTTTTTATGCTTTAAAGTTTTTTATGAAAGGTAGTGAGGTAACTATGCTTTATCGAGCGCTTGGCTTACATCGGCAATTATATCTACAATGTTTTCAATACCGACCGACAAACGAATTAAATCGCGACTTACGCCCGCATTAGCAAGCTCTTCATCATTTAATTGGCGGTGTGTGGTTGACGCTGGATGACATGCAAGCGACTTGGCATCGCCAATATTAACTAAGCGTAAAATCATGTTTAGCGCATCAATAAAACGAGTACCCGCTTCTAGGCCACCAGCAATACCAAAACTTAAAATACCCGATGCTTTACCACTGGTAATTTTTTGACTCATTTCGTTATACGGGCTTGATTTAAGCCCTGCGTAATTAACCCAAAGTACTTTTGGATGATTTTCTAAATATTCAGCTAACTGCTGTGCATTTTCGCAGTGGCGATCCATTCTTAAGCCTAAGGTTTCAAGGCCGATTAAAATGTCAGATGCGTTTTTAGGCGCAAGCGCTGCGCCGGTATTTCTAAGTGGCACTACTCTGCAACGTCCAATAAATGCAGCTTCAGCAAAAGCTTCGGTATACACCACATTGTGATACGACGGATCGGGCTCGTTCATCATTGCAAAACGCGTAGCATTCGCTTTCCAATCAAATTTACCTGAGTCGACAATCATGCCGCCAATGGCAGTACCGTGCCCGTTTATATACTTTGTAAGTGAGTGAACCACTATATCGGCGCCCAGCTCAAATGGGCGGCATAAATACGGCGTAGCCACAGTATTATCAACAATAAGCGGCACACCTTTACTGTGTGCAATACGTGCTAAACGTTCAATATCAACAATATTACCTGCAGGATTACCAATAGATTCACAAAAAACAGCGCGGGTGTTATCGTCAATTGCATTCTCGAACGCGGTAAAGTCATCGGCTTTAATCATGCGCGCTTCAATACCTTGCCTAGGTAGTGTATGAGCAAATAAGTTATACGTGCCACCATATACTTGGCTGGTGCTTACAATATTAGTGCCTACTTCGCACAAGCATTGAATAGCATAAGTAATAGCGGCCATCCCAGAGGCAACAGCTAGCCCACCAATACCCCCTTCCATTGCAGCAATACGTTGTTCAAGTACGGCATTAGTTGGGTTCATTATGCGGGTGTAAATATTTCCAGGTACTTTTAAATCGAATAAATCAGCGCCATGCTGCGTATTATCAAATGTATAAGAAGAAGTGTGATAGATAGGCACGGCTGCCGATTTGGTCGTAGGCTCAGATTCGTAACCGTGGTGCAGTGCTAATGACTCTAATTTCATAATTATTTCCTTCAATTAATTTACCACTAAGCTAGCACTTCTTGATTATAAAATGCACATGAAATATTTTAAAGAGTGTTGAGGTGAGGTGATTTGATTTAAGTTAAAGGCGGCGGTTAATGGGCATTCAAATGATATTTAACAACTAATCAGTCCTATTATTCACAATATAATAATCCACCAAGCATAATATTTATTATTGGTAATAATTTACACAATTTGCTATTAATAGAAGCCCATAAACTAAGGATATTCCAGCGTAAAAAAGAAAAGTATCCTTCAATAAACCTGCAGTGCTATAAAAGGAGTTATTAGTATGTCAAAAATGTTCAAGTTAAAATCAAACAGAAATATTGCTATAAAAATGAGTTGTGGAGTGACATTAATTTGCGCTACATACATATCATTTAGTAACATATTTATAGGGCTAGGTTTAGCTGTCGTCTCTATTCTCATAACTTACTCTGTATTAAGTAAAAAAGGCAGTTGGTTCTCTTAGTTATAACTGAAACTATTTGAGTAACGTCATTCATACAAGAGAGCAGACGCTATAAGCTTCTAGCACTCTTTCTAAGTTTAGCTAAGAGCGAATAGCAGATCGTTGAGGTTGGCTAAAAATCGTAGTTACTTGATTGGTCAAACTGCTCTTTGCGCGTATATTCATGAAAATAAGCGACGCGCGCATATTGTTCTATTAAACTTTACTTTAAAGCTTTAAAAAACTTAGTGGTAGTAATGCTTTAGGTTATTTGTTAAAACTAAATAAAGTAGATAAATGAGCGTTAAGTCGGCAGAAATATGCGCGATGAGCGCACTATTAAATTGTTGAACTAAGCCGCTAC
>NZ_WTKS01000114.1:0-364 GCF_011378625.1 Pseudoalteromonas sp. c7(2019) | reverse complement strand
CTCAAATATGTTTAATATTCTGGGTGTAATGGCCTTACCAGGTTTAATTCATGCAAGTAGTTTCGATATCGCAGTGTTAACGCGTGATTATCCCGTTATGATTGCATTAACCTTGGCGTTGGTTATTTTCTCAATTGCTTGGAGAAAAGGTAAAATAGCCATATTGGGCCGCGTTGAAGGTGCTTTATTATTAATCGGCTATCTTGCTTATATGGTTTGGTTGTATAAAGACGCAGTATCAATCTAGATTTAACCGTTGGTATATTTATAATAATGGTATCTTTATAATAATGGGAAGTTATTCAACCGATTACTCCTAAAGAAATCATAAAAATAAGGCCCTAAGTTATAACTAACTTAGGGC
>NZ_WTKS01000113.1:0-366 GCF_011378625.1 Pseudoalteromonas sp. c7(2019) | reverse complement strand
ATAAGGTTAAATAATAAAATTATTGCCCTTGATAAATAACAGTTTTTACAAACTTAGACCATTATTTATCAAGGACTCAATTTCAATAAAATAAGTGCTTAATATTTAAATTGTTCCAATAACTTGTTTAATTCATTCACATTGGTTTTAAGTGTTTGTCCCGTTGTATGTACCACCATAATATTGTCTTTGTTTGAGTGAGAGACAGACGATATACTAACAATGCTTTCTTCGATTTCTGACATTACTTGGTTTTGCTCTGCTGTTGCAGTGGCAATTTGTGCATTCATTTGATTAATATTTTTCATGTTTTCAGCAATGACACCAAATGAGAGCGTTAATGCTTCAACTTTACTATGTGAGTTG
>NZ_WTKS01000112.1:0-366 GCF_011378625.1 Pseudoalteromonas sp. c7(2019) | reverse complement strand
ATACCTCCGCTAATAATTTTTATCGTTAATAGAAGGAGTCTTTGATATCTCATTTCTACTTAAACTCGTTAATTAAAACGACTAAAAAAAGCGATTGTATAAAGATTTTTGAGTAAATATGAGTGCTAAACGACTGATCTTTTTATGAGCTTTATACGTAAACAACGCTTTTTTCTTTTTTCTTAGTCCATACAGCTATTAGTAATACTAATAAAGTTCAATATTTAGTCTATTTTTCCTCTAAAAAATAAAAAAATGCAGCATTGACCGCCTAATTCCTTATTTAATTCCATCTTTTTTTGGGATCTAGATCACAATGCTTTTCTTTAGTGTCGATTTTTATGTGATGTTTCGTCATATAACTGC
>NZ_WTKS01000111.1:0-366 GCF_011378625.1 Pseudoalteromonas sp. c7(2019) | reverse complement strand
CATGTCTTTGGCGCGGCCAGCTAATTCATGGAATTCACTTCCAACTCTATCTACTACGGCTTCAATAGCAGAGTTAATGATTTCAAATATGATCACTAATATCACAGGTGAAATTAATAGAATACGTTCTATTTGAGACACTTCTAAAGTAAATGCAGTAGGGATCAAAATGATGGCCAATAAAACCTCTTGGCGAAAAGCAGCTTCATGTTTAAAAGCGCTTTTAATGCCTTTTATTGAATAACCGAAGGCCAAAAATATTCGTTTTAATCCGGTGTTTTTTTGCATTGACAGGTAATCTCATGTGCGTTGATTTAAGCCGACACTTTAGCAAATAGACATCGTTTGGTCATCAATTAGCTGCCT
>NZ_WTKS01000110.1:0-367 GCF_011378625.1 Pseudoalteromonas sp. c7(2019) | reverse complement strand
AAGAAATAAAACCATTGATGAAATCTAATCAATAATAGAGATAGTAAGCATTATGAAAGAAATGATAACAATACGAATGAAAAATCTCACTTTAATCAAGCACAGCTGCTCACTTCACTTTATAAAAATTACCATGACTCCTTTATTTACCACTAATAATAACGTATCTAATAATTTCGACTATCAATATCACCTTTAAAATACTTATAAGTGACTTCATCGTTTAGGCTTTTGTTGCATAACCTCACGATCCAAAAAACTAAGTTAATCCTCTGATGTTCAAGAATATTTCAAAAAATACTTAATAAAACGCTCTTTAAGATGCTAGGTATATCACATTTGATAAAGTCGATATTTGGTATCAAAA
>NZ_WTKS01000109.1:0-370 GCF_011378625.1 Pseudoalteromonas sp. c7(2019) | reverse complement strand
GTGCTTTTTATATTATTCTTCTTCAAAGTATTCACTATAAGTTGCAAACTTAGTGAGTTCTTCAATCACACACTTTTTAATATCAAGTTGGTTTTCTGCCGCAATATTATAACGGAGACCAAGCTGAATATAATCATCAGTGCTTAAACTAACCGTCAAACGAGGGCGCTTAGGTTTCTTATGTGTTGGTAATTCTAATAAGTCACGAATCTTTTCAGAAGGGCTGATGCCTTCGTCTAATGCACTACGGCGAATGCTATATTGCAGCTTACTATCCATATCAAAAGCAATTTGTACTGCTTTGACTACTTTTGCTGATTGCTGCCATTTTTTAGGTAATTCACCATTGGGCATTATTACTCTCCTTTTA
>NZ_WTKS01000108.1:0-379 GCF_011378625.1 Pseudoalteromonas sp. c7(2019) | reverse complement strand
AGTTCCTTTTAAATTAAAGTATACGAACGTAATATGGCAGATTGTTAATCTTTTAATTATATACCCGTTACCAATCAAAATACATTATTCAGTCGCTAACTCGGACACCAACACAATGCTTAAAATGATGACAATGGCTCGCATATTGGTTTTGAGCTGACGATCCGAAGAGCAAGTATTGAGGTAATTACTTTTGTTGTTATAACATCTTGATTTAACCCGTAGATATTTATCATTATACCTAGAATCTGTTTATCCTTCGACTTGCTGATGTATGCATCTTGATTGATGATGAGTATAAAGTTATTTCATTGTGTTGTAGGACGAATAATATTCGTTGATAAAAAAATTCAGACCTTACTAAATTCAACTTTGAATT
>NZ_WTKS01000107.1:0-379 GCF_011378625.1 Pseudoalteromonas sp. c7(2019) | reverse complement strand
ATTTTTCCATGTGGTGTGCTGCAATGAACAAGGGCGCTTAGTTAAAAAGAAAATGTTAAAGCGTGCGCAAGTGTTATCTTTTTTCCAACAACACACTACGTGTTTAGTTGCTTTAGAGGCCTGTGCAACTTCTCATTTTTGGGCTCGAGAAATCAGAAAATGTGGTCATGAGATAAAGCTTATTCCACCTCAGCATGTAAAAGCCTTCTTAGTTGGCAATAAAAATGATTATAACGATGCTTTAGCAATTAGCGTTGCTTCAAAGCAACATCATATTAAGAGTGTCTGTATAAAATCAGTTGAGCAACAAGATAACCAAGCACAGCACAAAGCGAGAGAATTAGCGGTCAGACAAAGAACGGCACTATGCAATCAAATC
>NZ_WTKS01000106.1:0-382 GCF_011378625.1 Pseudoalteromonas sp. c7(2019) | reverse complement strand
AGCTGTCTCTTGATCACAAGTCTGACTCAAGAGATTTTGCTAAATCGTAGCCTTCCAGGATGGCTTGTAACTTAAGCCATCCTTGCCATAACACTTTCACAGATGCACGCCCTGTGCGCTTGGTATCTTTCCAGCCTCCTAACTTTGCCAGTTCCTGATACGCCCATGACATATTTGGAGCAGTTTCAGGCAATGGTGTTTTTATTCTCTTTAACCACAATAACTTCCATGCTTTGGGAGATAACAGTTGTTCACAACTTGGAGAATCAGGCTGCTCATTGGTGAACTTTAGTTGCAATATTCGCGTCGCAATAAAGCCATTAATCGTCACCAATCTTTCCATGTTATCTTGGCTTTGAAGGCGTAAACTTTCGATATCCGT
>NZ_WTKS01000105.1:0-389 GCF_011378625.1 Pseudoalteromonas sp. c7(2019) | reverse complement strand
AACTTGGTTCGTATTATTCGCAACTTCATTGGCAGTGGAAGACATTTCAGTAATAGCAGAAACAACTTGGTCAGTTTCATTATTATGAGTAAGCAGCTGTGTTGCCATATTTTCCGTTTGATGGCGAATAGCTTGACCCGCATGATTAACTTCTCGGGTTGCCTCACTTATCTCTTTAATCATGTGCTGCAATTTATCAACAAAAAGATTAAAGGACTCACCCAATTGCGCGATTTCATCCTTACCAGAAATAATTAATCGTTTGGTTAAATCTCCTTCTCCTTGTGCAATATCATTTAAATTATCAGCCATCAGTTTAATAGGCGAAATCATTTTATTTACACAAATTAAAATCACGATGATAGTCAAAATAATTAACGCAAGCATAG
>NZ_WTKS01000011.1:0-171185 GCF_011378625.1 Pseudoalteromonas sp. c7(2019) | reverse complement strand
GTGGTCGTACTGTAGGTGCTGGTGTTGTAGCAACTATCGTAGCGTAATTATTAACTTTAAAGTTAATTGTTAGAAAAAGGTCACTCAGGTGGCCTTTTTTAATGCCTGAAGAAAAGTGATTTGCTCCTAGGTATAGCATTATTGCCATAGCTTGGGTTGAGTTTTACGAAACCTGAGGGAAAGTTCTTTGTGGTATTATTTGCCAAATAAGGCGGCTTTGGGCATCCTAAAAAAGCTTTTAGAGTAAAGCTGTGTCAATAAAATAAAAAGGAATTAATTTGGACTCTTTTTTTAACTACCTTGAAAAAATAGATAAAAGATATCCTGCCTGGGACTTATCACTGTTTTTTATATTAATTTATTTACCAATATTACAGAGGGTTTATATGGAATTAAGTATTGTAGAAATAGTGACTTGCTCTACAGCAATTGTCACTTTGTTTATTGCTATCCTTACTTGGCAAATTGCCAAAAACTCGCTAAAAGTAGCTAAAGAATCCAATAACTTTGCCAAATTTCAATTAACAGAAAGGCTTTCATTAAAACTTTATGAGTTGAAGGATCTTATAGATAAAGAAAATGGATCGAGACTTTGGACTGATTTTTTATCTAATGGAAGAATATCCAAAGAGTATGAAAATTTGCTTTATATAATTAAAGATAATGCCAGAGCCAATAATGTATTGAGTGAAAAGCAATCAAACGATTTAGTTAATATATATGAATTTTTTATAGATAAGCCAAATAAAAAAATAGAGCTAGGAGAAGGAAAGCTAAATCCTAAAGATATCTTAAGAGAATATAAAGAAGAGAGAAAGAAAGAGGAACCTAATGATGAAGAAGCAGAACATGCACATAATATTATATACGATATTATAAATAACACTTTAATAAAGCTAAAGCTGCCATAGCATTAGTCATATAAACACGGCCAAGACCGCGTTTATAATATTAGGTGTATTAGGTCATTTTGCTTACAGCTAAAATTTTAGTGCTTTTTCGCATACTCTTCAGCTTGTTTTAAAACTCTTAATAAATTACCGCTAAGAATCTTTTTAATATCTTTGTCGCTGTAATCTCTGTCCATTAAACCTTGAACAAGATTAGGATAGCTAGATACATCTTTTAAACCGATAGGTAATGAATCGCCAACTCCATCATAATCAGAGCCAATACCTACATAATCAATACCAATTAGCTCAACTACGTGATCAATATGGTCAAGTACTTGCTCAAGGCTTGCAAATGGGTATGGGTTTTTAGCGCGGTACGCAGCATCAAAATCTTTGCTTAATTTAGTGCCGTCTTTTTTAACGGACTCTTTTGTGCTTTTTAACTGCTTGCCCCAACTGCCTGCTTTAGCGGTAACAAAGCTTGAGCCAAAGTTAATTTGAATAACGCCGCCATTTTCTTTAAGTGCCAATAGCATATCGTCATTCATATTACGCTCAAAGCCAGGCGTGTATTTACGAAGTGATGAATGTGAGGCAATTACGGGTGTTTTAGATAGATCCATAACCTGATAAAACGCATCATCAGAAATATGCGATACATCGATTAGCATACCAATATTATTCATTTCAGTGACAAGATCTTTACCAAATGGGCTTAAGCCTTTCCATTTACGGCGTATATCGTAAGACGAATCCGAAATATGGTTGCTTTGCGAGTGCGCTAGCGTGATGTAGCGAATACCACGGTCGTAAAAGTGCTGAAGGTTTTTCATATCCCCTTCAATAGGAGAGCCGTTTTCCATACCCATCGCTATAGACAGCTTGCCTTGTTTAAATTGCTCTTCTATATCAGTACTTGAGCTAGCAATAGCAAACTTATCAGGTGCGCGCTGGGCTATGGCTTCCATACTATCAATCATTTGATTGGCTAGCTGGTAGCTTTTTCCTTTACCTTCAAATTCCAAATGCGCAGGAATATAAATTGACATAAACGGTGCGTTTAAACCGCCTTTTACAGCGCGAGGGTAGTCAAAATCGCCATCAGTTGTTGCTTTAGTTACATCAACCCAATTTTCGTGAATTCGATAAGGTACGTCGATATGGGTATCAATTAAAATGGTGTCTTTAGCGAGTTTAATTGCCTTGTCAGATGCTGTTATTGTTTGTTCTGCTTGGGCTTGGCTAGTTAAAGCTAGTGATATGGCTACCACTAGAGTGCTGAGTTTTATCATGTTTTGGCTCTTTGGGTAAAAAGCCATTGTGTACGTTCAATTCAAAAGTTACAAGTACTACACCTTAATCAAACGCCTCTGCTTGATGCTCTTCACTTTGCAGCGCTTTAAATTCGCCCTTAGAAATAATAGTAACTGACTCATGTAATTCAGAGAAAAACACCATCGCTTCACCATTTTTAAGCTGTAGCTTAACTTGGTTAACTTTAGATTCGATGCTTGCTTCTACTTCGCCATAATCGGTGCCTTCGCGCAGTACATAGCTTTCTATTAGGTTGTATAGTGTATCTTTATCGAGTTGTTCAAAAGGGATAATCATAATTGCTCTTTGTTTGCGTTGCCTAAAACATGTTGCCCAAAATAGCATGGCACGGCTTTCTCTAACCAAAATATAGGCTTAAACGGATTTTTACCGCTAATAAAACCAACGTGTCCGCCTTTGTCAGAGATGCGCAGCGTAACATGCTCACTTACGTCTTGCCTACTTGGTACGGCCTTAATTGAGAGCATAGGGTCGTCTTTGGCATGAATAATAAGTGTAGGTATAGCGATATCTTTTAAGTACGGCATTGCACTGGCTTTGCGATAGTAATCATGTGCGTTTTCAAAACCATGCAGAGGGGCTGTTAACTGATTATCAAACTCTAATAAATCGTCAATTTTCATTAACTGTTTTGGTGTTAGTGAAATTTGCTGCTTAATTTGTGGCAGCTTTCGCTGCATTGATTTTTTCATGCGATCGAGCAGATATTTTTGGTAAATTTTACCTAAGCTTTTACGAATAACATCGCTTGATGACGACAAATCATAAGGAGCAGATACCACCGCTGCAGCACTTAGTGGGCATGCTTGTGATTGTTCACCTAAGTATTTGGCCAGTACGTTACCGCCTAACGAAAAACCTACAGCGACCATAGTGCGCTCAGGAAATTGCAGCTTTAAGTGATTTATAAAAAAGGCTAAATCGGCGGTGTCACCGCTGTGATAAGCGCGAGGTAGGCGATTGACTTCAGTTGAGCAATTTCTAAAGTGCATAAGCACAACTGCATAACCTTGCTTTTTTAACGCCTTCATCATGCCTTTGGCATAAAAGCTATTTATATTGCCCTCAAGGCCATGTAAAACAACGGCAAGTGGAGCGGTTTCGTTATGTGGAAGTGACCATGCGAGCTCAATAAAGTCACCATCAGGTGTATCAAGTTGCTCAAGTTCGTAGCGAGTGTGGTGAAATGGGCGGAAAAAACGCGGCATTATGGTTTGAACGTGACGATTGGTCATCCACCATGCTGGTTTGAACTGAGAGATCATGTTTGTACTACGCACTTTGTATTAAACGAAAAGCTAGTGTACCAAATTTTTCGCTTCAGAAAATAAAAAGCGCCTAACTAGTAAACTAATAAGGCGCTTTAGTGCGTCGTGCTTAATTTTGTTCGGGGATTTCTGCATCATGTATTTTTTTCAAAAAGAAAAAAGCAAAAAATATACACAAAGAAACAACGATGGTTAAAAACCCAAAAGACATAAATAAAACTGGATCTGTAAAAAAGTCTCTAAAGAATACGTTCATGAGTTGTTCCCCTCGTTGTTGATGGGTTAATCATAGGTGGTGTTTGCAGGTCGCAACGTGATCGAGATCAAGTTATTTACATAAGCAGATATAGGGGTGAAGCTAAGTTGATCTCGATCATGCTTTAAGGGCTACTAAGTTATTACCACTGAGAGCTAAGAGAGTTTTTCACTTTACCTAAAAGCGTAGCGCTTTAAACTTTTTTGAGTAAACCACTTAAAGATTTTTTGCACAAAGAGAAAAGAATGAGAAGTAAATGAGGGTAGAGCAACAAACTGCTCAATATTTATATCTAAGTAATTTAGTTTGTTTTCCTCTAAAAGCGAAGCGCCTCTTAACCTCTTTGTGAGTAAATTACTTAAAGGTCTTTGCGCAAAAAGAAGAAAAAGAGAAGAAAATTAGGGCAGGGTAATAAAATGCTGAGCTAAACAACCGCTCAATATTTATATTTTTACCTAAGTAATCTAGTTTGTTTTCCTCTAAAAGCGAAGCGCCTCTTAACCTCTTTGTGAATAAATTATTTAAAGGTTTTTTGCACAAAGAAAAGAGAATGAGCAGTGGAGGAGGGTATAAAAAGTAGCAGCCTAAGTGGCTTTCATATACAGCTCAATATTGTTTGGTTCTGCATGCTCGATTAATTCAAGCTCATTTACTGCTTCAATCAACATATGTTGCTGTTGTTTTTCAAGCTTTAGCTCAGTGCTTAGCAACTCTGCGCGTATTGTGGCGTAATCACTTATTGTATTTTGGTTAGCTTTTAAATAGCTACGGGCAGCGCGCAGAGGTTGTAATGCGTGAGTATCAAACTCACTAATTGCGTTTATTAACTCATTTAACTGTTGGGCATTAACGCTTAAATTTAATGAGTCTAAATAAAGCAGTAATAAGCATAAATTAACGTTTTTTCCTTGCTGGTTTTGTAGTGCCAGCAAGGTTGTTTGTTGCTCAGGCTTTGCGTACAAGGCGCACGCAAACTGCCAAAAATGGTCGCTATTGAGCAAGTTCATCGGCGAATGCCTGCTCTTTTTCTTCCATTTCTTCAAGTGCCATAAGTAACTCTTCTTCAACGTCGTTAAGTTTAGGTGTAAGCGTTGCTTGCTTGGCTAATAACTCTTTAAGCTTAGCTTTGTTGTCGTCGTTGTAGAGTTCGTTATCACCTAAGGTCACTTCAACTTCACTTAATTCAGCGGTGAATTTATCGAGTTGCTTTTCAAGCTTTTCAATTTGCTTTTTAAGTGGCTGAGTGGCTTTTCTAAATTCAGCCTCTAAACGCTTTTGCTCCTTACGGTTAACGCCTGGGTTTGCTTTAGGCTCGTCGGTTTGCTGCGCTTTAACCGCTTCTTTATTCGCGTTAAGTAACCATTGGTAATATGCATCTAGGTCGTAGCCAAACTGGGTCACTTTGCCGTCATCTACTAAGTAAAACTCATCGGCAGTATTTTTAAGCATGTGGCGATCGTGCGATACGGTAACCATAGCGCCTTCAAAGCCTTGTAGTGCCATAACAAGTGCATGGCGCATTTCTAAATCAAGGTGGTTAGTTGGCTCATCGAGAAGCAGTAGGTTTGGCTTTTGATATACCAACATGGCAAGCACTAAACGTGCTTTTTCGCCGCCTGAAAATGGGGCTACAGGCTCAAGTGCTTTATCGCCAATAAAGGCAAAACCACCTAAAAAGTCACGTAGTGATTGCTCAGTGGCTTTTGGGTCTAGTCGTTGTATGTGCATTATTGCACTGGCTTTTAAATCAAGAGATTCCAGCTGATGCTGCGCAAAGTAACCAATATTTAATCCGTGATGCTGAATAACTTCGCCCGCTTGCGGCTCTAAATCACCAGAAAGCAGTTTAATTAACGTTGATTTACCCGCGCCATTTCGACCAAGTAAAGCAATTCGGCTACCTGGTACAAGGTTTAGCTCTATATTATTTAAAATAGTGACGTCACCATAACCCGCTTTGGCTTTATCTATTGTCATTAGTGGGTTTGGTAATGCTTTTGGCTCTGCAAACTCAAAGTTAAATGGCGAGTCGGCATGTGCTGGCGCTAGTTTTTCCATGCGTTCAAGTGCTTTTACACGGCTTTGTGCTTGTTTAGCTTTACTGGCTTTTGCTTTAAAGCGCGTTATAAACTGCTCAAGGTGCGCAATTTGATCTTGTTGCTTATCAAACATCGCTTGTTGTTGTAGCAAGCGCTCTGCTTTTTGGCGTTCAAACTGCGAGTAGTTACCTTTGTACACGTTGATAAGCTGCTTATCTACGTGCCAAATTTGATCAACCACCGCATCTAAAAACTCACGGTCATGTGATATAAGTACAAGGGTGCCGGTATAAGCACGTAAAAAACGCTCAAGCCAATAAACGGCATCTAAATCAAGGTGGTTTGTTGGCTCATCAAGAAGTAGTAAATCGGCGTCGCGTATTAATGCTTGGGCAAGGTTTAAACGCATACGCCAACCACCCGAAAACGAGCTTACAGGGTTTTCTATAAGGTTATTGGCAAAGCCTAAGCCGTGTAATAGCTCACCGGCGGTTGATTCAATGCTGTAGCCTTTAATGTTTTCAAGCTGAATATGTACTTTGGCTTGTGTGTCGCCATCGTTGTTTTTCTCGGCCTCACGCAGTGCTATGCGCATTGCGTAGTATTCTGGGTGGCCTTGAAGTACATAATCAATCGCGCTTATTTCAAGTGCAGGTGTCTCTTGCTTAACAGAGGCAATAGACCAATCTTTTGGAATGCTGCAGTTACCGGCATCTAGTTGCAGTTCTGATTTTAGTAAACCAAATAGCGTTGATTTTCCACAGCCATTAGCGCCAACAAGGCCTACTTTGTGCTCTGGGAATAACGTAGCTGATGCGTTTTTTAATAAGGCTTTACCGCCACGAAGTAGTTCTATTTCTGAGATTTGGATCATGAATGCGTTACTTTGCTGTGCCCTTGTTAAGTTGGCGCTATCATAACATAGAACTTAATGCTCTTATCAAGCGTATCAACAAGTGAAGTTATACGATAAAATAGCGGCAGTTCAAACCACAGGAAAAATGTTGTGAGACAAAAGAAGCGATTTATTGCTGGTGCATCGTGCCCTGACTGCAAAGCCATGGATACTATGATGCTATACAGAGAACATGATGTTGAAAAAGTAGAGTGTGTTGAGTGTGGTCATAAAATGGCGCAACCCGATAACGCTGTTCAGGCGTCTACTCGCCAATTTGAACAAGTAATTGGTGTATTTAAACCGGGCGACTAACCCGGTTTTTTATTGCCTAATTTTTACCGGTTTTAGTAATGCGGTGGAGGCGGCTCAGGTGCTTCAGACATCATAGACGATGATGACTGCGACTCTTTAATCTTCTCTGCTAGCAGCTCAGTTTGGCGTTTCATTTTTGCTAACAGTTGCTGGTGCACTTTTATTTCATCATTTAAGACTTCAATCGTCTCATCTTGAAAAGCCACTTTGGCTTCAAGTTCCATTAAGCGATGTTCAATTGTGTTCATTATTCTCTCGTATAATAAATCGCTCTGCGATACCGCTGGAGCTTTCGGTTAACAACGACTTACCGTTATCTGTAAATGTCACATCTAGCACCACCGCCGATTTAGGCTTACTGCCTTCGCGCGGGGTAACCTGCCAAGTTTGAATTTTTTCACCGCTTGGTATTTGCCACAAATCAACGCGCTTATTTGGCGAGCCGGTTGCAAGCAAAGTGCCTTGTTCGTTAAAACGCACAGCAGTAAAAATTTTCTGACGCGCAATATACTTCAGTTTACTCACAAGATCACCTGTAGTCAGCTTCCATACATTTGCTTGTGCCATACTGTCGGCCGTAAACGCATAGCGACCTTGTGGATCGAGCGTCACTTGGGTAACACGCGTTGGGTGATTAAAACGATGAATTACTTGCCCTGTACGTGTATCCCAAAAGTAAGCAACATAATCGTTAGAACCACTTAAGGCGTAGCGTCCGTTAGGTGATAGGTCAACGGTGTTAACTTTATCTTGATGACCTAAAAACTCAATACGACGTCCGGTTTCTAGGTTTACAAATACGACAACGCCGTCGCTACGGCCGTATAAAACACTACGGCCTTGATTGCTAATAGCAATATCGCGAATACTGGCTTTTTGTATTTTGTAATAACCTTTATTTTTGCCTGTGGCTATATCCCACACAGCAAACGTGTTTTTTTCGGCGGTAACAGCCACGCTGTTATCAAAAGCAATAGCAACGGCGTATACCAAACTGTCTTGATCTTGCTGCTGAAACCATTGGTATTTTAGTACCTGCTGTTGATTATCCCACAGGGCGACCCCATGGTTGATAGAGGAGATCAAACTGTATTTACCATCGTTTGAAAGTGTTGATGAAAACGCACCTTGTGCAGCATGTTCGTAACTTGCTACAGCGTGTTGTTTTTTATCGGTACAGGCGATGGCTAAAAAACAGCTAAATACGATTAAAAAAGTACGAAATATCGACATATTACAGGTATTTCCCCTTAACTCTTAGTGACTGAGAGGTTAGACTAGGACGCGTTAAATGCCTAGGTTGTTTGTCTAATCACTGGATATGTTTTTAGTTTAGCTAACAATGTGGAATTTAGTCATTAAACAAGCAGCCTATCATGTGGGCCGTTAATCTTTAACTAGTAATAATACATTAAAATGACAACTGCAAAGTGTGTCGGAGATTTAAAATGAAAAAGACGATTAGATTGTCATTGATTGCAGCGTCAGTTTTAGCGCTTACAGCTTGTAATCAAGAAGCAAAAAAAGAACAAGCTGAAGTTAAATTAGACACTGTAGAACAGCAACAAGCATACGGTATTGGTGCATCTGTAGGTAACTTTTTAAATAAAGACTTAGCAGACAAAACAGAAATTGGTATTGAACTAGACCAAGCACTTCTAATCCGTGGTTTTGAAGATGCACTTGCTGGTAATGCAAAAATTGACGAAGAAAAAATTCGCGAAGTATTAACTGCACTAGATACATCAGTACGTACTAAGCAAGAAGAAAAAGCAAAAGTAGAGTCTGAAAAAAGCAAAGAAGCGGGTGTTAAATACCTAGCTGACAACGCTAAAAAAGAAGGCGTTACAGTAACTGAGTCTGGCCTACAGTACGAAGTACTTAGCGAAGGCGATGGCGAAAAGCCAGTAGCAACTGATGTAGTTAAAGTACACTACAAAGGTACTTTATTAGACGGTACTGAGTTTGATAGCTCATATGCACGTAACGAACCTACAACTTTCCCTCTTAACCGCGTAATTGCTGGTTGGACTGAAGGTTTACAACTTATGTCAGTGGGTTCTAAGTACAAGTTCACTATTCCTTCAGAACTTGCTTACGGCGACCGTGACTTAGGTAAGATTCCAGCTAATTCAACACTTGTATTTGAAGTTGAATTACTTGAAATTCAAAATGAAGAAGCACCAGCACAATAATAAGTTTATTGTGTAAATGCAAAAAGGGACCTTAGGTCCCTTTTTTAATATGCGTAAATAACATATTAGTTTGCGTGATTAGAAAACAAGTTATCAATAAGCTCATCTTCAAGTGCAAAGCGTGCTTCTAATGCCTCACCAATAACAGACAAGTCATCATCAAAACCCTTTAACAAGTCTTCTTTGTCTACTTCAGCGTACTTATCATTAAAATCTAACGCTATGTCGGTTGTACTAGAAATACGCGGGTAAATAGAGTTTGCAAGCTCTTGGCTCTGTAAGCCCTTTTTTTCACATGCTTTTGCTATATCGTCATACACTTCAAAATGGCCTGCAGATAGGTAATCCATTAAAAGTTGGCAAAATGATTCAATTAGTTTTGGCTCTGGCAATGCTTGATCTTGTTTTTCGTACGGCGTAAAACCTGCAATTTTGCAATAAAGTACAATAAGGTCTTGGCGTTCGTTTAGCCATTTATCAATTACTGTGTGGCTACCACCCCATTTTTGTTGAGCTTTTTCTACACGCGTCAGCATAACTGTTCTCCTAGCTGGGTTGGTCTTTCAATTAGAATATAATAAGTTTATGTACATCAAGATATATTTAATTTGCGCGTATATCAACAAGTAAAGTTGAGCTACTTTGAGGGGTGTACCTTTTTATATAATCTAAGGCGAGGGATTTTATTTTAGGCAAGAAAAAACCACCAGTTACGGTGGTCTAATTTCTTTCAGTGACTTGTTATAACAAGCTTTCTTATTTTTATGAGATGATTTTTATTGTTATTATTTTAAAACATTTATTTTTATTGTTTTAAGATTTTTATTATTGTTTTTGTTAACGCGGGACAAACAATAACAAGGTTTTTGTAATGTTGCAAACATATTAATAAAAAGTTTTAAATGTTATTCTTTTTTGCTTGTTTTATAGTCAAAATGGATTAAAGCACGCCATTATATTGATCTGCCTCTAGGTAAAGCTGTTTTCGTCCCTAAGCAATAGAGGGTCGGAGAATATGGTGGTACAATCTTGCACAATTTATACAAGTCTTAGGATCATTTACGCCATGAGCGAATTAAAAAACGACCGTTATTTACGTGCACTTGCAAAACAACCTGTTGATGTAACTCCGGTATGGATGATGCGCCAAGCAGGACGCTATTTACCAGAGTATCGCGCTACACGTGCACAAGCGGGCGATTTTATGAGCCTGTGCCGTAATGCTGAGCTTGCATGTGAAGTAACACTGCAGCCACTACGTCGCTACCCGTTAGATGCCGCTATATTATTTAGTGATATTTTAACGATTCCAGATGCGATGGGTTTAGGTCTTTACTTTGAAACTGGCGAAGGCCCTAAGTTTGAACGTCCTATTTCATCACTTGCTGATGTTAAAAAAATTCCAAAGTTAGACCCTACAGACGAGCTTGGCTACGTAATGAACGCAGTAAGCACTATTCGTCGTGAACTTAAAGGTGAAGTACCACTCATTGGTTTCTCTGGTTCACCGTGGACCCTCGCAACTTATATGGTTGAAGGTGGTAGCAGCAAAGTATTTGGTAAAATCAAAAAAATGGCGTTTGCAGAGCCGCAAACACTTCATTTATTACTCGATAAGTTAGCTGATTCAGTTATCGATTACTTAAATGCTCAAATTAAAGCTGGCGCGCAATCGCTAATGGTATTTGACTCGTGGGGTGGTGTATTAAGCCCGCGCGATTACAACGAATTTTCACTGCAATATATGCATAAAATTGTAGATGGCTTAATTCGTGAATACGATGGTCGTAAAGTACCGGTTACTTTGTTCACTAAAAATGGTGGTCAATGGATTGAAGCTATTGCAGCAACTGGTTGTGATGCAATTGGTCTTGATTGGACTATTAATATTAGCGACGCTAAGCGCCGTGTGGGTGATAAAGTAGCTCTACAAGGTAATATGGACCCATCTATGTTACACGGTACACCAGAACGTATTCGCCAAGAAGTAGGCACTATTTTAGAAGACTTCGGTACAGGCAATGGCCACGTGTTTAACTTAGGCCACGGTATTACGCCAGATGTAGACCCTGAAAATGCTGGTGTATTCATTAATGCAGTACATGAGCTAAGTGCTAAGTACCATAAGTAATAGCTACTTAAATAAGCTTTAAAACTGTTTAAAAGTAAAAAACCCGCTAAGTTGCGGGTTTTTTGTTATCTATTTATAAAGGCTTTTAAAACTTCTTAATTAAGCCGTTATTTAAATAAGCGATTTAAACCATTTAATGCCGCAACACGGTAGGCTTCAGCCATGGTTGGGTAGTTAAATGTGGTATTTACAAAGTAGTCGATATTATTGCCACCATTTTTTTGTTCCATAATAGCTTGGCCAATGTGAACAATTTCAGATGCACGCTCGCCAAAACAATGTACGCCAAGTACTTCTTTGGTTTCAGTGTGGAATAATATTTTTAAACTACCTACTTCAGTACCCGCAATTTGCGCACGTGCCAAATGCTTAAACTGAGCACGGCCAACTTCATATGGTACTTTAGCGGCTGTAAGTTCTTGCTCTGTTTTACCGACTGAGCTCATTTCTGGGATGGTATAAATACCGGCCGGAATATCAACAATCAGTCTGTCGTCACAGTTACCACACGCAATTGCATCAGCAGCTATACGACCTTGGTCAAACGCAGCACTAGCAAGGCTTGGATAGCCAATTACATCACCTACGGCGTAAACGTTGTCAATTTCTGTTTGGTATGTTTCGTTAACTTTTAATTGGCCACGGCTATCGGCTTTTAAACCAATGGCTTCAAGGTTTAATGTATCTGTATTACCAGTACGGCCATTAGCAAATAAAATACAGTCAGCTTTTACGCGTTTGCCTGATTTTAAATGCATAATAACGCAGTCGTCACGCGTTTCTATTCGGTCAAACTCTTCGTTATGACGAATAACAATACCGCTGTTCCAAAAGTGATAGCTAAGCGCGTCAGATATTTCAGCATCCATAAAAGCAAGTAGTCGGTCGCGTGTATTAACTAAATCAACTTTAGCGCCTAAACCTTTAAATATAGAAGCGTACTCACAACCAATTACACCAGCGCCGTATATAAGTACGCGGTGAGGGTCGTGTTTAAGACCTAAAATAGTGTCGCTTTCGTAAATACGAGAATGCGTAAAATCTACCTCTGGTGGGCGATAAGGGCGCGAACCCGTTGCTATAACAATCGTTTTAGCAGTCAGTCGCTCAGTTGAACCATCATTTCTTTTTACTTCAATCGTGTGCTTATCTACAAAGCTCGCATCACCTTGAAACATATGAATGCGGTTACGATCGTAAAAGCTACTACGTAAATTAGATTGCTTAGAAATAACAGAACTTGCGTGACGTAAAATATCAGGAAATGTTAAGCGGCTAGGGCGCTCACCAACATTAAATAACGGATTTGCTTTGTATTCAATATAGCGGCTAACAGAGTGGCGAAGCGCTTTTGAAGGAATTGTTCCCCAATGTACACAACCGCCACCAACTGATTCTTGGCGTTCAATAACCGCTACTTTTTTGTCGTTTTTTGAAAGGTTCATGGCGGTACCTTCACCGCCAGGACCCGTGCCAATAATTATTGCATCATATTGGTATGTCACGGGTACTTTTTTTTGTTCTGGTTGTTTGGCCACAGCCACTCCTAAATTAATTAAAAGAGGCTTTTAATAACCTCGCATTAAGTGCTAGCCATGCCTGTTTTTGATTTTCCCAGGCGGCTTCCAACTCATGGTATTGTGCCATTAATGCTGAGCGTTCACACTGCTTTGCCATGTTATTTTTTTTAACTTCTAACACTTGTTTTTGTAGTGAACAATAATTTTGCAGTTTTTTCAGCAGTAAATCGTACTCTTGTTGTAATAATGTAATCTTATCTTGTGCTAAAGGCAATTTTGCAAGACGCGTTTGCGTTTTGCTCATTAGCGTTTCGGCCTTTGCTTTTTCGATACGTTCAACAGGTGTACGCTTTAGTTTATTGGCTAAACCAACAGCGGCTAAAGAGCGGATCATCCATTTTGTTGGATCGTAATGAAACCATTTAATACCGTTACGGTAGTCGCTTGCAAAAATATGGTGGAAGTTGTGATACCCCTCACCGTATGTAAATAACGCTAAAAAACCGTTATCGCGTGCCGTATTTTTTTCGGTGTATGGGCGAGAGCCCCAAATATGTGCAACCGAATTTATAAAAAAGGTAAAGTGTTGGCTTAGTACTAAGCGTAGTAAACCTGCAAGAATTAACATACCCCACACATCACCAACTAATAAACCAAGTGCAAGAGGCAAACCTACGTTCATAGCAAGTGCTAGTTTCAAGTAGTGCTTATGTTGCCACATAACGACTTTATTTCGTTGTAAATCACGACAATTACTATAGTCGTTGTAGCTATCGCCTTGGTAGTCACGTAACATCCAGCCGATATGGCTATACCAAAAACCATTGGTAGCCGCGTAAGGGTCTTTTATTGGGTCGTCAACTTGACCGTGATGTATACGGTGATCGCTACTCCAATGCAAAGCACTGTTTTGTAGTGCAAAAGCACCGCCAAGCGCAAAAATAAATTCAACAGCAGGGTGTGCGTTATAGGTTTTATGTGCCCATAATCGATGGTAGCCGGCAGTAATTGATAAGCCTGCATAAAACATGCAGCCAACAAAAGCAATCCAATGCGCGCTGGTAAATCCGTAGCTAATGGCGTACCAAGGTACAAGTGTGGCAGCCGCCAAAAAGGTTAGGCTAAAAAATAGGACGTTTGTCCAAATAATCGGTGGTTTATTCATAATTCTCAATCTCAGCGTACAACTGTAAGCTAAAATAGTATTTCAAACTCTCGTCGTCAAGTATTAGACTGTACAATTGAGCTAATATCACTAAATATTCATATAAAATAATTCAGGGAGCTGTTGATGTCGGGTGTTAGAGCGCAACAGAAACAAAAAACACGACAGGCGTTAATTCAAGCGGCATTTAATCAGCTGAGTGCTGATCATAGTTTTTCGAATTTAAGTTTACGCGAAGTGGCACGAGAAGCTGGTATTGCCCCAACTTCTTTTTATCGTCATTTTAAAGACATGGATGAGCTAGGTTTAACCATGGTAGACGAAGCGGGCTTAACTCTTCGCCAACTAATGCGTCAAGCACGCAGACGAATAGCAAACGATGGCGGCAGTGTTATAAATACCTCAGTGGTTACTTTTATGGAGTTTATTGATAACTCAAGTAACCAATTTAGGTTGTTGCTGCGAGAACGATCTGGGACTTCTAAAGCATTTAGAGCCGCTGTAGCCCGCGAGGTAAAGCATTTTATTTTAGAGTTGGCTCACTATCTAGAAAGCGAAACTAAGTGCAACGCTATGCATGCCTATATTCAGGCGGAATCTATGGTAACGCTCGTATTTAATGCGGGTGCAGAAGCGCTCGATATAGAAGGATTGCAACGCGACGAATTGATTGAGCGCGTTATTTGGCAGCTGCGTTATATTACTCGTGGAGCCGGACATTACGTAAGAGAAAACACTGAACAAAGTTAGCAAATTTAAAAATTCATTGTAGATTTTTTGTGCCTATTTCTTTATATTAACGCACTATAATAACGGCATACCTTTTAGCCGTAACTAAATAATAAATAAGTCTCTTATTAAGAGAAAGCGAGGATGCAAATGCTCACCAAGGATCCGGTGAACTTAAATTACCCCCCACTATTTGAACAACCACATAATGAGCCTGAAAATTCAGAGCCTGTGGTTACATTCTCTTATTTAAGTCGTGCTCAGCTTTGCAAACTTCCTAAAGTGTTGCAAAGGCAACTGCAAGACAACCTGTTTGGTGCGCTAGATAAACACCAAGCTGCGCGATTACGCGACGACACTCGGTGCCAATATTGGGCTAAAGACAAAGAGTGGAAAAAGGTACCATATTCTCTGTTTAAGCAAGCTAGTACACGCCTAGCTGTTTACCCAAAACAAACTCAAGCACCAACAAAGTACTCGGGCGCGGTTAATAATGGTTCAATTACATCATCGCAAACAGCGTTGCAAAACAATACTTTTATAAATAACACAGTAATGACGCCAAGCACTTCTGCATTTATAAACAGCCAATCAGCTGCGCAAAATAGTCCGCAATTTATAAATCAGCAAAGTTATAACCAAAAACCTAAAAAAGCAGCGCAACCTATACAACAGCATGCGCCCGCTGTACGTATTTATAAGCCAGAGCTAAACAGCACAATGCTACTAAAAGCGTCTCACACTGTTAGGCAAAATTTTACAACCCATGTACTTAGCGCCGCCGAAACCGTAGAGCAACTCGCACAGCAATATACCGGCTATAAAAATGCCAATTTAATTTACGATTACAACTTAGGCTATAGCGAGCGAAAACCTGCTAAAGCAGGCACAAGCTTAACAGTACCCAGTGGTTGGAAACTCAATATAGAAGGCTCATGCAGTAACAGTCGCAGTGTAGTTATTCAGTGGCAAGGGCCAACAAGTGGTCAAATAACACTACAACTAGAAAAAAAACGCCCAGACGAAGTCTCGTTTTGGCAGCACTACGCTGAGGTAAAACCGGGTCTTTATAATGTTACGGTAACGGCCAGTGGCGCAACCGACACCACCACATTTACTGTTGAACAACCCACTTTAGCCTACGAAATAGAACTACTCGACGAAGCTGGCGAACCACAAGCTAATATGGGCTACAAAATACGCCTACGCAACGGCCACATTATTACCGGGCAACTTGATCAAAACGGTTATGCCAACGTATCAGGCCCCGACTTTGAAAACGCTAAAGTCAGCTTTTTTGAACTCGACAGCGAAGATTGGTCTGTAGGCAAAGTTTAAGGATACACAATGACCCAACAACACACTGTAGCTCAAGGTGAAACGCTATTGCGCATAGCAAAGCAATACGGCTACCAAACATCTAAAGCGCTTTACAACCACCCAAGCAATGCAGAGTTTAAAGCCCTACGCCCAGACCCAAACTTAATTTACCCGGGCGATAAAATTACGATTCCGCCTAAAAAAGAAAAGTTTATACCGCTGCGCACCAACAGTATTAACAGCTTTGTTGTACAAAACGAAAAAGAGTACTTTCGTCTGCAAGTATCGTACGACGACGGCGATGACGTAGTCGGTAAACGCGTAGTACTTAATATTGGTAACCAAACAATAGATACCGTATTGCAAAGTGATGGGCTTATCGAAGTAGAGCTTAATAGTAACGACGCCCTAACCGGCACAGTCGATTTATACCTAAATGAAGGCGATACCACACCAACTAAAAGCTTTAACGTGCAAATAGGCAATCTAGATCCAATAGACACGCTTTCAGGTGTGCAAGGCCGGTGCAATATGCTTGGGTTTGATTGTGGTACGGTTGATGGTGTTATGGGTAAAAAAACTCGCATTGGTGTAAAGGAATTTCAGTACGAGCACGATCTCGACATAGACGGCATACCAGGCCCTAAAACCAAAGCAAAACTACAACAAGTATTTGGGAGTTAGTATGAGTGCCTCGCACAGTATGGCAATGGTAGTAAATAACATAAACCCGTTAACTCTGGTTAAGCCTGCTTTTGTATTTATGTATCAGGTTGATCCAAATACGCCAAAGTACGATAAAGAGCAGCTTATACTTATAAATAAACAACATAGCTGGCAACAGGTACAGTCTATAGCCAGTGTAAGGCTCGATTCTACCTGGGTAAAAATAAAATTTACTGATATCCCTCAAAGTGGCAATTTTGATTTAATGCAAGACCCAAATGATGGTCAGCCAGCTTATTATATTTTCGACAATGTCCCATTCAGTGAGCTTCACGACCAAACGCCAGAAACCGTTTTAATGGCAGAAATAGTAGAAGAGTAAGTGCAAGCACTTTATTTTAATAACACAAGTTTTAATGAATGCGCTTATTTCTATTACTTCGTAAATAAGTGCATGTAGTAAAAGGATAGTTTTAATGACATTTTTAAAAAATCACAGCATGCTTTGCGCTCTCAGCGTTTGTTTTAGCTTACTGCTAAGCGGTTGCTCAGAGCCCTCATCGCAAAGTTCACCACAAGCAGAGGTTGATGTTGCTAAATACCCATGGGCTAAAGAGCACAAAAACCACCCAGAGTGGCCACTCGAAATACGCGAAGAGGTGTACGGAGATGCAGATACATTTTCAACCCCGCGGTTAATGTTTTGGAATAAATATAAAGGCAGTGAAGTGCGCACACTGTGGTCATCACGGTTAGATGGTTCAGACAGGCGCCGTATTATTCCAGAAGAGGTATTTCAAAAGCTTGAATCTATTAGTATACATGCACCAGCACGCTCACCAGATAACCGCTATATCGCTATTTCGGGCTATATAAATGACCGAGCGACTCGCCAGTTATACGATACTAAAGAGAAAAAGCTAATCACCATGTCAAGCGGTGGCGGCTACCCGTGGTTTAATTGGACCTCAGACAGTGAAAACGTCATTTTTTACTCAGATGGCAAAAACTTTAATTACCATGTACCTACAGGGGAACTCACCTCTCGACCGCAAATTCACCACAGTGGCGCTGCTTTTTTACTGCCTGGTGATAAAGAGTTTTTAGCGGTAAAGCACGATGGCTTTTGGATACATAAGTTTAATGGTGAAGTAGTGCGTAAAGTGAACTTTGGTTTTCCGAGAGCATGGGAAATGAAAAACCACCGTATTTCACCAGACGGCAAGTATTTAGCGTTTATGACGTATGGTAGAGAAGATTTTCACTTCCACTGGGTGAATATTGCAAACCCTGAAATAGAGCACTCAGAAAAAGGGGAGGGTGGTGGAGTGATATTTTCATTGGACGAAAATGTCACGCTTAAATTTGGTTTTAACCCGATGGGCGAGGTTGATGAGCTTGGTAGACCTGTTACTTATAGCATTATCACTAGAGCCAATATTTTAACGAGAGAGAAACGTATTACGCGTACTAAAGAAATGAATATTTGGGGCCTTAACGTTTTAGCACCTATCGCTATTACCAACCAAAAAGCACAGAGTAACTAATTATGCATGATATTAGCAAAGGATCTGCAAGCCCATTGGTTTATTTACTAACTGGATATGTTAAACATAATAAACCGATTGGCAAATTAACGCCGGTAGCAAACCGAATTGTTATTGCTGAACAGCCAAAGTCAGCCACTTATAATACAAAAAAGCCTATTGTGTTAAAAACGAATAAAGCCGGTATTTTATCGACAATAAATAGTGACTCATTAGAAGTACGTCAGCCGTTTCATGCCTACATGGCTAATAATCAACGGCCTATTATTATTCCGCCAATGGAGTCCATTGGCCTCATTGCCAATAATAACCCTAGAGGATGGGCTAAAGAATTTGTTGATAATTTAAAAAATTACAGTAGCTCAAATACACCGTTATTAGAGTTACAAACAATCCCTATTACCAATTTAAAACAGCCTACAGAAAATAGCGAAGACGACACTTACAATAAGTGGTATGAAAGGGAAATAATTCAAAAAAACGTAAAGAGTATTCAAGCGTATGTGTTGGCAAAAACGAGGGCTGTTGTATTAAGTATTAACCCAAACATCCCGCTTCTTTCTCCGGGTGAAAATATTGTTTTGTCGTCGCCTATAGGTAGAGATATACCAGCTACTTTCGTCACTGAAACTAACTTAGCGGTGATAACCGGTACTAACAAGATACTACCCAAAGGGTTGTATAGAGTAAAAATAAGGCTTCAGCGGAATACCTATGAGGCCAATATTGCAAGCTGGTGTACTAAATCTATTAAATTTGACGGCACACATTATTACTATGAACTTGCCGAAATGATCCACTTTGATATAAAAAATGAGGCAGGTGAGTTTGATGTAATTAACTGCGATCCGCTTTCGGTTGAAGAGGCAATAATAAAGCAATTTCCTCGCTTTTATAGCCACTTAATAAGTTATGCAAAAGATTTAAAAACCGAGCATGCTACCTATGACCCTAAAAATATTAGTGTTAAAGATGAAAACGGTAAAGAAATTGGCCGCGCTAAAGTTAGTGATGAACCAATAAAAATAGCCAGCGGCTTTGAGAGCTTTTGCCATGGATGGGCGGTGGCTAAAGGCCGTGCACAATTAGCCGCAGGGTTAATAAATACCGATATAACAGCCAGTGCCAGTAACGGTAATTTTACCACTAATGGTAAGTTTGTTTTAGGGAGTAAAATTGCTAAAGCAATACATACTCATTTAAACGAAACAGAAGATAAAACTATTCAAGCAACGCTAGATTCCGTGTTTGCTATGCAAGATGGGCAGGATGCTTGGAAAAAGCTACGTGAAGCTCGCGCAGCCTTTACAACCGATGCTTGGCGGCAAGCACTTGCAGAAAATTTGTGGCGCTTACCAGCTAACACTCCAGCAGCAATGGAAAGCTATAATAAAAGTTTAGGTAAAAAGCTCGGCATTCCTAAGGTGGCAATGGATGCAGCAGGTAATGCACTCAATATAGCTGACTTAACCACAAATATTGCAGCACTTGGGCAAACTACGTTGCAGCAATTTGGTACAAATATCCCTAATTTAGCGCAAGCTAAACGGCACTATAAAACGGTTGCTAACGATTACTTTGAGCATTTAAGTGCCAAAGAAATTGTAAAAGATGTCGTAATTGAAGGAACGTTTTCGCTTAATAGCGAGCAAGTAACCGATGATTACCGCAATACTATTTTGCAGCAAAGCGAGGCCGTTATAAAAGCGCTTAAGCAAAATGAGAACCTTAAAGTAACCGTGGCAGGCCACACCTGCGATATAGGTAATTACGATTATAATATTGCGTTATCTGAGCGACGAGCAGAGGCTGTTAAGCACATTTTAGTGACCCAAGCAGGCATTGATGAAGCGCGTATTGAAGTGCTTGGGCTGGGTTATGCTCAACCACTTATAAATAATAAAGATGAGGCAAGCCGAGCACAAAACCGCCGTGTACATATTGCGGCGTATGCTATTAGCCAAATAAATGTTTGCCCATCTCGTGAAGGTATGGACAGTTTAGAGCGCTTTCGTAATTTAACCGTAGCCAATGATATAAAAGTAGATGAAACAGGCGACGATATGGCGTGGCAAATGATTAACATTGCTCTGGGTGTTATGGCATTTATCCCAATAACAGCTCCCATTGCCGCGGCAGTGGCGGTAATAAAAGCGGGTGGCGCTATTGCTACGTCGGCTGCGAATTTAATGGATGAAGCACTCCTCGATAACGCCTGTAAACAATTCTACGCAGAAATTCAGCGAGATAAACGCCTAGGCCAGGAGTGTGCAGCTAATCAAGGTATGATGCATGAGCTATTAAGTGAATATAATAAAGACGGAAAAACGCAGCAAAGTACACAATGGGCAGCTCAATTTAGGCTGCGCTCAGAGGCAATATCGGGCCTTATGGGATTGCTACTAAGGGCTCAGCGTGAAGGTGATAAAAGCCAATATTATTCAAATTTAGAACGCTATAAAGTAAAACAATACATAGAAAACTTTTTATTAGGTGATAGCTGGGCACTGCCTAATTTGCCCGGTGCATCAATTAGGATGGATACATTTTGGGTATTTTTAATTGATAGCATTACCAATCAAAAGCAAAGTAAAAATGGTGATAAAAAAGCACTTTACGGCTTTAGTGATAACTACAGCTTGCTAGATAAAGCGACACGTAAAGCCGTAGTTACAGATCCTGAAAACACGCTTTATTTGCAATCGCAATCTAACCCGTATGGTTTTTATATGATGACGGTGCCGACAGTAGCGCGTGAGCATAATTATATTACGGCTGAATTTCAAAATTACTTCCCCATTCACACATTTGCTACGCAAGAAAAAGAAGGCAATAAATACCTCGAAAGCTTTGCAAACACATTTGAACCAGTATTTTCTGACTATGGTGAGGCGAGCTATCATCACAGCGCTATATATTATCAAGACCAGACTTCAAAAAAATGGTTGCCAATTATTGCCAATAAACTAAAGCGGCTAACGCCATTCACCCCGATTCGTGTTCTCGTTGTGTTTAACGATACGATGACCGGTATTGCCCCTATTACCTTGAAAGTAACGCGCTGTGATGGCGTAAATAACGAGCTTGCTTATAAAGAGCTAGTAAGGCCGCTTGTAGAGTCTGAGCTATTAAATAATGAAAAGCACTTTGCCGGAAAGTTTGGTTGTGTATTTACACCATTTTTTCAGTTGGGGCCAAAAACGTATTTAGGTACCAAGCCTATGGTGCACGAAGAAGCTTTTTACTCGATTATAAACGACTCTGCAGTTGAATATTATCAAGATGACAATTTCTCTGATATGCGTTATTTCATTGGTGCGCAAGTTGGCAGTAGCCGTGAAGTTGTATTGCCACTAATGGGGGAGCGTAAAGATAATAGTGATGAGATGATTTTTGAGTCTGACACTGCTGAGGTCCTCTATGCCTTAGGCATAAAAAATAAGTTTGTGGCGAATGAGTTTTATGTTGATTTAAATACAAAGCGTAACGGTGGTAATGAAGAGTCACTATTAATAAAAGATTTTTTAACGAGTAGTAGCTCAAGCTTTGTATATCCAGAGCTTTTTGCTGGGGAAAAAAGCATTAGAATTTTGGTGCGCTTTGGTGGTGAGGGTGAACCTTATTTAATAACCAGTAAAATACAAAGGCAAGGGCAATTTATTCGTTTATTTGAGAGTGAATTTGCTGCCGCACAAAGTTTAGGGTTTAAAGTACGCCAGTTTGGCGATGACATAATATTTGATGACTTTGATTGGAATACCCAAGTCGATATTATGGTTGTAGCCACCTGTACAGAGCTAGAGTCTGATAATTATACAAAAAAACTCATTGGTTTAGATTGGCGTAGTGTGCCATGTGATTTAATACTGCAGCAAACTATTGGTATTAATGATCAAGGCCCGAAGTATAAGTCAAAACTTTGCTATTTAGGCAAAGCTACACGTAATGCAAATAAAGGTTATAAAACAGAGCGTATTTTAAATAAAATGGTGGATACGTGGCATGACGATGACTATCAATTTGAGGATAAGTGGTATGACAACCAGTGCCAAATTGATGAGCAGGTAGGCCCAGAGTATGAAGAGTTAATTGAATTATTGAATAACGCAGGCCCTTATAACGAAAAAGGTAAACAGGCTCGAGCGCTGCTTAATTGGCATAATAAAGACGCTGAAGCATTTGCCGGTGAAGAGCAGGTTTTTGTTTTTGCGGCAAATTTTAGTTTGAAATATGAGTCGCCAAAGCGTGTTGAAGTAAACGGCTTAAGGCCTTTTGGAGACATATTTACAAGCCAATTTAGTGATATGTTTACTGACAAAGAGGACAGGCAATATACGATGGAGCTAGGTATTGCTAGCTTTAACTCGGCGGGAAATTCGGGCTTTAATTTTAATGATATCGGTTCGATGACTGATAAAATTAGCAACCATGGCTTGCAGTTAAAGTTACCACTACCGAACCCTACAAATAGCAATTTACCTTGGGGTAAAACATTACCAGAAGCTGATTTAAAAGAATTAGCCGCTGAGCTAAATAGCGATCATTCAACCCCATCACAAAAAGACCTATATAAGCGCTTGTCAGAGGAAGGGTTGACTGAAGATGAAGTGAAACAGTGGTTTGTTGAAGATGCTACAAAGAAGAAAGTAAGGCCGCTAGGAGCTTTTAAAAGCGAATAAATTTATTCGTAATTTAAGTAGTCACCACTAACATAACTGAGCGCAACAGCGCAATTATAGCAAGAATAAAAAGCTCATGAATATGAGCTTTTTATTTATTAGGGTATGGGCATAGTGTGCAGATTGGCTCAGTACTTTAACTGCTTAAAAGGATTTTAATAATGACGTTTTTAAAAAATCACAGCGTGCTTTGCGTCCTCTGCGTTTGTTTTAGCTTATTGCTAAGCGGTTGCTCAGAGCCATCATCGCAAAGTACAAAAAACACAACAGCCGTTGACGTTTTTAAATACCCATGGGTTAAAGAGCACAAAAACCATCCAGAGTGGCCACTTGAAATACGCGAAGAGGTGTATGGTGATGCAGATACATTTTCAACCCCGCGGTTAATGTTTTGGAATAAATATAAATACAGTGCAGTGCGCACGCTGTGGTCATCACGGTTAGATGGCTCAGACAGGCGCCGTATTATTCCAGAAGAGGTATTTCAAAAGCTTGAATCTATTAGTATTCATGCACCAGCACGCTCACCAGATAACCGTTATATTGCTATTTCGGGCTATATAAATGACCGAGCGACTCGCCAGTTATACGATACCAAAGAGAAAAAACTCATTACCATGTCAAGCGGGGGCGGCTACCCTTGGTTTAACTGGACCTCAGACAGTGAAAACGTCATTTTTTACTCAGATGGTAAAAATTTTAACTACAATGTACCAACAGGGGAACTAACCTCTCGGCCGCAAATTCACCACAGTGGCGCTGCTTTTTTACTCCCAGGTGATAAAGAGTTTTTAGCTGTAAAGCACGATGGCTTTTGGATACATAAGTTTAATGGTGAAGTAGTGCGTAAAGTGAACTTTGGTTTTCCGAGGAAATGGGAGATGCTGGACCACCGTATCTCACCGGATGGAAAATACTTAGCGTTTATGACTCATATTAGACCAAAAGCGCATTTTCATTGGGTGAATATTGCCAATCCTGAAATAGAGCATTCAGAGAAAGGTATGGGCAGCAATGTAATTTTTTCACTTGATAAAGACGTTACCCTCAAATTTGGCTATAACGATTTTAAAAGGCCAACTAGTCGGGATGAAGTGCCTGACATATACAGTATTATGACTAAAACGAATATTTTAACAGGTGAAAAAAAAATCACACGCGTAAAGGAAATGGGTATTTGGGGTCTTGATACTTTAGGTCCAATAGCGATTACAAATGTAGCAGCGCAGGGGTTGTAACCATACATGCCTTTCTCTAAATAAAAGCCAAAAAGGATTTTGATAATGACGTTTATAAAAAATCACAGCGTGCTTTGCGCCCTCTGCGTTTGTTTTAGCTTATTGCTAAGCGGTTGCTCAGAGCCCTCATCGCAAAGTTCACCACAAGTAGAAGTTGATGTTGCTAAATACCCATGGGCTAAAGAGCATAAAAACCATCCAGAGTGGCCACTAGAAATACGTGAAGAGGTGTATGGCGATGCAGATACATTTTCAACCCCGCGGCTAATGTTTTGGAATAAATATAAATACAGTGAAGTACGCACGCTGTGGTCATCACGGTTAGATGGCTCAGACAGGCGCCGTATTATTCCAGAAGAAATTTTTACCCAACTGGAGCCTGCGGGATTGCATCCACCAGCACGCTCACCAGATAACCGTTATATTGCTATTTCGGGTTATATAAATGACCGAGCGACTCGCCAGTTATACGATACTAAAGAGAAAAAGCTAATCACCATGTCAAGCGGTGGCGGCTACCCGTGGTTTAATTGGACCTCAGACAGTGAAAACGTCATTTTTTACTCAGATGGCAAAAACTTTAATTACCATGTACCTACAGGGGAACTCACCTCTCGACCGCAAATTCACCACAGTGGCGCTGCTTTTTTACTGCCTGGTGATAAAGAGTTTTTAGCGGTAAAGCACGATGGCTTTTGGATACATAAGTTTAATGGTGAAGTAGTACGCAAAGTTAATTTTGGTTTTCCGAAAGCGTGGGAGATGAAAAACCACCGTATTTCACCTGATGGGAAGTATTTAGCATTTATGACTCATTCAAGGCCAAAAGCACATTTTCATTGGGTGAATATTGCTAACCCGGAAATAAAGAACTCAGAAATAGGAGAAGGTAATGGCGTTATTTTCTCTGATAAAGAAGATTATCAGCTGGAATATACCAATCGCAATTTGCCTGAGCGTAATGAGAAAGGGTGGTTCCTTTCCGAGCGTATTATAAGAACAATAAACATAGTGACAGGCGAACAATCAGAAGCATTAGAAAAAGAGAATAATATTTGGGGTATGGGCTCAATATACCCTATAGCAATTACTAATTCGGCAATGCAAGGAAGTTAATATGCATGAACTAAGCAAAGGATCTGCAAGCCCAATAGTTTACTTATTAACAGAATACTTTGAACAGAATGAATCGATTCTATTGATATGCAAGTAGGCTCAATATAGCTCAAATCACTTTGACTATTTTGTCGATAAAGTGAGTAATGGCACTTTTTAATTATTAAACATGGGATTACTTTATAAGCCCAGATAAAAATAATAAAACTTATCTAATCGGAGATCACTTTAAAGCCGATTTGATTATGGTGGCAAGAAGCGTGTTTGGTATTTTTAATCTTGTTATTTAAGGTTTATTGGTTTTTATTTTCTTTATGATTATGTTTTAAAGGTGTTTTGTGGAATTTTTATGCTTGCTTCCATGGCTTTGTAATGTTAAAAATAGGCTTCACTGAACACACACATAAGAAAACAAGATGCATATTATTCGTTTAATTACACTAAAACTTAACCTCTTACTGCTATGGCAAGTGAGCGGGGATTAGTGTGTTTGCATCGAGTTGAACACTAAAAACCCCGCAATTGCGGGGTTTTTTTTATCTCGCGGCTGGGATTAATTGAAATTTGGGTAACATAGGAATGAGGGGCAGTTATGCAAGAGCAAGATAAAGTATGGATTTTTGATACCACCTTACGTGATGGCGAACAGGCGCTTAAAGCAAGCCTTACTGAAGATGATAAAATTCAATTAGCACATACAATTAGCCGCTTGAATGTGGATGTGATGGAAGTGGGTTTTCCGGTTTCGAGCCCTGCTGATTTTCGCTCGGTGCAACGTATTGCAACCGAAGTAAAAGGTCCAATTATTTGTGGTTTAGCACGCTCAGTTGCTAAAGACATTGAAGCCTGCGGCGAAGCTCTTCGCACAGCACAGCAAAGCCGTATTCATACTTTTATTGCTACAAGCCCTTTGCACCTTGAACATAAATTACGCATGAGCCTAGACGATGCAACAGCAATGGCCGTTAAATCAATTAAATTGGCACGTAACTATACTGATGATGTTGAGTTTTCGTGTGAAGATGCCGGTCGTACGCCGCATTGGGATTTATGTAAAATTGTTGAGCAGGCAATTAACGCTGGTGCCTCTACTATTAACTTGCCAGACACCGTTGGTTTTGTAACGCCAGACGAATACGCCGCGATGATCCGCCATTTAATGAATAACGTGCCAAATATTGATAAAGCGCGTTTAAGTGTGCATTGCCATAACGATTTAGGTTTAGCAGTAGCAAACTCGGTAGCCGCAGTGCAAGCCGGCGCACGTCAAATTGAGTGTACTATTAATGGCATTGGTGAGCGCGCTGGTAATTGCTCGCTTGAAGAAGTGGCGATGATCATGAAAATGCGCCACGACCACTTAAAAGTATACACAGATATTAAAAGTGAAGAAATTTACCGCGCATCTCGCCAAGTGGCTAAAATTTGTAATATGCCAGTACAACCAAATAAAGCGATTGTTGGCGAAAACGCCTTTGCACACAGCTCAGGCATTCACCAAGACGGTGTATTAAAAGCGCAAAATACTTATGAGATTATGTCGCCAGAAAGCGTTGGTGTGCCAAGCAACCAATTAAATATGACTTCGCGCTCGGGTCGCCATGTTATTGAGCATCGCTTAGAAGAGTTGGGCTATCAAAAATCTGATTACGATATGGATGGCTTATATAAAAGCTTTATCGAATTGGCTGACCAAAAAGGCACCGTATACGATTACGACCTTGAGGCGATGATTTACTTTAATCAAATTAACGACAAAGACGAAAAATACCAATTAGAATTTGTTAACTCAGCCTCTAACTCGCAATCGGTAGCAAGCTCTACCATTGGAATGCGCATTGATGGCGAAGCCAAACAAGAAGCCGCGACGGGTAATGGCCCAGTAGAAGCCTCGTTTGCAGCCATTGAGCGCTTAACAGGTATGAGCGTTGAAATGATTGAATATAACTTAGAAGCAACAGGTCAAGGTGCAAGTTCATTAGGCCAAGTAAACATTATTGCTAAATACGATGGTCGCCCTTATCACGGTGCGGGCATTGCAGCGGATGTGGTTGAAGCGTCGGTACGCGCCATGATCCGTGTTTATAACTTAATTTATCGTGCACAAAAAGTGTCTGATTTAAAACAACAAAGGAAAGCAGGATGAGTAAAACAAACTACAGCGTTGCAGTATTAGCTGGCGACGGTATTGGTCCAGAAGTAATGGCAGCAGCAGAGCAAGTACTTGATGCTGTGAGCAATAAGTTTGGTTTTACATTAAACCGTCAGCATCATGCTATTGGTGGCGCAGCCATTGATGAATTTGGTGAAGCATTACCACCAAAAACACTTAGTGCCTGTGAAAGTGCCGATGCTATTTTATTTGGTTCGGTAGGCGGTCCTAAATGGGAAAACTTACCACCAAACGAGCAGCCTGAGCGCGCATCGTTATTGCCGCTTCGTAAGCACTTTGGTTTGTTTTGTAATTTACGCCCTGCACAGTTATTACCTGCATTAAGTGCAGCGTCGCCACTTCGCGCTGATATTAGCGAAAAAGGTTTTGATATTTTGTGTGTGCGCGAACTAACTGGCGGCATTTATTTTGGTGAAAAAGGTCGCAGTGGTGAAGGCGCAGAAGAGTTTGCATTTGATACGCAAACATACTCACGAAAAGAAATTGAACGTATTGCACGCTTTGCTTTTGAAGCGGCGAAACTACGTAGTAACCACGTAACGTCGGTAGATAAAGCCAATGTATTAGCATCAAGTGTATTATGGCGCGAAGTAGTAACTGAAGTTAGTAAAGACTACCCAGAAGTAAGCTTAGATTACATTTACGTAGATAACGCCGCTATGCAGTTAGTTAAACAGCCTAGCCAGTTTGACGTACTACTTTGTGATAACTTATTTGGTGATATTTTGTCAGATGAGTGCGCCATGATCACAGGCTCAATGGGCTTATTACCATCAGCAAGCTTGAATCAATCGGGTTTTGGGTTGTACGAGCCAGCAGGCGGCTCAGCGCCAGATATTGCAGGTAAAGGCGTTGCAAACCCAATAGCACAAATATTAAGTGCCGCATTAATGCTACGTTACTCGCTAGGGCAAGACGAAGCGGCTCGCACAATTGAAAAAGCAGTAGCAGAAGCCGTAGAAGCAGGCGTTGGTACACCAGATATATATCCAAGTGCAGGTTACAGCACAAGCGATGTAGCAGCAGCCATCGTTTCACGCATTTAATAACATATTAAAGTTGCAGCACCGTTATGCTGCAACTCAAACAGATTAGGGAATTAGCAAGTGGCCCAAACGTTATACGAAAAAATTTGGCAAGCACACACCGTTGCCAGCATAAACGAGCAAACCGACTTACTTTATATTGACCGCCATTTAGTGCACGAGGTGACTTCTCCGCAGGCTTTTGCAGGTCTACGTGAAAAAAACCGTACTGTACGTTGCCCAGAAAAAACCTTTGCAACGATGGATCATAACGTATCGACTAAAAGCCGATCACTTGATGCCGCAAGCGAAGTATCTAAAAACCAATTAATGGCGCTTGATAAAAACTGTAAAGAGTTTGGTATTGTACTTTACGATTTAAACTCAATTAACCAAGGCATTGTGCACGTAATGGGTCCAGAGCAGGGTATTACTTTGCCAGGTACAACCATTGTATGTGGCGATAGCCATACCTCTACACATGGTGCGTTTGGCGCATTAGCGCATGGTATTGGTACGTCTGAAGTTGAGCACGTATTAGCAACGCAAACGCTACAGCAAAAAAAGGCGAAATCGTTAAAAATTCAAATTAACGGTGTATTGCGTCCAACGGTTACGGCTAAAGATTTAATTATGGCGGTAATTGGCAAGTTAGGTACCGCTGGTGGCACAGGTTATGTAGCTGAGTTTTGTGGTGCAGGCATTGAAGCGCTTTCAATGGAAGCCCGTATGACGCTATGTAATATGAGCATAGAAATGGGTGCAAAAGCGGGTTTAATTGCTTCTGACCAAATTACTTATGATTACTTAAAAGGTCGTCCGTTTGCACCAAAAGGCGCAGATTTTGATGCAGCCGTTGAATATTGGGAAACATTAAAAACGGATGAAGGCGCACACTTTGATTTAGTTGTTGAGCTAAATGCCGACGACATTCAGCCACAAATTACCTGGGGCACAAGCCCAGAGCAAGTAATTGGTGTTGATGAGTGCATACCCGATCCAGATAAAGAACCAGACTTAATTAAAGCCGATGCTATTCGCAGCGCACTTAAATACATGGACTTAAAAGCGGGCGATAAATTATCAAGCGCAAAAGTAGACACGGTATTTATTGGCTCATGTACAAATAGCCGCATTGAAGATTTACGCGCAGCTGCAAAAATTGTTGAAGGCAAACATGTTGTAGCCGGCATAGAAGCATTAATTGTACCGGGTTCTGGTTTAGTTAAAAAACAAGCTGAAGACGAAGGTTTAGCCGATATTTTTAAAGCCGCTGGCTTTGAATGGCGCGAACCAGGTTGTTCTATGTGTTTAGCGATGAACGATGACCGCCTAGAAGCAGGCAAGCGTTGTGCATCTACTTCTAACCGTAACTTTGAGGGTCGCCAAGGTCGTGGCGGGCGTACACATTTAGTTAGTCCTGCAATGGCGGCAGCCGCTGCAATACATGGTCACTTTGTTGATATTAGAGGAGAAGCATAATGAGCGTATTTTTTAGTGGCTTAATGGCTCCACTTGATAAAAACAATGTAGATACTGACCAAATTATTCCTAAGCAGTTTTTAACATCAACTAGCCGCGAAGGTTTTGATGCCGCATTATTTTATGATTGGCGTTACCTAGATAACGACGAGCCAAACCCTGACTTTATTTTAAATCGCCCTTGTTACCAAGGTGCAAAAATATTATTAACGCGCGATAACTTTGGTTGTGGCTCATCTCGTGAGCACGCGCCATGGGCGCTTAAGCAATATGGTTTTGAAGTGATTTTGGCTGAAAGTTTTGCAGATATTTTCTTTAATAACTGTGGTAACAACCAAATGTTAGCCATTGCGTTACCTGCCGATACGCTTGAGCAATTGTTTGTACTTAGCGAGCAGCACGACGATATTAACATTGAAATCGATCTTGAAAATCAAACACTAACAAGCAGTAAGTTTGCACCGATTAGTTTTGATATTAGTAAAGAGGTAAAAGAGCGTTTGTTAAGTGGTTTAGACTTTATTGGTGTAACCGAAACGCTAAACTCACAAATAGATGCGTTTGAAAAGAAACTGGCTACTGAGCGTTCTTGGCAGTAATTTCTTAACCTGTAATTAAGAATCACGTATTAAAAAGCACGGCAATTGCCGTGCTTTTTTGTGGGTAAATATTAGATGTGGTAGCTAAAGGTTAATGCCTAAAGTCAGCCATTAACGCCGGTATACCAGGTAACATACCTACAATTGCCATTACAGTGGTAAGTAACACAAACATAATAAGTGGAATCACCCAGCGGCTCATTTTAGTTAGCTCAGCGCTGCGCTCTTTACAGCCAATCAGCCCTAAGTTATCAAGTAACATAGTAAGTGACCAACCAAAAGCAGGATTAACTAAGGTCGAAGCAAATACCACAATAGCGGCTGATTGCGTCGTTTTACCTTCGCGCGTCATTTCCATGCCAGCCTCAAGTAACGGGATAAACACACCAACAATAAGCGCTACACACAATACAGGCTGCCAAATTGCTAAATCCATAGGGTAACCCCATAAACCTGCAATTATACAAAATAATGCAGTTAAAATAGCGCCAGCAGGGATAGGGCGTTTAGCTATAGCAGCAGGCACAATATAAGTACCCCAAGAGGACGCAAAGTTAGCACCACCAGCAAGTGAGCCAAATGTTTGTCTAACCGATGCACTTAACATGGTGTCGTCGATATTCATTTGTACTTTTTCAGTGCGTTGCGGATAACTTATTTTTTGAAATACTTGATGGCCTAAAAAATCAGGAGACCACATAGCAACGGCGAGCACTGCAAATGGGAGTACAACAACAAAGCTTTCAAGCGTTGGTAAACCTAGCATCCAACCCGTGTTTTCGCCCCACCAGTAAGCTGGGTTCATATTTGGTAAACCCGGTGCAGTATGAAACTCAAACGGTGCGCCTAAGGCAAAGGCAACCACGCCACCAATAAGGCAACTTAACGGCACGGCTAACCAACGCTTTTTAAAGTGCTCTAATAGCGCATACAATAAAATGGTGGCTAAAATAACAATAAACGCAATGTGTGCCATATCAATGGCTTCAGCCCAAGCAAACAGCTTTTTAACTTGCGAAATAGTACCAATAAAGCCTAAATAAATAAGTAGCCCGCCACATACACCTTTACTGGTTAGGCGCGCGAGCATACTTCCTCCCTTGGTTATGGCTAAAATAAAACCAAAGGCACCAATGAGTAAGCCAAACGCCATAGGGTGACCGCCAGCAGCAACAACAATAGGAATTAACGGAATAAGCGGGCCGTGAGTACCAGCCAAGTTGGCTGTTGGTAAAATAAAGCCTGAGAATAAGATGATAAAAATAGAAACAATGAGTAATTCGTAACGTACATTTTCTAAAACAAATGCATCGCTTAAACCAAGAGGCGCCGCAAAGGTTGCTGCAATAGCCCCCACCATAACGACTTTACCAATAGTGCCCGCCATTGCAGGTATAGTGTCTTCAAATTCAAATCGGTAATCTCTAAACGGTAAATTAGGACGCCAGCGCTTAGGCTGCATAATTTGTAATTCATGTTCGAGGTACTCGTCGCGAGTATTAAACTCTGAACTCGGCTTGTGAAGTTGCTCGTAGCTTTGAGCATCCTTGTGCGTGTTTGATGGTGCATCACCGGGTGGTGTAGTTTGCATGCGTTCTCCTGCAACATTGTTGCTTAATCAAATAAATACGGCTTTGTTAAAGCAAATGAATATTGAACATGCAGGGTAAATCAGCTCTTAGGCTGGGATGTATAGGCAAAAGGTCGTGCATGGTTGTTTTTAATACAGTTAATCTGACAGTCAGCTTTACGTTAGAAATTATAAAACTATACAAAATGATTTAAAGTTATTATAAATCAATGGCTTGTTTTTTATTTTAAGGAGTTTGATTACTGTTTATAGCGGGGAGTAGTGTTAATGGCAGGTTATTATCCTTTAGTCTTAGTGGCTGTAAAAGCCGCTTTGTTTGAAAAGCTTATTGGTAGCAGCCGTTAATTTCGTTTTATTTGTGGTGAAATAATACTTCTGTTACTTTCGGATTGTTAATAACAACAATAAAGAATAGAGATGCAACTCAACTCCCCTAAATCAATTGGTATTTTACTTGGTACGCTTTACGGCATATTTATGCGGCTGTTTGTAGAGCTAGTCAATGCTTACAATTTAGGTAGCTTAGTCTCTATATCATTTATGTTTTTAGTGCCTGTTGCTATTGGCTATATTCGTATTCACTTTGAGTACAACGAATCAAAAACATTAACTAAAAGGCAAATGATCACGATTGCTTGGCAGCCTATTTTTGTTTTTTTATTTGTAAGTATAATTACTTTGCTTGAAGGGAGCATTTGTGTGGCAATGGCTTTGCCTGCTTTTATGTTTTTTGCCAGCATTGGTGGGTTACTTGCGGGCTTTGTTAGAAAACGTAAAATAAAAAAAGCGAATAGTTCTTTATTATCAATCGCGTTGTTACCTATATTGCTCTCACCTATTGAAGTTAACTTTTTACATTTATCAAAAACATACGAAGTAACAAATTCAATAGCTATTAACGCGCCCATCAATGTTGTGTGGCAGCAGTTAGCTAATGTGAGTGACATAAAACCACAGGAAGTGCCTTTTTCACTCACTCAATTAATTGGTGTACCAAAGCCATTAAAGGCAAGTATGAATGCTAGCGGTATAGGCGCTGTTCGCACAAGTACTTGGCAAAAAGGCGTTGTGTTTAAAGAAGTAATAACCGACTGGCAACCAAATAAACAGATGCATTATAGATTTGATATAGACCCTGATGCTATCCCCGATGACGCACTCGATAAACACGTAAAACTAGGCGGTGAATACTTTTCACCTCTTTACGGTGGATATGAGTTAAGTGAAGATAAAATCGGCAATACGATTTTAACGTTAAAAACGACCGTGCAAGATAATACAAATTTTGGTGTTTATTCGCGAATATGGGGTGAGGTGATATTTCAAGATTTTCATCATTCACTTTTAACGTTGATGAAAAACAGAGCTGAAAAATCACTTATCGCAGCTGTTTCTTATAATTAGCTTAAAGCATTGTGTTTATAAAAATATTACACGCTAAAAGGTAAAGCCTTTGCATTTGCAAAGGCTTTTGTTTTAACTGCTAACTTTTACCAAATCATTTCTACAAATTCAGGGTGGTCGATATACGGGTTACGATTGCCTTGAAATTCAAACGCTGCTTGGTTACGGTCAAGTTCCATTTGGCTTACAGGATCGCTGTTATGCCAGTTAAGCAGCATGGCTACAACCCAGTTCTCGAATACTTGGTTGCTTGAACCATTAAGTACAGCATTACTTGAGGTCGTTTTGGTTTGCCAAGTGCCTATTACATTTTCGTAGCGCGTTGCCATGTAAAAATAAGCGCGAGCAAAGTCACCTTTAAATTCGTCAATTGGCTCAAATACAGTACCTGAGTAATTTAATGAATTTGCGGCAGAACCTAATTTACTTCCGTTAGTTGATGTAAATGAAGCGCTTGCTACTTCACCAAATGGGAAGTTACTACGTTTTGAGTTTACATAACCGTCGGTTGCGTAAATATGATGCACATCTGAGTTCATTGGCTCAATAGTGCCGCCAAACCAGCTTTTAGGAAATGAATGCTCACGGTTGTAACAGCCGCCTTCTCCACTATAGTTACCACATTGATCGCTCACCGCAGCATAATTGTAGCTGTCAGAGCCGTTTGGTTTTTCGCTATACATATCTAAAATGCTGTTATCGTTTTCAAAGTATGTATCACGTGCTGATGAGTCGTAAAAATTCCAAATAGCCGAGTAACCCTGTGCATTATGATCTTTAATAATATTATAAAGCTCAGTTTTTAGTGCATAACCCGATAGCCCTTGAGCAGTAACATAGTAGCCAGTGGGTGTTGGGTTGGTCCCGCCGCCATCACCAGAGCCACTACCTAAAGTAAATGCCGTGCTGTCTGTATTATTAAAACTTGCACCGCTAGCAAGTGTGGTAGAGCCTTGCTTAAGCGCATAACTGCCACTACCTGTTGAACAACACATACCATCGCCGTAACTGTCGCTAATAACAAGTGTGTAAGTACCATCAGTTAGGCATATTTGCTCATCATACTGAGAGTTTGATGCGTAACCACTGCCGTTAGCAACAGCGCTACCTTGATTGTTATTAACGGCCCAGCTAGTTTCGCTACCGTAATTATCGGTATTAAGCGTTAGTGTAAGGCTATTGTCGGTACAACTTGTTGATGCGCTGCCATCAGCGTTTGGTAAAAAGTTATCTACGTATACGGTTTCGCTGCCATCAAATCCACTTACATCATAAAACCTAAGCCCTACGCTAATTGTTTTATCACTGCTTGCTGTATAGCTATGGCTAACTGTTTGCCATTGGTTAGTTTGTGCTTGATTTGAATAGCCTTGATAACCATCTACATACAAGCGAGCTTTAATTTTACCTTCGGTGTGGTAAACATCAGCCGAAAAGTTATAGGTTTTACCCGCTTCTACAGCAACTTGTTGTAGTAAATCAGTGTTACTTTGCGATCCTGTAGTTACATTGACAGCAGCAGAGCTACTACCGCTTTTAACTGTACTAGTTGAGCGCGTTAAGCTGATTCCGCTATCAATAGTGCTCCAAGAGCTAGGTGTATTACCTGACCATTGTTCAAATCCGCCATTAGCTACATTGGCCATTACAGGTAATGAGCCAAGTAACAAAGCGGTACTAAGTAGTTTATTTTTATATTTCCCGTGTAACATAGTTGTTCCTATTTTTATTTTGAATGAGGAATATACCCTACATTAGTTAGGTTGCAAAATTGTTAATTTAAAGTGCTGTAAAAAGCAATAATCGTCCTTTAATCTGTTTTTGAAGGTATTTTTATAAATTAATAACTAAATGGAATATCAAAGCAGATTCTATTCTTTTTTTATCTATGCAGAGCCCGTTATCCTACATACTTAGAAAACCTCAACAGATACGCTCTGGATGAGGTAAAACTCATTTTTAACAATACACAAAGTGTGTTGTGTTTAATTTTCAGGGTTATGGGGAATCGATTCATGTTGTTAGGTCAACTAAATGCTGCGGCAAGCCCGCTATCGCAAGATCAAGTACAAAAGCTGCAAGGTTTAGTGGCTGAACTTAATCCAATTCAACAAGCGTGGGTAAGTGGTTACTTAGCTGCAAATGCTAATTCGGCTGCGTTAGGTGCTCCTACGGCAGGCGTACCGGCTGCGGGTGATGCAGCAGCGCTAACTATTTTATATGGTTCGCAAACAGGTAACGCAAAAGGTGTAGCTACCAAAATGAAAGAGCAGGCTGAGTCGCGAGGCTTAGCAGTTAAGCTTGTTAGCATGTCAGATTACAAACCAACAGCCCTGAAAAAAGAAAAGTTTTTAACTATCGTTGTATCTACTTACGGCGAAGGTGAGCCACCTGAAGACGCAGAAACACTTCACGAGTTTTTAGCCACTAAAAAAGCGCCAAAACTAGACGATGTAAAAATAGCGGTTATTGGCTTAGGTGATTCTAGCTATGAGTTTTTCTGCCAAACAGCAAAAGATTTTGAAGAGCGTTTAAATAAACTCGGTGCGCAAACCATATATCAACGTGCTGATTTAGATGTAGATTACGAAGATGAAGCTGCAACATGGATTGCCGGTGCAGTTGATGCATTCGAACCTGATTTAAAAGCGCAGCAAGAAGCCGCTGGTGGTCAAGTTGTATCAATGCCATTTGGCGCACCAACGACCGCTTCAAGCCAATACACAAAGCAAAATCCATTTGAAGCAGAGCTATTAACAGTTCAAAAAATTACCGGTCGCGACTCAACTAAAGATGTACGCCACGTTGAAATTTCGCTTGAAGGTTCAGACATTACTTACACACCTGGTGATTCATTAGGTGTGTACTTTTTAAATGATGATGTATTAGTTGATGAAGTACTTACACTTACTCAAATAGATGCAACAAGCATTGTAAAAGTAGGTGATGAAGAGCTAAGCGTACGTGATGCACTTATTGAAAAACTAGAGCTGACTCAGTCATACCCAGGTTTTGTAGAAAAATACGCAATAGCAACTGGTACGCCTGAATTATTAAAGCTTGTAGAAGATAAAGCCGCAATGCGTGCGTATATTGAACCTCGCCAAATATTTGATGTGATTCGCCAAAACCCTGCAAAAATTGATGCGCAAACATTAGTAGATTGCCTACGTAAACTACAAGCTCGTTTGTACTCAATTGCATCTAGCCAAGCTGAGGTTGAAGACGAAGTACATTTAACACTAGGTCTAGTGCAGTTTGATGCATTTGATAGCGAGCATTTAGGTGGCTGTACTGGTTACTTAACTCGTCGTGCAGAAGAAGGTTGTAAAGTTAAAGTATTTAGCGAACACAACGACAATTTCCGCCTACCCACTAACGATGATACACCGGTGATTATGGTAGGCCCAGGTACGGGTATTGCGCCGTTCCGTGCATTTTTACAAGAGCGTGATTCGCGTGAAGCGCAAGGCAAAAACTGGTTGTTTTTTGGTAACCCACATTTCACTCAAGACTTTTTATACCAAGTAGAAATACAGGGTTATTTAAAATCGGGTTTACTTAACAAAGTAGATGTTGCATTTAGCCGCGACCAAGCAGAAAAAGTATACGTACAAGATAAGTTACGCAGTAACAGTAAAGACGTGTTTGAATGGTTAGAAGCTGGCGCTCACTTTTATATTTGTGGCGATGCAAATCGCATGGCAAAAGATGTACACAACGCCTTGCTTGATATTGTTAAAGAAAACACAGGCAAGAGCAATGAAGACGCAGAGCAATATTTAAAAGATTTGCGTAGCGCAAACCGCTATCAGAAAGACGTGTATTAATCACGTTTCTTATTTTATTTAACAGCTAGCAGCCGTCACTGTAACAAATTTAGGATTTAAAATGAGCGAACAAGATAAAAACGTAAAACTTTCTGATAACGAACGTTTGAAAAGAGAAAGTAACTTTTTACGTGGCACCATAGAAAAAGATTTAACAGACGAAATTACCGGTGGCTTTACAGCCGATAACTTTCAGCTAATTCGTTTTCACGGTATGTACCAACAAGATGACCGCGATATACGTGGTGAGCGCGCTAAGCAAAAGCTAGAGCCGCTACATAATGTAATGTTACGTGCACGTATGCCTGGCGGTATTATTAAGCCAGAGCAGTGGTTAGCAATCGACAAGTTTGCAGATGACAAAACAAGCTACGGCAGCATTCGTTTAACAACGCGTCAAACGTTTCAGTTTCATGGAGTGTTAAAGCCTAATATTAAAGGCATGCACCAAATGCTTGATAGCGTAGGTATAGACTCTATTGCTACAGCGGGTGACGTTAACCGTAATGTGCTTTGTACTACTAATCCCGTTGAGTCTGAGCTACATCAAGAAGCTTACGACTGGGCTGCAAAAATTTCTGAACACTTATTACCAAAAACGAAAGCGTATGCCGAAATTTGGTTAAATGGCGAAAAAGCAGAAACCACAGAAGAGCCAATTTTAGGATCTAATTACTTACCGCGTAAGTTTAAAACCACGGTGACTATTCCACCTAACAACGAAGTTGATGTACACGCTAACGATTTAAACTTTGTGGCAATTGCTGATAACGGCAAACTTGTTGGTTTTAACGTATTAGTGGGCGGTGGCCTTGCGATGACGCACGGCGATACAGCAACTTATCCGCGTAAGGCTGATGACTTTGGCTTTATCGCGCTAGAAGATACCTTAAAAATTGCAGAGCATGTTGTATCTGTGCAGCGCGATTGGGGTAATCGTTCAAACCGTAAAAATGCAAAAACTAAATACACATTAGACCGTGTAGGCGTTGATGTATTTAAAGCAGAAGTTGAAAAGCGCTCAGGCGTTACGTTTGCACCAAGCCGTCCGTTTGAGTTTACTCATCGTGGCGACCGCATTGGTTGGGTTGAAGGCATTGATGGTAAGCACCACTTAACGCTATTTATTCAAAGTGGTCGTATTTTAGACTATCCAGGCAAGCCGCTTAAAACAGGTTGTCGTAAAATCGCAGAAGTTCACCAAGGTGACATGCGTATGACGGCAAACCAAAACTTAATTATTGCTGGCGTACCTGCAGATCAAAAAGCCGTAATTGAAGAAATTGCACGTAGCCATGGCTTAATTGACGACACAGATTCGCAGCAGCGTAAAAATTCTATGGCGTGTGTTTCACTGCCTACGTGCCCACTTGCAATGGCCGAAGCAGAGCGTTACTTACCAAGCCTAGTAGAAAAAACTGAAGCATTACTTGCTAAGCACGGTATACCCGATGACAGCATTATTATGCGCGTTGTAGGTTGCCCGAACGGCTGTGGCCGCGCAATGCTTGCAGAAGCTGGTTTAGTGGGTAAAGGCCCAGGTAAATACAACGTTTACTTAGGTGGTAATTTAGAAGGTACACGTATTCCTAAATTGTACCTTGAGAACGTAGGCGAAGACGTTTACCTAGAAGCATTCGATAAGCTCATTGGCCAATGGGCAAGCGAGCGCAATGATGGTGAGTGTTTTGGTGACTTTGTTATACGCAAAGGCATTGTTGCTGAAGTAAAAGTATCAGTAACCGATTTTCACGCTTAATTAAATACCAGCGCTTTGGCGCTGGTGAGGTTTGGAATTTACCATGAGTGAATTTAAAAACATTTTACAGCTAGATAAACAAAGCCAAACGGCTATGTTAGCTGATGCTAATGGTTTACTAGCGAATATGAGCGCAGAACAGCGTGTTGCATGGGCGCTTGATAACTTGCCTAATACGGCTTTTTTATCATCTAGCTTTGGTATTCAAGCGGCAGTAATGCTGCATTTAATGACCTCACAACGTCCAGATATTCCCGTTGTATTAACCGATACAGGCTATTTGTTTCCTGAAACGTATCAGTTTATTGAGCAAATGAGTGAGCGTTTATCACTTAACTTAAAGGTGTATAGAGCGCCGCTTAGCCCAGCATGGCAAGAGGCTAAATTTGGTAAACTATGGGAGAAAGGCGAAGACGGCATTAAGCAATATAATCAGCTTAATAAAGTAGAGCCGATGACCCGTGCGTTAAAAGAAATAGAAGCGGGCACGTGGTTTAGTGGTTTGCGTCGCGATCAATCATCTACACGTGCTGATAAACAGTTTGTAGAAATTAGCCGTGGTACCGTTAAAGTGTACCCGATTATTGAATGGTCTAACCGCGACGTGTATCAGTATCTTACCAAGCACGATTTACCTTACCACCCATTATGGGAGCAAGGTTATGTGTCTATGGGAGACGTACATACAACACGTAAGTTAGAACCAGGAATGACAGAGGAAGAAACTCGCTTTTTTGGTTTAAACCGAGAATGCGGACTACACATGGATGGTGACGGTATTTAACGCGACTACGGTGTAGTTAAATTGCAAATAAAAACGCAGCTTCGGCTGCGTTTTTATTTTTTTATTAGGGTACAAAAAATTGCTTAATTAAGTATTTTTTATTAGACTCAGAGCAATAAAGGATTAATTAAAGCAGGAACGCTATGAAATACTTTACCTACTTAGCTATATCAATCATGGCTATTGCAGTTATCTCTTTGTTTTATTTAAAAAAGCCCGATGGTCAAACATGGCTTTCTGCATCATCAATTAGCAGTGAATCTCAGCAAATTAAAGAAAAAATGGTTGCTCTTTCAAGCAATACTTTGGACCAAGCAGTGCAGGGCGTTAAGCAAGCAGGCGATAAAATTGCGAGCAGTATTTCTGATGAACCAATGCCTGAAAGTACTACCTCAAGCAGCAAAATTTTTAAGTGGCAAGACGAAACAGGCCAATGGCACTTTTCTGATACACCTAACCCGCATGTAAAAAGTATTGAAGTAAAACTCGATCCTAAAGATATTACTGTTATTGCTGCAGAAGACACGTCTATTTTAAATACCTCTCCAAGTACAAATACAATGTCGGCTGCACCAGAGGGGATCAGTATTTTGAACCCAGACTCTGTTAAAAAGCTATTTAATGATGCCGAAAATGTAAAAGACAAACTAGAAAAACGTAATAAAGAAATTAATAATTTAAGTGCACTCTAATTATTTAGAGTGAGTGCTTTTATGGTTTTTTAAATAACGTTTTTCGGCTTCCATCAGTAATACGGTTAAATATATTTTAGTAGGGAGCGACAACAACACGCCTATAGCAATGCATGCTGCCGCTATAATTATTCCTTTAATACCATGATTAACAGTGAAGTAACTCGACACAATTAAAGTGTGGCCAGTCACGATAAGGCACAACCCAAGCACTATTGATGTTTTAAGCAGCCTAATTATCATCGTTTGCGACATAGTTACCTCACTAAGAGTAGCCCTAGGGCCTGTTTATCTTTCGAGGTTAAATTTGCAGCAGTGTGTTTGGTATTTAGGCAAGGCAGAGCCTATGTAGTGTGGTTATTCCCCATGAATAGGCGATAACGTGGAATAAATGCCAAACATGCGCTGCCCGAAGGGTTCTGCCTAGGGGCTATTTACTCTTTGTTGCTCGGTTTTTACTTAGCCCACTAGGTTACAAACCTCACGCCGCGATTAAATAGCCCCTAGGTTGAACAAATTTTAATCCTGAAAGGTCAACAGGCCCTAGTGTAGGCACGCTTTAAATGCTTAGCATTGATTTAAGACAACAAACAGCACACATAAAAAAGCCCAGCTTATTATTAAGCTGGGCTTTTAAATGTATTAACTACTGTCTTTGTTAGTCGAGCATATTACGCAGTACATATTGTAAAATACCGCCGTGTTTGTAGTAATCCCACTCTTTAGGGGTATCAATACGTACATCAGCACTCAAGGTTACTTTTTTACCTTCGGCATTTGTAGCAATAACGGTTACTTCATCGGTTTTATCGTACAGGCCATCAATATCAAATTGTTCTTGCCCTGTTAACCCATGTGACTCGTAGCTTTCACCTTCTTTAAATTGCAGAGGTAATACACCCATACCAATTAAGTTAGAGCGATGAATACGTTCATAGCTTTGTGCTACAACGGCTTTAACGCCTAATAAAAGTGAGCCTTTAGCAGCCCAGTCACGAGATGAACCCGTACCGTATTCCTTACCCGCTAAAATGATGAGTGGCGTATTATTTTTTTGATACTCCATTGCTGCATCATAAATACTCTCTAGCGTATCGCCAGGCTGAGTACGTGTTACGCCACCTTCAGTACCTGGTGCTAGTAAGTTTTTAAGACGCACATTAGCAAACGTACCACGCATCATTACTTCGTGATTACCACGGCGTGAACCGTACGAGTTAAACTGCGCTTTATCTACGCCATTTTCTTGCAAGTATAAACCTGCTGGCGCATCTGCTTTAATAGCACCTGCTGGAGAAATATGATCAGTGGTTACTGAATCCCCAAGCTTAGCTAAACAACGTGCACCCTCAATAGTAGGAATGCCCGGTGGTTCTACTTTCATACCATCAAAAAATGGTGCTTTTTTAATGTAGGTAGATGCGTCATCCCAATCGTAAAGTTTGCCATCTGGTATTTTAATTTGCTGCCAACGGCTATCGCCTTCGTAAACGTTAGCGTAGCTTTTTTCGAACATTTCTTTAGTTACTGTTTCTTTAACTAGGTCACTTACTTCTTTAACGCTTGGCCAAATGTTTTTAAGGTAAATATCGTTACCGTTAGCATCTTGAGCAAGGGGTTCGTTGTATACGTCAATATCGGTTCTACCTGCAATGGCATAAGCTACAACAAGCGGAGGAGAGGCTAAAAAGTTCATTTTAACATCTTGGTGAATACGCCCTTCAAAGTTACGGTTACCCGATAAAATAGAGCTCACTACCAATTTATGTTTTTGAATTGCGTCTGATATTTCAGTTGCAAGCGGCCCTGAGTTACCAATACACGTAGTACAGCCGTAGCCAACTAAGTTAAAGCCTAAGCTTTCTAAGTCGTCCATTAAGCCTGCTTTTTCTAGGTAGTCGGTAACTACTTTAGAGCCTGGTGCAAGTGATGTTTTAACCCAAGGTTTTACATTAATGCCTAACTGTTTTGCTTTTTTGGCAACCAAACCAGCAGCTAAAATAACACTTGGGTTAGAAGTATTAGTACAGCTGGTAATTGCGGCAATAACACAAGCGCCATCGTTTAACTCAAACTCTTGCCCTTTAAATTTAACCTTGGCGGCGCCCATAAACTGCGCTTCGTTAACTGGTTCATCTGGATTTGTTGTTGGCCCTTCACTTTCAATACGAGCTTGTTCTTCGTCGCTATTATCACGACGAGCCATACGTTCATCTTGAAAGTTTTTTAAATGCTGGCTAATCACTTCACCAGCCTTGTCTAGGGAAATTCTATCCTGTGGTCGTTTAGGGCCTGCAAGGCTTGGTACAACATCACCTAGTTTAAGCTCGAGTGTATCGGTGTAGCTCGCTTCGTCACCATCGTTACGCCATAAACCTTGGTGTTTTGCGTAATCCTCAATTACCTTTAGGTGACTTTCGTCGCGGTTTGTTAAGCGAAGGTAGTTAATGGTTTCATCATCAATTGGGAAAATACCACACGTAGCGCCGTATTCAGGTGCCATATTCGCTATGGTTGCTCTATCGGCAAGTGGTAAGTCGGCAAGGCCATCACCATAAAACTCTACAAATTTACCCACTACACCATGGTTACGCAGTATTTCTGTTACCGTTAATACTAAATCTGTAGCGGTAGTACCTTCAGGTAAGCGGCCACTTAGCTTCATACCGACTACTTGTGGAATGAGTAAGCTAATTGGCTGACCAAGCATGGCTGCTTCAGCTTCAATACCGCCTACACCCCAACCAAGCACACCTAAGCCATTAATCATGGTGGTGTGAGAGTCAGTCCCTACAAGCGTATCTGGGTAAGCGAATTTTTTGCCGTCGCGCTCTTCATTAAAAACAACGCGCGCTAAGTATTCTAGGTTTACTTGGTGAACAATACCGGTTGCAGGTGGCACTACTTTTAAATTATCAAAAGCGGTTTGTCCCCAACGTAAAAATTCATAACGTTCTTTATTTCGGTCGTATTCAAGTTTTGCATTTAAATCAAATGCACCATCATTTCCGTAGCCATCTACTTGTACCGAATGATCAATAACAAGTTCAGCAGGTGATAACGGGTTTATTTTTGCAGGATCACCACCTAGTTTTTCCATTGCGTCACGCATCGCGGCTAAATCTACAATAGCGGGTACACCGGTAAAATCTTGCATAACAACACGGGCGGGAGTAAAGGCAACTTCAGATGCAGGCTTTGCTTGAGGATCCCAATTAAGAAGGGCTTGAATATCTTGTTCTTTTATATTTGCGCCATCTTCGTTACGAAGAAGGTTTTCAAGTAATACTTTTAAGGAAAAGGGCAGTCGTTTCGCTTTGTCGCCAAGTCCTTTTAGAGAATGAATATGATATTGCTCACCATTTATTGTGAGCTGATGTTGGGTATCGAAACTATTATTCATTATTTGCCCCTTTATGAATTAGAAAAATATTTTGAAGAGTGACCTCTGTAGTGTTCGAGTTGCAAAGTACATACCAGTGTAAAAAATCGTGTTTAGAGAACGAATTTTATACAGTTAATATAGTAGAGATGATGCTGAAAAGTTTAATTTCAAGAGATGATTTGAAAGAGGTAGGGTCAAAAGTTATTTCAACCCTTATTAATTACTGTAACCAACCTTGTTGCTTACCTTTAATACTCAAACAAAGTAAAGCGATGGCAATAACGATTACAAAAATAGGCATAAATACAGCACTTGCGCCAAGTAGCTCAATACTGTTTATGACCACAAAATTATAATATTGCTGAATTAAAATAGCGCCGAGCGATAGCGCAAAAGTAGGTGTTGCCAGCGCGTTTTTAGCAAGTAAAAACAGACAACCAAAAGTGCTTCCAAATACAGCTATAGCAAATGAAATGGTTGACCAAATAGGAACGTTAGAGTAGGCAGCTTGTTGATCTAGCGGAAGTTTACCTATCATTTCGGGTGTCATCATCATGTGCATAGCAAATGCAATAACGCCAAGTAAGTTCCATACGAGTGCCGCCCATACAACGGGCTTAAACCAATTTTTAGGTGTTTTAACAGACATTTTATAACCTTGTTTTTATTATTATTAACTAGGTTATTAAAGAGTAAAAAGGCCAACTATACAAGTTGACCTTTTTATATAAAAAGAGGGCTTTTAAATGCTTAACCAAATGAAATAGGTCGACGACCTGTTTTATCATCTACTTTTGGTTTTTTAGTTCGCTTACGCTTACTTTTAGCTGGCTGATTTGTTGGTTGTGGTGCAGCTTGCTTTGACTCTGCTTGAGTTTGTATCGCAGGTTTTTCTGCAGGGGTTGCATCTTCACTTAGCGCAAGTTTAAAAAATTCACCATCAAATTCTAATACATCGCCACTGTATAATTTTTTCCGCTTTATTGTACAAATTTCATGGTTAACACCCACATAGCCTTCGGTAATTAGGTTTTTAGCTTGGCCGCCACCTTCAACTAAGTTTAGTACTTTTAATAATTTACAGAGCTCAATCGGCTCTTCTTCTAATTCTATTTCTATGTATTCTTCGTTCATATTTGCTCTCGGTGGGGTAACGCACAAGCTGTAGTATAAAGGCTTGCAGCTACTTTTGCACCAAAGCAAGTGACTTTCGCTAATTGTAATACGTAAATAGCTATGAAATTTTTTATGTATTTTATCTGTCTTTAAAAAAACTGAAGCAATTGAAGAGTAACCTTTGCAGCAGTTAATTTTACGTATGGCCTGCTAATTGCTAAAACTTTGGCGGATTAAATAGTTTTCATTAAATGGAGTAGGAAATGGGCGTAAGATTGGCAATGAAAAAAGAGCTAATGGGATTAGACAATTCAGGTATGTTAACTGCTGACGATGTTAGAGAGCACCTTGCTAATTCTGTAAAAAAGCAAGCTGATCAAGATGAACGCGGTTTTTCTGTAATTTCAAAGTTCAATGATACCCATAGCCGTTTAGTTAGTGGTGATGCCACGAGAAAAACAAAACTCGAGTTTGAACGACATCGTTTATTTAAAGAAGTTTTATATACTCGAAAAAGTGTTGATGCTTGGTTAGATAGCCAAACAAATTAAATTGCTATAAATAGTTACCTTTAATAGACTACAAGCGTAATCAAAAGAGGTAACTATGAAAAATGGAATTTTAATGTGTGTGTTGGCATTACCATTAGCTGCGTGCCAACAACCTACCGTGTATGTATTTAGTGAAAACTTGCAAGATGAACAGAGCAATCAGCTCGATGCTGCGCTAAAAGCACAATCGCTCCCTTATGAATATGTACCGCTGGCAATCCCATCAGAGTTTGGTGAGGCTACATTACTCTTATCAAGTGACAAAATTTACCCAAAAGAAACTGAGCAGTTAGCTACTATTATGCAGGGGCTAGGTTACGAGCCACAAGTTAACTATACAACGCGTTCAAATCATTTTTATGGTGATGGCAATATAGGCTTTTATCTAAAAAATGCAGTGGCGGGTACAACCTTTGTTATGCCTAAAAAGTTACGAACAACTCAATGCAGCGAAGACAAGTACAATGATTTACTCGTCACATTTACAGATAAATATGCTGACTTTACCTTACCCAGTGGCGCTGTTGTAAGGTTAGGTTGGGAGTTTTTATACGGTTACGTTGTCATTTATTACAAAAATTATTCGCAAACATACAGTCACTCACAACCACTTATAAATACGCCCTTTGGCGCCAAACCATCTGATACTTACAGGTTTACAGCTCACGTTAATAACCCCAGCTGGCTTGATTGCTCACTACAAATTATTTATATGGACTGAACTAACCGTGAGTTTCTATATGCTCGCTTAGTTTGGCAATGCGCAGACTCATACCTTCTATAATTCGGTCTTTAATTTTTTCGCGGATAACATTAGGTAAGCGGGTGAGTGCTTCAGGGGTAATAGCGAGGACTATGCTGTCGGTTTTGGCACGTGCGCTAGTGCTGCGTTCTCGGTTATTTATAAAAGCGCCTTCACCTATAAATTCACCGGGCTCTATAGTACCAAGTTCTAGCAAATGATTATGTTTAAATACTAATAGCGCGCCGCTAAGTACAATATATAAGCGCTTGTCGTTATCGTATTGCTTAAATAAAAACTGATGCTGGCTTACTAAATATAACAGGCCGAACGACTCCAATAAGACTTGGCGCTCGCTGAGCGTAAATTCCTTAAAAAAGTGCAGCCTGTTTATAATTTCCATTTGTTTGAATAATGGAATATGTTCGATTAGCTTCATCAATAACCAAATGTGTTAAAAGCGTTTAATCAGCTAATATTGCGCTCTTTTAATTTTCGGGTCAACGTGTTGCGTCCCCAACCAATTTTTATAGCAGCATCTTGCTTATGACCAGAACAATTAGCCAGTGCGGTTTTAATTAAGCGAGTTTCTAGCTGGGCTTGAATGTCAGGCCAAATATTTTCTTTGCCTTGTTTAAGCTCTTGATTAAGCCATTGCTGAAACGCATCTAGCCAATCACCTTCTTCCTGGGTTGGCGAAGCATCCAGAATTTCCGGCGGTAAGTCTTGCTCGCTTACAAGCTCACCCGGTGCCATTACAGTAAGCCAGCGACAGGTGTTTTCTAATTGGCGTACATTGCCTGGCCAATTAAATAAGCGTAATTGCTCAGTTGCCTTAGGGCTCAGCACTTTGCTTTCTACTTGTAGCTCTTTAGCGCTTTTATGTAAAAAGTGTTGCGATAAGCTTTCTATATCTTCAGTACGCTCTCGAAGAGCAGGTAAACGTAGGCGCACAACATTAAGACGATGAAATAAATCATCCCTAAACTTGCCCTGTTTAACTAAATCTTCAAGGTTTTGGTGCGTAGCCGCAATAATACGCACATCTACTTTTATACTTTGATGGCCACCAACACGATAAAACTCACCATCGGCAAGAACGCGTAATAAACGTGTTTGTACATCAAGTGGCATATCACCAATTTCATCTAAAAATAGTGTGCCGCCATTGGCTTGCTCAAAACGGCCTTTACGCACGCTGTCGGCGCCCGTAAATGCGCCTTTTTCGTGGCCAAATAACTCTGACTCAACAAGCTCTTTTGGAATGGCTGCCATGTTAAGTGCAATAAATTGGTTTTCTTTACGTGGGCTATGATTGTGCAAAGCACTGGCGACAAGTTCTTTACCTGTTCCAGATTCGCCATTTATTAATACGCTCATGCTAGAAGCCGATAGTTTACCTATCGCTCTAAACACTTCTTGCATTGCGGGCGCTTCACCAATTATGTGGGCACTTTTTGGTGGAGCTTGCTTGCGTTTAGTTTTTTTAGTGGAGTTTGCTCTGCATGCGCTTTCGACCAGCGCCACTGCTTCGTTTAAATCAAACGGCTTAGCTAGGTATTCAAAAGCACCTTTTTGGAATGCATTTACAGCTGAGTCTAAATCTGAGTGCGCAGTCATTATAATAACCGGCAGCCCAGGGTTTTGCTCTGCAATAAGTTCAAGCAACGCCATACCATCCATACCAGGCATTCGTACGTCAGAAACTAAAACAGTAGGTTGGCTAAACTTTAGGGCGCTTAGTACATCTTGCGCATTAGCAAAGCTCTCTGTGTTAAACCCTGCACGGGTTAGTGCTTTTTCAAGTACAAATCGAATAGAAGCATCATCATCTACAAGCCAAACTGTTTTCATGCAAACTCCAAACATTAATCTGCAAAGGGCAGATAGATATTAAATTCAGTATGTCCAGGCCAGCTATCACATTCTATATAGCCATCATGTTGATCTATCAGTGTTTGCGCTATTGAGAGTCCTAACCCAGAGCCACCTTCTTTATTGGTGATCATAGGGTAGAACAGTGTTTCGCGTACACTGGGATCAATACCTGGTCCGTTATCAGATATTTGGATCAACAAGGCTTTTTTAGGTGCTTTACCTGGGCGACGATGCTGATGATTAATGCGGGTTTTTATTGTTATTTCACCGCCATCTACAAGCGCCTGTTGGGCGTTTCGAACAATATTTAATACTACTTGCTGAATTTTGCCTTGATCAATGTATACATCAGGAATACTTGGGTCGTAATCTTTAACCAAGCTAATATTAGAACAATTATCTAACGTACTTAGCCTTGCAACTGATTCAAGTGATTGATGTATATTGCCATACGATTTTTGCGGAAGTTGATTGGGCCCCAAAAGCCTATCTACTAGTTCGCGTAATCGGTCGGCTTGCTCAATGATGAGCTCAGCACATTGATCTCTTTCTTGTTGATCAACCTCATACTGCAATAACTGCGCCGCTCCGCGAATTCCACCTAAAGGATTTTTAATTTCGTGAGCTAAGCCTCTAATTAGGTTTCGGGCAGCTTGATATTGATGCATTTGATTAGACGCTTGGTCATGCTTAATTTCGTCATCGGTTTGGCGCCACTCAAATAAAATATAAAGCGAGCCATTAAACTTAATTTGTCGTGTACTTACGGCTACTTTTGCATGGCGAGAATCGCTAAAAACCACGTCAGCTCTGTGCTGCTGGCAATCTACGCCTTCAACTAATGAGTATTGTTCTATACGCTGTAAATCGATTGAATGGTAGTTAAAAAGGCTATCAAACGGTTGTTCTAACAAGCGCTTATTACCAAGGCCAAGCAGCTCGCTGGTACTAGTATTGGCATATACAACGGTAAAGTTTTTATCAAGTAACATGATAGCGGTTGTTTGATTTTGCCAAATGGCATCGAGTAGCTCAGGGCTAAAGTTTTTATTATTAATCATAGCTGCACCATTTTAGTGCGTGGATGTTTGCAAGCAAGTTATATGGTTAAATACACTGCTGCACGTTTAGTAATACCCCAATTTAGTTACCTAGGTTTAGCCCTTTTCGGTGCATAAAAAATATGCAGGGTTCGCTTGTAGCAATAACTTGGTTTTTACTATTAAAAAGCTTTAATTGTAGTGTGTGCTGACCACGTTCTACATCTCTAATTGCAAAGGTTGAGCTGTCACTGGCTGGGCCGTGTGCTTTACCATCAATAAAAAGTTGTATAGTAAAACCAGTTTCAAAGCGTGGTTTTATTCGGCTAGTTACATAAACAGTGCCGGTATTTTCACGAATAGTCTGGTTATGATCAGGTGAGGAAATAGCAATACTAAAGGCCGCTTGTTGAGGCTGAGGTTGCTCGTCGAAAATGTCAGTATTTGTTGCAGGCATATTAAGATCTTGGCTGGTGAGCTTTACTTCTTGAGCCCCTTTATGAGGGGTGTCTGAGAACACTAATACGCCATTTTTATCTTTCCAAGCGTATATTTTTGTTTCACCGGCATAACCATAATTACTTAATCCTAAAGTAATTAATAGTAATAAAATCTTGTTATTCACTCTGCAGCCCTGCATTTTTATCGGTAACTTAACTTTAGTGGAGATTGACTAATTTTACCATTAAAAAAGCCCGCAAAGCGGGCTTGAGAACACACATATTTTTACAGCTTAATTAACAGCTGTAGTACATTTCAAACTCAACTGGGTGAGTTGTCATGTTAAGCTTTTCAACTTCTTTAGACTTAAGTTCGATGTAAGCATCGATTAAGTCATCAGTGAATACGCCACCTTGAGTTAAGAATTCACGGTCTGCGCTAAGTGCAGATAGTGCTTCGTCAAGTGATGCTGCAACAGTTGGAATTTCTGCTGCTTCTTCAGCTGGTAAGTCGTATAAATCTTTATCCATAGCATCGCCAGGGTGGATCTTGTTTTTGATACCATCAAGGCCAGCCATAAGCATTGCTGAGAAAGCAAGGTATGGGTTAGCAGTTGGATCCGGGAAGCGTACTTCAATACGACGACCTTTTTCAGATGGAACCACTGGGATACGGATTGATGCAGAACGGTTACGTGCAGAGTATGCAAGCATAACAGGTGCTTCAAAACCTGGTACTAAACGTTTGTACGAGTTAGTAGACGCATTTGCAAAAGCGTTAATTGCTTTAGCATGCTTGATGATGCCGCCAATGTAGTAAAGTGCATCTTCAGAAAGACCGCCGTACTTATCACCAGCAAAAAGGTTTACACCACCTTTAGCAAGTGACTGGTGACAATGCATACCAGAACCGTTATCACCAACAACTGGCTTAGGCATAAACGTTGCTGTTTTACCGTATAAGTGAGCCATGTTATGGATAACATATTTCATTTCTTGAATTTCATCCGCTTTTAATACCATTGTATTAAAGCGAGTAGCGATTTCGTTTTGACCTGCTGTTGCTACTTCGTGGTGATGTGCTTCTACTACTTGGCCCATTTCTTCTAGAACTAGACACGTAGCTGAACGCCAATCTTGGAAGTCATCAACTGGAGCAACTGGGAAGTAACCGCCTTTAACACCTGGACGATGACCAGTGTTGCCATCTGCATATTCTTTATCTGAGTTCCAAGCAGCTTGCTTAGAATCAATTTTGTACATAGATCCAGACATATCTGATTTATATTTAACATCGTCAAATACGAAAAATTCTGGCTCAGGGCCAAATAAAACAGTGTCTGCAATGCCTGTAGATTTCATGTAATCTTCAGCGCGCTTAGCAACAGAACGCGGGTCGCGCTCATAGCCTTGTAGTGTAGAAGGCTCTACTACGTCACAACGTAAAATTAATGTCGCTTCTTCAGTGAAAGGGTCTAGTTTGATTGACTCAGGAACTGGCATTAATACCATGTCTGATTCGTTTATGCCTTTCCAGCCTGCAATTGAAGAACCGTCGAACATTTTACCGTCTTCGAAAAAATCTTCATCAACTTGGTGATGAGGGATCGATACATGTTGTTCTTTACCCTTAGTGTCAGTAAAGCGTAAATCAATGAACTTGACGTCATTTTCTTTAATAAAATCTAAAACCGATTGTGACATGTGTCCTCCAACTATTGGGTTTTGTTATTGCTGCATAATTGCTTTGGTATTTACTAAGCTGATTTTGTGCCATTATTGTAACTGGCTGTTTATAAATTAAAAAAATATCATTGCATCAAAATGGAATATACAAACGCACCATGTTGGTGCGTAAATATTCCATTTCGGTGCAAAATTTACAGAGCGTAATTTGTTGTTAATTTAATCAGCTGAAATTAGCATAACCTAAATGCAAAAGAGTAACAAAAAGATCGGAAAAATAGTCAAAAAGGCTGTTTTTCAAAAAAATATTGAAATTTAATTCATATAATTGTCATATATAAAACAGATACTTAGTAAAAGTATTGAGAAAGTTTTAAAATATGTATTGGATAAACTTTCATCCATGTCATTAATGAGGGATAATATGCGCCCTTTTAAATCCTATGCTGGGACATCTCGCGAAAGCGTGGATGAGTGCGTAGATCTTGCAGGATCATTGAGAATTTAATTTCTCTGAGTAAATATATGAGCATCGAAAAGTTAAGAAATATAGCGATTATCGCGCACGTTGACCACGGTAAAACAACTCTGGTTGACAAACTACTTGAGCAATCAGGTACATTAGAAACACGCGGCGGTAACGAAGAGCGCGTGATGGACTCAAACGACATTGAGAAAGAACGTGGTATTACCATTTTGGCTAAAAACACAGCCATCTCTTGGAACGACTACCATATCAATATCGTAGATACTCCGGGACACGCCGATTTCGGTGGTGAAGTTGAACGCGTACTTTCGATGGCTGACTCAGTATTATTACTTGTTGATGCTCAAGAAGGTCCAATGCCACAAACGCGTTTCGTTACGCAAAAGGCATTCGCGCAAGGCTTAAAGCCAATCGTAGTTATCAATAAAATTGATAAGCCAGGTTCACGTCCTGATTGGGTTATGGATCAAATCTTTGATTTATTCGACAACCTTGGCGCAACTGACGAACAGTTAGATTTTAAAGTAATCTACGCTTCAGCTATCAACGGCTGGGCAACACTAGATTTAGACGAGCCATCAGACAACATGGAACCTATGTTCAAGATGATCGTTGACGAAGTATCACCACCGGATGCAGATCCTGAAGGTGACTTCCAAATGCAAATTTCTCAACTAGATTACAACTCTTATGTTGGTGTAGTTGGTATTGGTCGTATTAAACGTGGTTCTGTTGCTCCTAACCAACAAGTTACTATTATCAGTGCTGATGGCACTACACGTAATGGTAAAATTGGCGCAGTACAAAGCTACCTAGGTCTTGAACGTATCGAAACTGATAGAGCTTACGCTGGTAACATCGTAACTGTAACAGGTATTGGTGAGCTTAAGATTTCTGATACAGTTTGTTTCCCAGGAAACGTTGAAGCATTACCACCACTAAGTGTTGATGAGCCAACTGTAACAATGACATTCTCTGTAAATAACTCACCTTTCTGTGGTAAAGAAGGTAAGTTTGTAACGTCACGTAATATCCGTGAACGTTTAGACAAAGAATTAGTACACAACGTAGCACTTCGCGTTGAAGATACTGGTAGCCCAGATAGCTTCCGTGTTTCTGGTCGTGGTGAATTACACCTAGGTATCTTAATCGAGAACATGCGTCGTGAAGGTTACGAGCTTTCAGTTTCTCGTCCGGAAGTTATCTTACGTACTGTAGATGGCGTTCTAGAAGAACCGTTTGAAACAGTTACTATTGACTGTCAAGACGAGCATCAGGGTTCTGTTATGGAACAAGTTGGCCTACGTAAAGGTGAGCTTACTAACATGACTCCAGATGGCAAAGGCCGTATGCGTTTAGATTTCATGATCCCTAGCCGTGGTTTAATTGGTTTCCAAACTGATTTCATGACGCTTACTTCGGGTTCTGGTCTTATGTACCATACGTTCGATCATTACGGTCCTCACAAAGGTGGCGACATCGGTGTTCGTAAGAACGGCGTAATGATTGCAAATGCAACTGGTAAAGCACTTACTAACGCATTATTCAACTTACAAGAACGCGGCCGTTTATTCATCGGTCACGGTGTTGAAGTATACGAAGGTATGGTTATCGGTATTCATAACCGTGATAACGACCTTACAGTTAACGCCCTTAAAGGCAAGCAGTTAACTAACGTACGTGCATCTGGTACTGATGAAGCGCAAACGCTTTCTCCACACCTTAACTACTCACTTGAGCAAGCGCTTGAGTTCATCGATGATGACGAGCTAGTTGAAGTAACTCCACTAAACATTCGTATTCGTAAGCGTTACCTTACAGAAAACGAACGTAAACGTGCAGGTCGTGGACCTAAAGCATAATCTATTAATTTAGAATTATGATTTTAAAAGCCGCTGTATTGAAAAATACAGCGGCTTTTTTGTGGGTGAAATTTGATGAGTAAAGGCTTAAGGAGTTCGGTTTAAATTTTTCTTATCAACGAGATAGCGTGCATTACAACGAGCACAAGCTATGGGTTGACGAATTAGCATCTAAGGTGACTTTTTATTTATATGTTAATTGGCTTGATTTTCAACTTTACGAAGCGTAAGAGTATTATTACTAAGTATCTATAGATTGAATATATGTAGTTTAGATGGTTAATATCAGCTCGATCTACTCAGTCCAAAAAAAAATTATGCAGCCCAAGTCATGCGTTAAAAAATACTAAACTGTTATTTAAAAAGGAATTGTTATGTTTCTATATCGTGGTGTTACAAGTGAATTAGATAGTTTATGTAAGGGACAGTTGATCCCCAAAGGAAAACAAAATACGGCCATACCTGAACTAGGTGAAGTTGGTGTGGAGTGCGGAGCAGGGTATGAATCAGGATACTCTGGAGGCAACGGCTTAAGGGCTCATCAAATAGATTCCAATATGAAAAAGCTGTCGTTTGTTTCTACGAGCAAAAGCATTGAAGTAGCAAAAATATTTGCTACTAAAAATGGTACTTGTAATGGATATATTTATAAATTAGATTCAAGCTTATTTGAACAATTCGATGTGGTTACAGAAGAATTGGAATCCCCCATTTATCCTGATGAGCATGAAGTTAGTATTCGGACAAACGAAAACGGGCTAATCCCTGAAGGTGTTATAGTTGATAAGTTCACTGTTAACTGCACATAATCTAGTGCTAAGGAAGAACTGAATATCTTTGCTTTTCTAGATATTTCCAGTTGCTCAAGGAGAAAAAATGAATATTTATAAAAAGTTTATCAAAAGTATACTTATTGTAATTACTATTACTTTGTCTGCCTGTGGAAGCGCTGACAATGGTGCTTTTTCGAAACAACAAATTTGTATTGCTACAATTGCATCGATTATGGGACGTAGTCCTTCAATTGTTAAAATAGATTCAATTAAAGGTAATGTTACACATCTCTCGTATGTTCGTAAAGATGATGGCACGAATTGGAAGTATAGGTGCAAGTTTGAGGGGAGTCGAGTTATTTGGGCTTCTGATGCTGGGAGATGGCGCACAGACCAATATGATTCTAAAATAACCTTTTTAGTCGATGAAAATGAATTAAGTATTTTTGAAAAATACTCTGATGGCTCTGGTAATACTAAGAAATATAATATTAATCAACTGACTAATTAGTCTAACAAGGCGATGAGTAATAGAAAGGCCCAAGTTTACTGTTCTCTAAAAGCGCAGCGCCTCTTAACCTCTTTGTGAATAATTTACTTAAAGATCTTTTGCATAAGGATAAGCAATAAAAAAGGGGCAGCTTAAACAGCCGATAATGCAAAGCATACATGTTTTTTGGTAGGGTATTTTTCGTTGGGTTTCGCTGCGCTCAACCCAACCTACTTATTTCTGGGGGGGTTACTTTTTTGGCAGCAGGGTGATTTTTCCAAATACGTCTGCGTCTATAAACCCACGGTTTCTGTCGCCATTTACTGGCTGTACTTCGTGCGAACCCATAAAGTGCTCGCGCACGTCACTACCATCGTTATCGCAATACGCTAACATAAAGCCAATGATTTGTTTTTCGCTAAGTGTAATGGGTGTATTTACTGCGCCTTCTTTGTAGTCATTGGGGTAGAGCTTTATGGCTACTTCCCACGTGATGTTAAAAGGTGCAGCAGTGTTACGCTTCCAGTTACTGATTAGGTGATCGGTATACAAGTGCGCTTTTTTATCAGGGCCATAATCGGCGGCTTGGTTATCAAGGCCGATATGGTACGCCAAAGCGGTGTGATTAAATTGATGATTTCCGCCTGATGCATCGCTATCAATAAATACTTCAAGCGCGTCGTCATCCCAATATTTATAGGTTGGATCGGCGTGTGTATCTATTAAAACGTCATCCACAATATCGGCTTGTAGGTATAAATAGTTTTGATCCCACAGTAAGCGATAACGCCCTTTAAAGTCGGCATCGTTTGCTGGCAGTGTGCCATCCATTAAATAAGGCATATCGTGCCAAGCGGCTTTATCCCACGCACTTTCTGATACGCCATCAATAGTAATTGGAGTTGATGTATGTTCAACATCAATAGCCATTGCTGGCGTGCTTAATAAAAAGCTTAAGGCGAGTGCTAATTTTTTCATTAATTTCTCAATTTTATTGTGTGCTTGTCTTAATGTAATAACAATCTTAAAACAGCTAAGTAAATAGTTACAGTGAAATACTTTCGCCTTCGTTTAAAATGTACAGCGGTACTTTTGAATCCATTTTATTGTACATATGCAATAAGCGTAGTAAGGCAGAGTGGCTAGTATGGTCGCCCATTTTCCAACTTGAATTACCATACCCCCAAGGTATCATTACTTTGCAGTTAAGTTCTTGTGCTGCGTTGAGCGCGTCTTCTGGTGTGGTGTGAACGTAACGATAAAATTTACCACTTTCTTTACTGTAGTAAGATGCGATTGGTATTAAGCACACATCTATATTGCCATATTTTTGCTGTATATCTTTAAAGTGTTTTGAGTAGCCCGTATCGCCTGCAAAAAATAAGGTACTGCCGTTTTGTTCAAGCAGCCAGCCATTCCATAAGTCTTTATTGTTATCTTCGTAAATAAAGGGCACCAATACACGAGCGCTAAAATGATGAGCTGGCACGGCATTAATAGCTAAGTCGTCAATGTTGGTTGTTGAGTACCACGGCATTTCGGTAATATTAAAACCACCGGTAGGGAAGTTGTCGGCCATCCCGAGTGGTGTTAAATAGCGAGGTTTATTGCCAATGCTTTGTATGTCGGCTTTATTAAAGTGATCGTAATGAATATGCGAATACATTACCGCATCAATATTTTCCAGTTCTTGCTCACTAGGCCAAGCCCCTGCTTTACGATAAATACCGCCGCCGAGTTTAAAGCCAAGTGCGACTGGAGAATCAAACTGATTTTTTACCGGATCAAACAGCACACTTTGCCCATTTGGAGTGTTAATTACAAAACTAGCGTGGCCAAGCCAGCGTACGGTATAACCGGTGCTAAGTTGTGGTTTAGTTTGCTGGCCTTGGTACTGGCAGTTTTCGCTGCCGGTTTTGCATAGTAAATCTGGGTGGGCTGGGTAGCAGTTTTCAGTACAGGTAGTGGGATATGTTTTTTCACCTGTGTATAAATTTTTATAACGACCGTTCTTATCATTAATAACAACAACTGAGTCAGAGCTGGTAATACGATTAATATTATTAGGTGCACCGCAGGCAGTTAGTATACATAAGAGCATTGTTGCGGTTAAAAAGCGTTTCATTGTAAATCCCTTTTAGCGTTCCCTTTAACATAAAAAAGCCTGCAATTAAGCAGGCTTGTTAAAGTAACAAATGATTAGCCAGCGCTATTCATTTGTTCAATAAATTTGTTTGAGTCGGCAATCGATTTGTTCATGTCGTTCATCAACAATTGAATATCGCGTTTAAGGTTAGTGAACTCACCTTTAATAGCCGATACCGCTTGTGCATTTAAGTTATGCTTTAAGTATAAAACGTTATCATGAAGCGAGGTTAATACTGGCTCCATTTTACTCTCTGCGCTGCGCATTGAGCGTAATAGCTGATCAAATTGACGCTTAGTCGCAGTTAGCTTTTTGCTGCTTTCACGCTTAAGTGATGCACTTTTGTACTGCTCTAACTCATCGGCCCACTCATCAAATAGCGCTTCTGCCACGTCTTCTACTTTATTGATGTTAGTTGATACTTCGTTAGCGGCATTTAAGCTCGACTCGTAATCATCGTTTAGTTGATTGTAAGTGTCTTGTAGTTCGCCACCATTAAAATCGATTAGAGTAGTTAAGCGCTCAAGTGCCGATTTAAATTCTTCTTGTGACTCTTGCTGCGAGTCTTTGGTTTCTTCTACGCGGTCAATAAGAATATCGCGTTTGTGAACACCGACTTTTTCCATTGCAGAATAATAAGCTGATTGGCAGCCAGTTAAAGTAAGTGTTACTACAAGCATTGAAACACTGAGTAATGTTTGTTTTTTCATTTGAATTCCTGTTTACGAGCGTTAGTGCTGTAAATTATGGCGCTGATTGTTATTATAATCAAAACTATATAAGCACAAGTCAATTGTATGAATGATAAGCTCTCACATTACAAACAGCAAGTTAAGTCCTTTATACGCCAGCAACCTGGTTGGTGGATGCAGTATTTTAATCGTTGTATAGACGATCAAATAACGGTTAATGCAGGTTACCTTGCTTACGTAACCCTTCTTTCTTTAGTGCCATTAATTGCGGTGGGTGTTGCTATATTTTCAGCCTTTCCGGGCTTTGAATCTACTCGCATGGAAATTGAGAGCTTTTTGTTTACTAATTTTGTACCTACCTCTACCGATGTTATTAGAGAGCATATTAGCTCCTTTGCGGGCAATGCCAACCAAATGACGGCGGTAGGTATTGGCTTTTTAGCTGCAATAGCCTTGCTGTTAATACGTAATGTAGATGCCACATTAAACCGAATTTGGCGAATTAAGAAAAAGCGCCCAATGATGATCTCATTTGCTGTGTACTGGATGGTTTTGAGCTTAGGGCCTATGTTGCTCGGTGCCAGTATTGGTGTTACCTCTTATATTGTATCTTTGGTGTCGTTTGCTGATCAGGGTATTCCTGGGTTTAGCGGGTTTTTGTTAAAGCTATTGCCGTATGGAATTTCGATGGTGGGCTTTATTATGCTCTACACATTAGTGCCTAATACGCGGGTGTCGTTTAGAGCGGCAATACCTGGCGCTTTTTTTGCGGCACTTTTATTTGAGCTGACTAAAAAGGGGTTTGCTCTTTATATTAGCCATTTTCCGTCATACGAAGTTATTTATGGCGCAGTAGCAACCATTCCTATTTTGTTTGTATGGGTGTATTTGTCGTGGGTAGTTGTTTTGCTTGGCGCTGAATTTACTGCGTGTATTAGCCCAAATGATATTCCAGAAACACCAGAGCTTGAACTAGAAGATGATGAACCAGCAATAAAGGACACAGTTTAAATGCAAGGTTTAATACAACGTGTAAAGCATGCCAAAGTAGAAATTAACAACCAAGTAGTAGGTGAAATTAGCCAAGGTATATTGTTGTTGCTGGGCGTTGAAAAACACGACGACAAACAAACGGCCGATAAGCTTTTACACAAGGTAAGTAATTATCGTATTTTTACTGACGAAAACGACAAAATGAACTTAAGCCTTAAAGATATTAAAGGTGAGTTACTTGTTGTTTCGCAATTTACGCTAGCGGCTGATACTAAAAAGGGTATGCGCCCTAGTTTTTCATCTGCGGCAACGCCAAGCCAAGCTAACGAGCTTTACGAATACTTTGTAGCTCAAGCTAAAGAGTTGGGGCTTACAATAGCCACAGGTGAGTTTGGTGCCGATATGCAAGTAAGCTTGTGTAACGACGGACCCGTTACGTTTAACTTATCTGTTTAAGTTTTTGGTTACCACGACGATATGATTTACATAGCCCGTAATTTTTTGCGGGCTGACGTTACAACCAAATACATCGAGTAATAGCTGCTGAAGTTGTTTTAATTGCGACTCATGCTGCGATAAAAAGTTAATAAATAGCACGCCGTTGTTATTTAAAGCCGAGTAGATTTTTTTATAAAATGCCTCTTCAAATAAAAATCGAGGCGCGTCTATTTGGCTAAATAAATCTAGAATAATCCAATCAATATTTTGCACACTTTCTAAAATCTGTTGCGCATCGGCGCACAGCAGTTGCTCATTCTTATTTGACGAAAAAAACTGGGTATAGCAATCAATAATATCGGCGTTTTTTTCAACCGATGTTATTTGTGCTTTAGGGTATTTGTGTTGTAAATAGTTACGAATTGCACCGCCGCCAAGGCCGAGTTCTAACACTTTTTGTGGCGGCTTAAGAGTCTGCCAGTGCTTATCTAGGTACAATAAGTGTGGAAAAAGTAATGAATCCGGGCTATTTGAATCAATAACAGATTGAAGAGTGTCGTTAATAAGTAACCAGCGTAACTGCTCGTGCTCACGTACTTGAATGTGATCGCCACTGCATTTATGCCAATAGATTAACTGACCAATGCTGTGGCTATTTTCAATAAATTGATCGCTCAGCAAACCCGTCAGTGAATTTATATAATTGATTTTTTCAGTCATATCCTCAGCATAAACTAGCAACGTTAAAGCGCAATGGCCTTTGTCATTATTTTTTTTCGTTATTTTACAGCCATCACCAAAGTCGTATTTGCAGTTTTTTTAAGATGGAGTATGGTATTTGCCATAATAATGCCAATCAATTTAATTATTTTATTTTTTTAGCTTGGTAGATAACCAATACTATTAGTATAGCGCCGTAGCCTTCTTTTGACTTTTATTTACGGCTTATATAACAACAGGAGTATGTATGTTTCAGGTAAGCACCCCACAAAGTAGCGAAGATTGGCAAGCGTATTACCAATTGCGTTGGCAGGTATTACGCGCGCCTTGGGGCGAGCCTCGAGGCTCTGAACAAGACGATATGGAACAAGACTCTGAGCATCGCTTTATAAAAAATAAAGAAGGCGAAGTGCTTGGTGTAGCACGTTTGCACTTTAACAGTCATGAGCAAGCACAAGTGCGCTACATGGCAGTTGCAGAGGGTAATCGTAATCAGCATATTGGTAGTCGTTTGCTTCATGAGCTTGAAAAAATAGCATGGACACAAAATGCCGATGAACTGGTTTTGTTTGCACGCGAACGAGCGCTTGAGTTTTATAAACGCCACGGTTACGAATTAAAAGAAAAAGCGCACTTAGCATATGGCGATGTACAACATTTTAAAATGGTAAAGCAAAAACCGTGTGAGCCAGGCTGGTTCCGCCATCCTAATTGGACGCAAGTGCTACAAAATACGTGGCGTGAGTCTATTCCAATTAGTGACGCGATGGGTATTAAGGTAGAAAGCTATACCGATTGGCAATTTACAACCAGCGCCGACCTAGACGCTAACTTAAACCTACATAACACCATGTTTGCAGGCTCTATTTATAGCTTGGCCACGCTAACAGGTTGGGGCGCTACGTACTTAGCACTTAAAGAGGCTGGGCTTGAAGGTAATATTGTATTAGCCGATGCTAACATTAAGTACTTAAAGCCGCTTACTACCGACCCACGTGGTTGTGTTGATATACAAACCTGTAAGGGCAAGTTAAGCGATTTAGAAACCGACGGTAAAGCAAGTTACGTAGTGCCTGTAACTATTTACGATGGTGATAACGTGGTTGCCGAATTTGAAGGACAGTTTGTAGTAAAAAAATAACTGTTTAGCTGTTCAAAACACAAAAAAGCCAAGCGATACTTGGCTTTTTTGTGCGTAAAACTTAGGGAAGTATTACAGCAGATCGGTTAATAATATACCTACACCAATACGTTCTACATCCGCATTGTAATCAATTAAGCTTTCGCCATAACCGTTAAAGTATTGTGCATAACCACGAACGCGGCCCCATAAAGGAAACGACCAGTCGAGTTGAATTGCACCACGATTATCTGAATTTAAGTTGTTACGTGTCATAAAGCTAAATTCATGGTCATGAAAACGATACGCGCCGCTAAACTCAAAGTAACCCATGTATTTATATATGTCTGGGTTGTCATCGCCCTTAGCTTCTAAAATATCTTCTTTTTCGTCCTCAGCTATTCGGTACCAAGGTTTAAAGCTAAAAACAAAGCCTCTGTTTTCCCAGATAAAGTCTGCATAAATACGGTTCCACGAACGTGAGTTTGGTTGGCTTCGACCATTTGATTGATGCGAAATACCTAATGCGATTGCCATTTCGTCGCCCCATAATACGTTTTCTGGGTCGAGGTAATTTATCCAAAATATCTCTGGTTCGTAGTTGGTTTCACGAAATGGAGAAGAAATTTCTGAGTTATAAATCTGCCAATATGATTGCAGTGTAAAGCCAAAAAATATGGCTTGGTCTTTATCCGAAAAATCATCGTAAAGAGGCACTTTTATCGATAGCTGGTATTTTGCTTCTAAGTTGTCGAGCGGTTCACCGTCGTTATCGTCGGTTAGTGCATCAAAGCCATCAAATGGGCGATCGTTTGGGTGTGATACGTACGAAAGAGGTAAAATATAGTTACGCTTATGTGGAGTAATTACATTTCTATTTTTTTTACCAACTTCTTCACGAGCTTGGCGTTTATCAAGCGCGGTAAGTTGTTTGTTTTCTTCAAGAGCTGAACACTTTTTACGAAGATCGTCTAATGTTTGTTTACCATCTCCGCCAATTACCTCATTTAAAATACACTGCTTTACAAGTTCGATGTCGTTGTCTTGCTCATTTGTAGCAACTTCTTCTTGTGCGAAGGTAGCTGTACTTATTAAGGCAGAAAGTGTGATCCAGTGGCGCCAGCTCATTGTAATTCCTTGTGAGTTTGGGTTGTTGTATGCGTTAATTTAATTATAACGTCTTTTTACATATGTAACGGTGAACTTTTACTGAATTTGTATTTATAACAAGTTCACTACGTATACAAAGTAAATATAGATCAGAAAAAAAGCGGCCTAAGCCGCTTTTTTAATGCACATTAACTATTTTAGTTAATGTGCTCTCACGCAATGAGAAGGGTGAGCTAAAGCTCAAATACGTTAGTAAAAAACTTATAAAGCTCGGTGCCTTGGTTAACACTCGCTGAGGCAAAGTGCAAAATGGCAATTGCATCGCAATCGAGAGTAAGTGTTTGCAGTGGTTGCTCGCTTAAGTAGCGCTCCATTCGCAAAATATTGGCAATAGGCTCACCGGCTTTAATGTGTCCGCCAAGCGGGGCTATGTATTCAACCATGCCGCCAATAGGGGCGTAATAAGCAAAGTAGTCATTTAAATTACATGCATAGCGAGTGATATTAGCTGGCGTATGCGGCGCGTTTTGCAGTACGCCTTTGTGATTTAAGTAACTTAAAATGCTGTTAGCATCGTTTAGTGCTTCTTTTAAGTCTATTTTTTCTTGGCTGCCTAGCTCTACAGTAAATGCTTCTACAGGTATTGATAATTCGCGACCTTGCCCACTAAGTGCATCACTTAAATGCCACCATGGGCAAAAGTTAGCTTCATCCATTGCACCGTCAAAATCACTAGGAATAAGCAGTACATGTTCAATATTAAAGTAACGTGCGCTGTCGGTTGCATAGGTTGGGCAGTACAAATGTTTGCTTGAAATAGGACCTGTGTGTAAATCGAGTACTATATCAGCTTGATGAGCAAGCTTTTGTAGGTTAAGCGCAATGCGTTTACCCGTATTAAGTAAATAAGCAGGGCCGTTAAGTTTGTTGTCTACTTCTTCAATAAGCGCCTGTTTGAAGTTACTTTTTAATGTGGCGTCATCATACTGAGTATGATTCTGTGCAAACTGTGCCACTAAATTTTTATTGTAGTGATACATGCGATTCCAATTAGTGCCCGTAATCGGATCGAACCTGCCAAGGGTAAACTCGCCAGATTTTTGATTACAACCAATTGGGTTAGCATAAGGTACTAATGTAATATCGCCATTAAGGTTTAGGTGTTTTAATTGCTCAAGTAGCTGAAAAATAACTGCGTTACCTTGCACTTCAGCGCCATGCATATTGGCCTGAACATAAACACTAGGCCCTGTGCCATCGCCTTTTAAACGATACACCGGAATTGTAAGCGGTAAGCCGTTTGCAACTTCCCCTACTACAATGTTCTCTTGGCTGATGTGTGTTGTATTACTCATGCTTATTACCTTAAGTAGTGGCTGGCATTTTCGGCTTGGCGAACACAGGTAAGTTCACCGTTTTGCAATGTATACTCGCCGGCGAGCTCGTGGCATAAAAAATACGGCATACTTTCGGTAAAGCCGTAAGCACCGCATTGGCTAAACACTAGCCAGTCATGCTCATTTAAATCGCTTGGCAGGTTATGCTCACCTAAGCAATCAAGCGCTGTACAAAGCGGGCCGTATAAAGTGACCGCTTGAATTTTAGCACTGGATTCACGCAGTAACGCAGCAGGAAAATCTTGGCTGGTAACAGCAGGGCGTAATAAGTGATTTATACCGCCGCTTAAAATTACTTGTTCTTGATTGTAGTTTTGTTTGCGCTCTACTACTGGGTTTGCGTAATGACCGCATTCGCCAACGGCATAGCGACCAAGTTCCATCCATAATTCTTCTACACCCGCATCATTTTTAATTTTAGCGAGCGCAGCTATTAAGTCATCCCAATCAAGCGTTGCTTCATTTTGTGTATAAGGAATACCTAAACCGCCACCTAAATCTAAAACTTTAAGATTGATGTTTAAATCGCTGGCAAGTTGGCTAAGTGGTGCAATCATTTGTGACCACAATTCGCTTAGCTTTTGCGTGCTAAGCATGTTGCCCCACTGAAAAATATGTAAGCCGTCAAACTTAAGTGTAGGGTAGTCGGTTACATTGAGTGCTTGCCACTCATCACAACCCAAACCAAACGGCGTAAGGCTGTCGCCGCCCAGTGGGTTTTTTTCACCTTCAGGCCAGCGTAATTGCACTCGCAGTAATACTTGTAACTGCGTATTTTGTAGTTGCGCTTGTTGGTTTAACCAACGTACTTGATTGAGGCTTTCGGCTACGAATATACGTACTCCGCGCTCAATAAAGTGTTTAATTTGTTTAGGGCTTTTTGCAGGCCCTGTGTTGAGCACGCGCTGTGAGCTAATACCTTGTGCTAGCACTTGCTCAAGCTCACCTTTACTTGCTACGTCAAAATTAAAGCCAGCGCTGTCTAAGCTTTGAATAATTTTAGACAGTGGATTTGCTTTTACCGCGTACCACAGTTTTACATCGGTTTGCGCAACTAAACGTGCAAGATGCGCGTTTAGTTGATCTAGGTCGTAAACAAAAAAAGGTGTATCAAGTTGTTGTGTAATTGTATTTACAGCGGTTTTGATAGGCGTGCTCAAAAAGCTCATTATCGTAAAACCTCTTCAAGCAATAATGATGCATCGCTTTTTTCGTCGCGGTATTTAACTATTAACGCACACGACATGCTTAAGCCTTGCTCGCGCGCCCACTCGTTTGACGCAGGGCGAGAGCCTGGTATTACAATGGCATATTCTGGGATTGGCTCGCCTTTATCAAGTTGGCGCTCGTTTACGCAGTCGTATACCGGAATAGTTGCTGATAAACGCACGCCTGGGGCAAGTACTGCACCTTTTTTAATAACTACACCTTCAACAATAATACAGCCAGCGCCAATAAAGGCGTCGTCTTCTACAACTACTGGGCTTGCACCAATTGGCTCAAGTACACCACCAAGCTGCACTGCAGCACTTAAATGTACGTTTTTACCTACTTGTGCACACGAGCCAACTAATGCGTGGCTATCTACCATTGTGCCTTCGTCGATGTATGCACCAATGTTTACATACGCTGGTGGCATAATAATCGTGCCTTTAGCAACATAAGCACCACGGCGAACACTAGAGCCACCCGGCACCATACGTACGCCATCGTCAGTACTAAATTCTTGCGGAGCTAAGTTATGTTTATCAACAAAACCACCTGCAAACTCAGTATTAGTGCCATTTTTGAAGGCATCCAAAATGCCTTGTTTTACTTCTACGTTAGCTTGCCATTGGCCGCTTTCGTTTTGTGATGCTGCGCGTACTGCGCCCGATTCTAAATTATTTAATAGTTCTAACCAGCTCATTATAAAAACCTGTATTTAATGCCAAGATAAAATGGTGTTGTTTGCAGTTGTGATGCAATCGGTTTGAGTTAACTCAAGGTGTGTTAAAGGTGGACGAAGTTGCGGGCTGCTTAAGCGGCCTTGCAAATGCATCAATACCTTTACGGGAATAGGGTTTGCGACAGCAAATAAGCTATTAATAGCGCTTGACCACTGGGCAAATAAATTAGGGTGTTGGCCACTTAAGCTGCGTTTAACAAACTCGTGAGTTTGTGCGGGCCATGCATTTGCAGCTACCGACACTAAACCTTTTGCGCCAGCTTGAGCAAAATAAGGCATCAGCGCATCGTCGCCACTAAAAATAGCTAAATTAGGCGCAGCTTGGCGGTAAGCTTCAAACTGAGCAATGCTGCCGCTCGCTTCTTTTAACGCCCATAAATTTTTATTATTTTGTAAGTTTTGAATTGTTGCCGTTGGAATGCTAACAGCACTTCGACCCGGTACGTTATAAAGCATACACGGGTGAGCACTTGCATTAAGTAGGCTTTCAAACCAATGAGTTTGACCTATAGCGCCGGGCTTTGCATAAAGCGGTGAGCCAAGTAAAAAGCTATGAATTGGGAGTGTATTACAGTAGTTAACCCACTCAATTTGTTGCTTTAAGTTACTACCGCCCACAGCAACCATGAGTGGTACTGCTGGTTTTAGTTGGCATACGTGTTCAACAATGGCTTGTTGTTCTTTTAGCGTTAGTGCTAAACCTTCGCCCGTACTGCCAAGTAGTAAAATACCGTTATGTGCCGCTTCTTGATCGCTAACCAATTTAGTTAACGTGTTGTAGTCAACATCGCCGTGTTGATCAAATGGCGTTACGAGCGCGGTCCACAATGAGTAGTCGTTTAAATTGAAGTTGTTGATCATCTCTCACGAACTTATAATTTGTACCAACTTTATTAAAAACGTGATCATTTTAGCGATAACTAATTTAATGCAATTGATATTATTCGAAGAGTTAAAAAGCTTTATGGAAGGAGCCGCATTAACGTCGTTCGAACTAATAATTCGAAGAGCGAATGGGCTTAAAATAATAGGGCGCACGGCCTTAATATTTAAGACCAGAAGCTCTCCACCAAACTAATAAGCTGCTTTTTATAAGCAGCTATTGGTGACAGTCGCTAGGGTTCAACCTAGTCGCCCGAAATAAACACCTCGCAAAAGTGGTTACTTCTCGGCGTTAATTCCCCTCACGTATGCTCACTGGAGTTTGCGCTCCTAACATACGCTACCTGAATAACGCACCTCTTCTAGCCCTTTGCACCTGTTTGTAGAGTAAAACTTACAAACCTGTGCAATTTAAATAGGGTAATTACGGCGATTAAAGCATTTTAGCCATCTGGGTGTCAAGCTACTAAATACAGATTAATTCACCGAAAAGAGGGGTGGTTACGTATTGGGTGCTTTTCTCGTACACTAGACCCATAGTAGAAGTAAGGTATTAATCAGATGGAAAAATTTAGCGATATTTATAAGCGAGCGGTAGAGCGAAAAGGCTCTGAAAAAATGCTTAAGTTATTACTCGCAAAACCGCTATCTAAAAAACAACTAAGCACGTTAAGTGACGACGATTGGCTTGAGGAATTTACTCGAAAAGTATTTCAAAGTGGCTTTTATTGGTCAGTCATTAATAATAAGTGGCCAGGCTTTAGAGAGGTTTTTTGGGATTTTAGCGTTGATAAGTTATTAATGATGCCACCCGATATGCTGGAACAAAAAGCAACGGATGAGCGAATTGTTCGTAACTATAAAAAAGTAAAAACAATTACCGAAAATGCTTACATGATCAACGAAATAGCAGGGGAACATGGCAGTTTTAGTCAGTTTATCGCTAATTGGCCAACAGACGATATTATTGGTTTATGGGCGTATTTAAAAAAGCATGGTGCGCGTTTAGGCGGAAATACAGGGCCTTATGCACTGCGAGCACTTGGTAAAGATACTTTTTTACTATCACGCGATGTAGAGAGTTACTTACGGGCCCATAAAATTATAGACGGCGGCTTACAAACTAAAAAGTCACTAAATGCAGCCCAAGCCTTTTTTAACGAAATGCAAAAGCAAAGCGGCTTAAGTATGCAAGAGTTAAGCTTAATTGTTGCTTATGGCGTAGGTGACAACCGTGTTGGTATAAGTCAGCAATAATAGGAATTACCATGAAATTAGTGCCAAGATACACAGACATTACGGAAAACTTTGCGATAGAAGATTTCCCTGCAAGTGTTGCCTTTCCTCAGTTATTACTGTGGAACGAGAGCTTAGCAAAAGAGTTTAATATTAACGTTGCAGCTGATTTGCGTGCTAGCACTTTTAGCGGTAACGAAAAACAGGCGATTCCTGCAGTAGCACTTGGTTACTCTGGGCACCAATTTGGACATTTTTCACCACGTTTAGGCGATGGGCGAGCGCATTTACTGGGCGCTATTAATGATGATAAAAACCAGTTGTGGGATATTCAATTAAAAGGCTCTGGTGCTACTCCTTACTCAAGAGGGGGAGATGGGCGTTGTGCTCTTGGTCCTGCTATTCGTGAATACGTAATGAGCGAGGCAATGCATGCACTAGGCATTAAAACCACACGCTGCTTAGCGGTTGTTGGTAGTGGTGAAACGGTTTATCGTAATCCGCCACAAGCAGGCGCCATAGTGACTCGTTTAGCAACGAGCCATATTCGTGTTGGCTCGTTTCAATATTTAGCGACGCAAGGCGATGTTGAAGGACTTAAAAATTTAGCCGATTTAGCTATAGAGCGACACTGCCCAGAAATAACAGATACAGGATCGCAGCGCTATTTAGCATTTTTAGGCGCTGTGATTAAAAACCAAGTTAAGCTAGTTGTGAGCTGGATGCGTGTTGGCTTTATTCACGGAGTAATGAATACCGATAATACGCTAGTAAGCGGAGAAACCATTGATTACGGCCCGTGTGCCATGATGAATAGCTTTGACTTTGATACTGTATTTAGCTCTATCGACAAACAAGGTCGGTATGCATTTGGTAATCAACCTAATATAGCTAACTGGAACTGTGCTCGTTTAGCTGAGAGTTTAATACCGCTTATCAGCGATGATGACGAACAAGCTGTTTCGTTAATGACGCCATACATTAATAGCTTTGCTGAGCAATTTAATACTGAGTTTACGGCTATGTGGGGACAAAAGCTGGGTTTAAATGAATCTTGCAATAGTAGTGGCGAGTTAATCGCAGAGTTGTTAGCACTATTAAAAGATAATCAGCTCGATTACACCAATACCTTCGATGCGCTTACTGAATCCTTAAAAGAAGAAGTAGTAATACCAGAGTCGCTAATTGAATGGAGAGCTAAGTGGGTAAGCTTAACCGACGATAATAGTTATGAAATAATGAGAGCTGCAAATCCTCGTGTAATACCGCGTAATCATGTGATCGAAGAAATAATTGCACAATATAACGCTACAGGGTCTAGTGAGTTACTACAGCGCTTTATAAAAATAGCCAGTAACCCGTATTCTGACAGTGAAAAATTATCAGAATTTCAGGCTGCACCGATAAATGATAATGATTACCAAACTTTTTGTGGTACTTAATACTTAACTTTGAGTATAACTACATGATTAAAAAGAGTCATTTTTTAATCAAATATGTGCATATACCTAGGGTAATGTTAATTCTGGTGGTATTATGCGCCGAATTAAAGCCAAGCAATATTTCTTTGCATTTATAAGTGCATTTAATTTAATTGCTCTTACATTCCTTGCTAAGTACTAATTTACAACAAACTACTATATTTATTTTTCAATAAAGTTTTAATTTCGCCTATAGTAAGTGGATGTGTGTTGTGACGAGGCATAGAAAAAAGTTATAAACTTTATTTTTCGTTAAGTATTGATTAACAAAGGCTCAGTTAGTCTATATAAAACTGATTGAGCTAGTATCGATTAGCTACAATTTAAAATTGTTCAAATGGGAAGAAAACAATGAAATTAAAATCACTTACAATTGCAATCGCGTTGGCTGCAACTAGCGCATCTACATTCGCTGCTGATAAAGAAGAAGGTTTCTACATTGGCGCATTTGGCGACTATTATGACGCATCTTGGAAAAACATGCGTGCTCAAGCTGGTCTTGATGTAAATGAATCAACTGGCTGGGGTGTTGAAGCCGGTTACCGTTTCAGTGATTACTGGAGCGCACGTCTTGAATATGCAGATATGGATTTTAATGCTTTTGATAAAGTTGCTGGCAACCGCAACGGTATTGATGGCGAGCGTTACGGTATTGATGCTCTTTACCATTTAAATGGCGGTCCTTTCTACGGTCTTTTCGGTATTAAAGAAATAGACGTAGTAGATGACAATACATTCTTAAATGCAGGTGTTGGTTACCAACATTTCATTACAGATGGCTTATTTGTAAATGCTGAAACAGCTGTATACCAAGGTCTTGACCGTGGTTACACAGATGTAGGCGCTAAAATTGGTATTAACTACTTATTTGGCCAAAATTCAGCTCCTGTAGAGCCAGTTAAACCAGCTCCAGAGCCTAAGGTAATTGAAGTAGCTGTAGCTCCTACAGATAGCGACAACGACAACATTCCTGATGCAGATGATAAGTGTGCTAACACACCTATGACTGATGCAGTTGATGGCACTGGTTGTACTTTATATGAAGATAAAGAAGTGACTGTAAGCTTATTAGTGACTTTCCCTAACAATGCTTCAGCAGTATCTACTCAGTACTTAAACGATATTGAAAAAGTATCTGCATTCTTAAAAGATTACCCAGATACAACAGTACTTTTAGAAGGTCACACTTCTTCTGTAGGTAAAGCAACTTACAACAAATGGTTATCTAAAAAACGTGCTGATGCAGTAGCTAAGCAATTAGTTACTGATGGCATTGCTAAAGACCGTATTACTACAGTTGGTTTAGGTGAAGAGCGTCTTAAAAATGATGCAAACACTAAAGCTGCAAACGCAGAAAACCGTCGTGTAGAAGCGCATATCAAAACTATCAAAAACGTTAAAGTTTTACGTTAATTAAATAGTTTGTAATAAAAACCCAGCCAAGTGCTGGGTTTTTTTATGGCTGTAATAAATTAATATTGGTTAATGGTAATGATTCTTACTTAACAAGTATTCATGAAAATAGTTTTTACTACAACCACTATTCATAGTATTTATAATCGGTATAATCAGTTGCGTAACTGGATGGATTTTCATCTATCCATAAAAGCTTTATAATTACGCGTTAGAATACTATAAGTATTGGGTAACTTATTTGCGCTTGAAGCGCTACCGGATACTTTCACGTCACCAAGAGGGCAATATTGTGCTACAAGAATATCGTAAACACGTAGAAGAACGTGCCGCGTTAGGTATCGTACCAGCGCCATTAGATGCTCAGCAAACTGCTGATCTTATTGAATTAATCAAAAATCCACCTGCAGGTGAAGAAGAATTCATTTTAGATTTGTTCATTCAGCGTATACCAGCAGGTGTTGATGATGCTGCTTATATTAAAGCGGGCTTCTTAGCAGCTGTAGCTAAAGGTGAAACTAATTCTCCACTTGTTTCTAAAGAAAAAGCGGCAGAATTATTAGGTACAATGTTGGGCGGTTACAATATTGCACCAATGATTGACCTACTTGATGACGAAACACTTGCACCAATCGTAGTTAAAGGCCTTTCAAATACATTACTTATGTTTGATGCGTTCTACGATGTAGAAGAAAAAGCAAAAGCAGGTAATACATTCGCTAAGCAAATTATTGAGTCTTGGGCAAATGCAGAATGGTTTACTAATAAGCCAGCTGTTGCTGAAAAGATTTCAGTTACTGTATTTAAAGTAACTGGCGAAACAAATACTGATGACTTGTCTCCTGCACCAGATGCATGGTCTCGTCCAGATATCCCACTTCATGCTTTAGCAATGCTAAAAATTGAACGCGATGGTATTACACCTGATAAAGCGGGCGAAGTTGGTCCAATTACTCAGATTGAAGAATTAAAAACTAAAGGTTTACCACTTGCTTACGTAGGTGATGTTGTTGGTACGGGTTCTTCTCGTAAGTCTGCAACTAACTCTGTACTTTGGTTTATGGGCGATGATATCCCGTTTGTACCAAACAAGCGTGTTGGCGGTGTATGTTTAGGTAATAAAATTGCTCCAATCTTCTTCAACACAATGGAAGATTCAGGCGCATTACCAATCGAATTAAATGTTGATGAACTCAACATGGGCGAGCAAATCGACATTTATCCGTACGAAGGTGTTGTTAAGCAACATGGTACTGATAAAGTGATTTCTACTTTTGAGCTTAAATCTGATGTGATTTTAGATGAAGTTCGTGCTGGTGGTCGTATTCCACTAATCATCGGTCGTGGTTTAACTGATAAAGCGCGTACATCTCTTGGCTTAGGCGCAACTGATACATTTAAAGTACCAACAGCAACAGAAGTTTCTGATAAAGGCTTCACACTAGCGCAAAAAATGGTTGGTAAAGCATGTAACGTTGCAGGTATTCGCCCAGGTCAGTACTGTGAGCCTAAAATGACAACTGTTGGTTCGCAAGATACAACAGGTCCTATGACACGTGATGAACTTAAAGATCTAGCATGTTTAGGTTTCTCTGCAGATTTAACAATGCAGTCATTCTGTCATACATCAGCTTATCCTAAGCCTATCGATGTAAGCACTCACCATACGCTTCCTGATTTCATCATGAACCGTGGCGGTGTTTCACTTCGTCCAGGTGATGGTATTATTCACTCGTGGTTAAACCGTATGTTATTACCAGATACCGTAGGTACTGGTGGTGATTCACATACACGTTTCCCATTAGGTATTTCATTCCCAGCAGGTTCGGGTGCAGTAGCATTCGCAGCAGCAACAGGTGTTATGCCACTTGATATGCCTGAATCTATTTTGGTTCGTTTTAAAGGCGAAATGCAACCAGGTATCACTTTACGTGACCTTGTTCATGCAATCCCTTACTACGGTATCAAACAAGGTTTATTAACAGTTGAGAAAAAAGGTAAAATTAACGAATTCTCTGGTCGCGTACTAGAAATTGAAGGCGTTGAGCACCTAACTGTTGAGCAAGCGTTTGAATTATCAGATGCATCTGCAGAGCGTTCGGCAGCAGGTTGTACTGTTAAGTTATCTAAAGAGTCTATCTCTGAATACCTTGAGTCAAACATTGTTATGCTTAAGTGGATGATTTCTGAAGGTTACGGCGATGTACGTACGATTGAACGTCGTATTACTGCAATGCAAGATTGGTTAGCTAACCCAGAACTAATGGAAGCTGACGCTGATGCAGAGTACAAGCATATCGTTGAAATTGATTTAGCTGAGATTAAAGAACCTGTTCTTTGTGCTCCAAATGACCCAGATGATGCGCGTCTTCTTTCTGATGTTGCGGGCGAGAAAATTGATGAAGTATTCATCGGTTCTTGTATGACTAACATTGGTCACTTCCGTGCTGCTGGTAAGTTGCTTGATGGCTTTAAAGGTCAACTTCCGACTCAGCTTTGGGTTGCTCCACCTACTAAGATGGATAAAGATCAGCTTACAGAAGAAGGTTACTATGGTATTTTTGGTCGTGTTGGCGCACGTATCGAAACTCCAGGTTGTTCACTATGTATGGGTAACCAAGCACGTGTTGCAGATAAAGCTACTGTTGTGTCTACCTCTACACGTAACTTCCCTAACCGTTTAGGTAATGGCGCAAACGTATTCTTAGCATCATCTGAGCTTGCTGCAATTGCTGCAATCATTGGTAAATTACCAACAGTTGCTGAGTACCAAGAATATGCAGCGAAGATCAATGCAACGGCTTCAGATACATACCGTTACTTGAACTTCCACCGTATGCCTGCTTACACTAAAAAAGCAGACAACGTGATTATCCAACAAGCTGTATAATTTTTAGAGTTTGTTTAAAAACCCGCTTAGGCGGGTTTTTTATTGGCTAAAATAAATATTAGATAGTTCATGCTTCTTTTTTTATATTATTGTATTAACTCTAGACATAAATTGCTTTTAAAGTAATTAATCGCGCAAAAATTCCTATCAAAATGCATTAAAATCCTCATCAATATTCTCATTATTTTAGGCGAGATTTTATGACAGCATTAAACAACCAGAATTTACTGCAACTACGTTTTGTTAACCAAGCAAATATTGATTTGGTTAAGCCTTCTTTTGATAACCTGCCTGCAAATCCATATGCAGATGGTGCCTTTCGTAAACGTCGTTACTCAGTAGTTAAAATGCAAAATGGTGAAATAAAGTTACAACAAACCAAAGCATTTGTTCAAGACGATTCAATTAATACTTTTCAAGGTAATGTAGAGCGTACTTACGAAAACCTAGAGCAAAGTTTACTTGAATCAGAAGGCATGAAAAGCATTGTAAATGAGTTTCGCCAACTTACCGGTATTGATGAACAGCGTGATATTGAAATTCATCAGTTCCGTATGCTTGCTATTAATAGTGATACGCCAGCAGCACCAGAAGGCGTGCATCAAGATGGTTTTGACCATGTATGTATATGCGGTGTTTCTCATGAAAATTTAGAAGGTGGCGAGCTACTTGTATACGAAAACAAGCAAGCTGAGCCTTGTTTTAAAATGGAAATAAAAGACGGCATGTTTGCATTAATAAATGACCGTCAAGTGTGGCACAACGCAACACCTATGAACAAAATTGATGCTAGCAAACCAGGTTACCTGGATTGTTTTGTATTAACGTCTTAAGGAAGTTAGGCATGAACATAACGCAATTACGTGAGCAGTTTCCTGCATTAATGCAAAACGTTGATGGTAAATCGCCAATATTTTTAGACGGACCAGGTGGCTCGCAGGTACCAACATCGGTGCTTAATGCGATGACAGCTTATTTAGGTCATTATAATTCGAACTTAGGTGGCGCGTTTTTTTCAAGTGATAAAACAGTTGAGTTGATGGCGAATGCGCGTCAAGCAGCCGCTGATTTACTTAATGCACCTAGCTCACAACACATTGTGTTTGGTCCAAACATGACCAGCCTAACATTTAGCTTTAGCCGTGCTATTTCACGCGACTGGCAGGCTGGCGATGAAATAATTGTAACCAATGCCGATCATTTCTCAAATGTATCGTCGTGGCAGCAAGCTGCAGAAGATAAAGACGTAAAGGTAAATACAGCGCTTATTAATGAAGCTGATTGCAGCTTAGATATGGTGCAATTTGAAAGCTTATTAAACAGCAACACTAAGCTTGTAGCGGTAACTTACGCTTCAAATACCACAGGTTCAATTAATAATATTAAACGTATTGTTGAGCTTGCTCACGCTGTAGGCGCACTTGTTTATGTTGATGCCGTACATTACGCACCGCACGAACTTGTTGACGTGCAAGCGCTTGATTGCGACTTTTTAGCCTGCTCTGCATATAAGTTTTTTGGCCCGCATTTAGGTCTGGTTTACGGTAAAAAAGAACATTTAGACGGGTTTACACCTTATAAAGTTGAGCCAGCTAAAGACGTAGCACCAGGTCGTTGGGAAACCGGCACACAAAGCTTTGAAGCCATGGCGGGTTTTATCGCGGCTGTTGATTACATTGCAGCAATTAGCGAACTTGACGATAGCCATTCACGCCGCGAAAAGCTAAGCATAGCTTTTGCTAAAACTAAACAACACGAAATGGCGCTTAGTGAGCACTTTTTAACGCGCTTGGTAAACTATCCACGCATTAAGTTGTTTGGTATTGATGACTTTGATCGCTTAAATGAGCGTACACCTACTTTTGCTTTAATTTTTGAAGGGCTTGAGCCGCGCGCCGTTTCAGAATTTTTAGGTAAGCAGCATATTTGCGTGTGGGATGGTAACTTTTACGCGCAAGGTTTGTGCAAGCAACTAGGTGTGCTTGATAAAGGCGGTGTAGTACGTATTGGTTGTATGCACTACAACACGATTACTGAACTTGATAAGCTATTTGACTTATTTGATGAACTACTCGGTTAATCATGTAAGTTTTGGTGCGCTAACTCTTTGGCGCACCGTATATTTGTTCTGCGCGGTTAAACAGTACCCACGAGGTTAAAATATACTTATCGTTTGATACTGGCTTATTACCTCTGTGGGTATGTGTAAAGTAGCCAGGAGATATTACCATAGTGCCTTTTTTAGGTGCTATTTTACGATTTTGATAGTAAAACTCCGTTTCACCGCCTTCATCAACATCGTTTAAATAAAACATAAATAACAACACGCGATGCAAAGCTTCATTGTGCTGTAGCTGCGGGTAAACTTCACTATGCCAGTAAGGGTAGCCACCTTTGTTTACTTCATATTTTTGCGCTTGAATATTACCAAGTCTAAAAATTTGCTGCACTAGCAAAGGTAATTGCGGTTTACCCACTTCTTCAAAATTCTCTTGGGTTAAATCGACTACTTCACCTGTTTTTGGGTGATAGACCTTTAAGCCAAACGCCCCAATCATCATAAAAATATGCTCTTCAACATACTTAAAAACATGCTGTGCAGTCGTTTGTTGTATATGTTTTAATTGTTGTGCATATTCGGGGTGATTATTTAAGTGTAGGTCGTGACTGTCTTTTTTCTTTAAGTCGACACCGCCCGATGTTACCCCTTGTCTTACATGCGGGCTTTGCGCGAATGTGGAAATAAATTCATCGCAAAACTCATCGCTTAATGCGTTATCAACAACGCGTATAAAGTCCGTCATGGTTTACCTTTATATAATTATTATTGGATTTTTATGTTTATTGAAAAAGTGATGCCGCGCTTTAGCGAAACAGATGCACTCGGACACATTAACAATACCGTACTCCCTGTATGGTTTGAAGTCGCACGTGGACCTATTTTTAAGTTTTTTACACCGGACTTAAACCCGCATGATTGGAAATTGATTATCGCCAAAGTTGAAGTGTCGTTTGTGGGCGAATTATTTTATGGCCACGAAGTGACCGTAAAAACCTCTGTAGAGCATATAGGCACTAGCTCTTTTACGCTTAGACAGGAAGCATGGCAACACAATAAATGCTGCGCAATAGGCAAGGCTGTGATGGTGAGGTACGATTTTATTGCTAAATCAAAGCAAGCGCTTAGCATTGACGAAAAAGCGGCGCTTAACGAGCATATTACTGCTGAGTCATAACTTGCTAATAAATGACCTTTTAGTGACAAACGCTTGGTTTGTCATATTCTTAGCATAATTGAATGCTAAATTAATCCTCTTAAATACAACAGCTAACACAGTTGTTTTTACTTTTGAATTAAGAGGTTTTTAAGGTCATTTTATGATTATCGAATCATTTTTTGAAAAGTTATATACCGAGCACAATAGTGAACTAAACCGTAGAGTCCGTGATTTTTTTGGGGCAAGCCTTAGCGACCATGAAGATTTAGTGCAAGAAGCATTTAGTAATATGTTATCGCATCAGCATATTGATAAAATAGAGTTTCCGAAAGCTTATCTGCTTCGTTCAGCTATTAACATTGGTTTAAATTATCGTTCTCGTTTTAAAAACACTCAACATTTTTTAGACGATACCCGCGATAATATTGATGAACCACTATGTACACAAGGTAGCCCTGAGGATCTATGTAGCATGAATTTGCGAATTGAATATATTTCAGATGCGATGAATACGCTTACAGATAAGCAGCGAGACCTTATAGTACGTAGTCGTATTCATGGTGAAACATATCAACAAATTAAAGTGGCAACAGGGTTTAGCCTAGGTGATATAAGCCGTCAAATGCAAAGTGCTATTGAGCAATTGCATAGCTACATAAGTGCCAAAAATGCGTGACTAAGTTCCCTAGTCACGCTAATCCTCTCCTTGTACGCGTTATTATATAGAGCCATAGGTTATCTTCGTTTTATTGCGGTTATTTAATAGGAAGAACCATTGAAGGCTGCCTCCCTTGACCATTAATTTTAAGTTGGGTTGGCGAAAATTCAAGAGTGCTAAATGCAGTTGTATCGGTATCAAGCATCGCATGAAAAGTTACAAAGTGAATGCCGTCTTTTTTTGCGTAGTTACCTACATGGTTATGACCATTAAACCATGCTTTTACGGTTGAATACTGGCTAATAAGGGTTAGCACTTCTTGCGCGTTCCATAGGTTATGATTGTTTTCCGGAAAAATAGGAAAATGACTCAGTAGCACAACAGGTTGCTCTTTTACTTGCGCTACTTTTAGCTTCTCTTCTAACCACTTAAGCTGTTTTATACCAATTGCGCCATTCCAATCTTCATGCCCTTTATATTGAGAGTTAAACAAAGCCATATTTTGTTGATGTTTTTTACTATTTTTAGGCCATGCGTAAGTGCTCACATCGTTGCCATCTAAAGCAATAAAGAGCCAATTATTTATTTCAAAACTGTAGTAGCGCGATGGCATGTTTAAAGTGTTAGTTATGCGCATTTTAAACTTATCATCTACCGAGAATTCATGGTTTCCTAATACATGATAAAGGGGAGTATTAAGCGATGATGATATTGTATTTAACGGAGTAAAACTTTTAAATTCACGGTCGATAAAGTCGCCTAAATGCAATACACCCGATAAAGGGTGTTGATTAAATTGCTCAACCGCAGTGCTGAACTTTTGAGGGCAAGATGTATAGTGTCGAGTACCTTTATTGGCTTGTTCTGCATATTGGCAATCGGCAATAACACCTAAAGTAAATGTGTCATTTGCAGCAATTGATGGGCAACAAACCAAAAGCAGGAATAAATTAATAAGTAATGAAACAGTGTGTTTTTGCATAACTTTTTTCCTTAAAGTTACTGGCTGCAAAAGCAGCCAGTTTAGAGGTGAGAGCTAAAATTTATACGACATACCTAACGCAAAATTACGACCACTTTGTGAGTAAGATTGGGTTCTGTGATCGAGGAATTGTCGAATCGCTTCGTCGGTTAAGTTCGTTGCTTCAAAGGTTATTTTTACTTGCTCTGTAATATTCATGAACGATTTAAAATCAACAAACGTTGTTTCATCGTATCCGGCAACAATGTTTTGCTCTGAGCCTTCCCCTGTAATGTATTCATCACGATAAGAGCTCGATACACGCATGCCCCAATGCGGCGTTTCATAATAAAGGGTAAAGTTGTGAGACAGCTCAGACAAGCCAGGAGGAGTAACACTGATGCGCTCACCTTCGTTAAACAAAATAGTTTCGCCATCTGCAATGGTTACATTACCGAGCATTCCTAAGTAATTAAACGGCTCGGGTAAAAAATCAAAGTCCATTTGAAACGCAACTTCTAAACCAGTAACATCTGTAGAATCACCATTTATAGGTTGTGAAACGGTAAACTCAGATTGCGCATTTACGCGCGGGTCAAAATCTAAAAACTCTAGAGGGTAACCCGTTTGCTCATACGGTAGGGTCACTGATTGCTGGACAATAAATGACTCCATATCTTTATGAAATAATGCAATAGCCAAGCTTGACGAATCACCATAAAACTCAAATGATGTTTCGAATGAATCAGCAACAAAACGCTCTAAATTAGGGTTACCAGCACTAATAAATTGATCTGCAACGCCCACTTGCCCAGCCGCTTTTAATTGATTTAAATTTGGTCGAGAAATATTGCGATTTGCACCAAAGCGGACTAACCAATTATCAGAAATATCAGCAACAACATTTAAGCTTGGTAGTAAATCGGAATAGGTTTTACTAAATGCAATTTGCTCAAAACCTGCTCCTGTATTAACTTCCCCGCTCGATGTTTGTTCAGTTTCGTACCAACGCAAACCTAAGTTACCTCTAATTGGGAAGTTACTTATTTCGGTGTTCCATAAATACTGTGCATAAACCCCAATAGTATCTTCTTCAATTTGATATACAGTACCAGGGCGATTATGAGAGGCGTCTAACTCTCGAGAAATTAAACCTGTTGCAACAACACGCTCAAAAGTAGCTTGGTTATCTGCAATAACATAGTCATGTAATATTGGGATGTTTGTTATTTGGAAAACAGCTTCAGGTGAATTTGGGTTGTTTTCCCAATCAACACGGTCTCTGCGTTCAAAGCCATCTGATTGATAATTTTTAGACTGTAGACCAAACTTAAATGAATGCACATCATTGAGTTCGTAATTAAAATCGACTTGATACGTGTTGTATTCATTGCTTATTTCATCTTCGCGGACATCAGTTCGCATTAATGCCCACTGGTCAACGTCGGTAATATCAAAGTCGTAAGTATTTTGACCATATTTAGCATTGCGCCAATCAACAGAAAACGCATGGTCGACAGATTCACTAAACACTTTATCGTTTATAGGTTGCTCAAAAGTAGATTTTGATAAACCAAACATGGTTGTCATGTATAGTTTATCGGTTAGTTCAAAATTACCACTGAGTGATATTTGGTGAAAATCAGTTTCGCCAAAACTTACCTTTGACTCGGTACGTAAATCAAGACCTTCAAATGAGGCGTATACTAAATCGTCACCTTCAATAGCTGCACCAACGAGTAACTGATTTGCCGTCACATCGCCAGTAAATGCGTTTGTGCCCGCTGTTGATAATTGGTTCTCAATGCGATCGTTAGATAGCTTTCCGTACAAAATATCCAAATCAAAAGACATTGCATCAGAAGGTTGCCACTGAAATGCAGCGGTAATACCGGTACGTTTACGTGTATTAGCCCAAGATGCAATGTTATTAGCGCGAGATACAAACACTCGGTCATTGCCCGTGGCGTTAACTAAACGGTTTTTGATATCGCCATCAACTGAATCTGCAACATTATCATCACCAAAGCTCGCTTGTTTCCAAGACCACACATGATAGCCTTCTTCAATTGTATCTACTTCAGAATAAGCAACCGATACGAGCGCACCAAAATTCCCCCAAGTATTTGATATCAAACCAGCAAAGCGAGGGTCTGAATGCTCTGTTCTATCATTATAAATACCTTTTACACTTACAGCACCTTGTAGCCCTTCTTCCGAATTATCAAAAGGTTTTGCAGTATGTAAATCAACAGTACCGGCAATACCTCCTTCATCTAATGACGCATCATACGATTTATACACATCTACGCGATTAAACAGTTCTGAGGCAAAAATACTGAAATCAAAATCTCGAGAGCGAGATGCACCACCACGTTGGTCAATACCTGAATCGCTTGTAAAAAGTGCTTCCATGCCATTTAAGCGTGTGCGTGTAAAATTAGGGCCTAAGCCACGTAGCGATATTTGACGACCCTCACCTGAGTCGCGTGAAATAGATACACCTGGTACACGCTGTAATGACTCAGCTAAGTTGGCATCAGGGAATTCGCCAATGTCTTCAGCTAATATGCTGTCTTGCGAGCCAATGGCATTTTTTTTGAGTTCTTTACTACGGGCTAGGTTAGAGCGGTAGCCTGTTACCGTGATCGCTTCCATTTCCTGCTGAACTTTATCACTTTGAGCTGCATGTATAGGGCTGCTTGCTAATATGAATGTGCCAGATACAGCGCTAACTAATATGCTCAGTTTATTAAGTTTAAATGGGATCATAATTCCTTTCTTCTCTCAGTTAATGTTTATAAATACTAAAAACAAAGTGCACACGCAGCGATTAAGCTGGATTAAATGGTGCAGACATCAACTAAACAAAGTAAGGCTGAAAATTTTCCAAATAAAAGAGTGGTTTAATAAAACTTTAACATATGTCGATTGGTTGGGTTTTCTTAAGTCTATGATTGTATTTATCTTTTTATTTATTTTGACGTGTTAGTTAATTAGGTGTGATTTTTAGAGGGTTAAAAACAATAAGTATTTAATTTACTCGCCTTATGTAAATAATAATGGCAGCTGTAAATTTTTGTCGAGAAATTTTAACGTATTTAGATTGAGTTACAGGCTTCAATTATATACTATTTATATTATATATTGTTGCGCCGTTATAACAGGAAATGTTAATTCGGTAATTTGATTGGAGAATGCGTGTGACATCTATTGCCAATAACCAACCTTTACAAGTTATTCAGCTCAGTGATAGTCAAAATTTAACAGCTGAAATTTTGCCATTTGGCGCAATAATAAAAAGCATTAAATTTAAAAAACAAGAAATGACGCTTAGCGTCGATGATCCTCAATATTATTTTGAAAACCCATTTTATCTTGGCGCTACAGTAGGTCGATACGCTAACCGCATTGCAAAGGGGCGTTTTAACTTATCTGGTACGAAGTATCAATTAGAAGCAAATAACGGCCCTAATAGCCTGCACGGCGGCGTTAAAGGCTTTAATAAAGTACTGTGGCAAGTAACCAAACAAACTGAAAGTGAAGTTGAGCTTTATTATTGCTCGCCCGACGGCGAACAAGGTTTCCCTGGGCAGTTGCAGGTTTGGCAAACTATTAGCGCTAAAAACGGCGAGCTTACTCTGCACTTTAAAGCGCTAACCAATAAAGAAACGCTCGTTAACTTTACTAACCATTGCTACTTTAATCTTGATGGCAGCGAATCAATCTATGATCATTGTGTTCAAATTAATGCCAGTCACTACCTTCCTATCGATAAAACCAGTATCCCGCTTAATGAAGCGGCACTAGTTACAGGTACTTGCTTTGATTTTACCAAACCAACTCAAGTTGGTGAGGCATTAAGTGCCGTTCATTCACAGTTAGAAGCTGGAAATGGCTTTGATCACTGCTATATTTTTAATGATGACAGCAGTTTAAAGACGATGGCTACATTAACTTCGCCACACACGAAGGTTAATTTAACCCTTAAGAGCACTCAGCCAGGTATGCAGTTATACACTGCTAACTTTGTAGGTGCGCCTTTTAAAGCACGCCAAGCTTTGTGTTTTGAAGCGCAAAATTGGCCTGATGCGCCAAATCGTGAAAACTTCCCCAAAGCAAATTTATTGCCGGGAGAGGGTTACGAACAGGTTATTATTTACGCATTTTCTGAGTGAATACAGCATCCTAATGTTAATTTAAAGAAAATAAAAAGAAAAAATACAGTAATTAAATGCTATCTATAGTTTAGGAAAAGGTTGCACTTTTTACTGTTTTAAAGTATTTATAATATAAATAGTATTTGAAACTATATGCACCACCACAACGACACAACGACTACACACAATCAGGAGTTTTTAAAAAATGATAATCAACAAGAAGTTATCGTTCAACAAAAAAACCGCGCTTAGTATTGCTATCACAGGCATATTGGCAAGCGGCAGCTTTGCAGCTCAAGGCGCTGAAGGTGACACACCTAAAGTAAATGAAGATGTTGAAGTTATCGCAGTAACGGGTATACGCAGCAGCTTACGTTCATCAATGTTAGATAAAAAAGCCTCTAATGTTGTTACTGACGGGATTAAAGCAGAGGATCTTGGTAAATTTCCTGATTTAAACGTAGCAGAATCTCTGCAACGTATTACAGGTGTAGCCATCGATCGCAGTGGCGGTGAAGGACAAGCAGTTACAATTCGTGGTTTTGGTCCACAGTTTAATACGGTTCTTGTAAACGGTCGTCAAATTGCGACAGACAGTGCAGGTCGTGAATTTAATTTTGATGTATTAGCGGCGGATCAAATCACCGGTGCTGATATTTATAAGAGTAATACAGCAACTCTTCAAGAAGGCGGCATTGGTGGTACGGTTAACGTAACTACAGCACGCCCTTTTGATTTTGGTGGTTTACATATTTTAGGTTCAGTTAAAGGTATGTACGAAAGCCTTTCTGAAGAAGTATCTCCATCAACATCATTCTTAATAAGTAATACGTTTAACGATGACAAGCTAGGTGTGCTTTTTGCCATCACTAATCAACAACGTAAACTTCAAAATAACCAAATTTTAACGGCAGGTTGGCGCGGTGGCCAAACAATTTCTAACCCAACGGATGGTGTATTGTTTGAAAATGCTTACATTCCACGTAACTGGGACCAAGTAGTTGATGAGCAAGACCGCGAGCGTACAAATGCAAGTTTAGTACTTCAATACGCACCGTCTGACGATGTTACGATTACTGTTGATGGCATGATTTCAAAATTCGAAGTTGACTCAACAGTACGCGATTTAGCATCTTGGTTTGAACCAGACCGCGTAGGCAGTGCAACGATTGATCCAGAAACAGGTACTCTTTTAACTTTCTCTCAAGAAGTTGGTTTAGGCGCGCCAAGTGGCGACCCTGCAAGTGACTTTGTATCGCATACACGTAATTCACGTGATGTAACTAATAAAGCATTTGGTATTAACGTTGATTGGCAAGTAAACGAGTCATTAAAAGCTAAATTTGATGTATCTCGCTCAACAGCCGAAAACGACCGTGCTGGTAGAGATCGTTTTAACGTAGTGGGTATTATTAATAGCTTCAGTTTTGATGGCACAGGTGGCGTTCCAACTGTTCAGCATGATGGATTTACAAATGGTTCATTGCCTGATCCAAGCTTAGCGCGACTTCATTACAACGAAATTGGTAATCAATTTACAGATGAAGATGAAATTACTGAAGTAAAAGCCGATTTTGAATATGTGCCAGATAAAGGCCCAGTTGAGCGTATTAACTTTGGTGCTTATCGCCAAGAGCGTGAAAAATCAAGCTTTCAAATCTTTGGTAGTCAATGTCAGTTCTGTGGTTATGGTACACAAGCACCACTTGATGCAATTGATTTTGAAGCATATACAGCGAGTAACTACTTCCCTGGTTTGATCGATACATTTTATAGCTACGATGGCGATAAAATGCTTGATTACTTAGCCGATCAAGGTTTCCCAGTAGAACCAACACTACAAAATAACCGTTACACAATTAACGAAGACATCACTAGCTTATACATGGACTTTACGCTTGGTTTTGACCTAGCTGATATGCCAGTAACTGTTAATATGGGCGCACGTTACTCAGAAACTGATATTGAAGTTGCTGCAATACAAAGCTTTATTAGCGATGTAATACCAACATCTGACGCAACATTGTTTCAGAATGTTTTTGGGCCTGCAACGAACATCGAGCAAGGCACTAGCTACTCAAACTTGTTACCATCTTTCAATGTTAAGTTAGAGCTACAAGACAATATGATTTTACGCTTTGCGGCGTATGACAGTATTACTCGTCCAACGATGTCTCAGCTATCTCCTGCGACAAACTTTAACGAGCCACGTCGTCAAAACTTAACGGCAAGTGGTGGTAATCCAGCACTTAAACCATTCCAATCAGAAAACTGGGATATTTCTTACGAGTGGTACTACAACGATGCTAACTTATTTAGCTTTGCAGTATTTAGTAAAGAAGTAGATGACTTTATTGTTACCCTAACAGGTGCCGAAACATACGAAATGTCTGATCGTTCAGGCCCTGATTTTGCGTGTACTACATGTACAGATCAAACAGATGACGAACTTATTGGTAGTTCAGAAGTTTACACTGTAAGTCGTCCTCAAAATGGTGAGTCTGCAACTGTAACCGGCTTTGAAGTCGGTGTTACTCACATGTTTGAAAATGGCTTTGGTTTTATTGCTAATGCAACCGTTGTGAATAGCGACATTAGTGTGGGTGACGATACTACACAAACATTTGCACTAGAAGGTCTTGGGGATTCACAAAACTTAATATTTTTCTATGAGCAAGAAAACTGGCAAGCACGTGTTGCATTTAACAACCGTGAAGGCTTTTTACGCTTAGTTGATAACGGCTTTAACGGTGAACCAGTGAACGTAGAAACTTACGGCCAGTGGGATATTAGTGCAAGCTACGATATTAACGAAAACTTCACTATTTTTGCAGAAGGCATCAACATCACTGAAGAAGAGTTGGTGCAAACAGGTCGTTTTGCTAACCAAATCTATTCAGTAGAAGATAATGGCTCACGTTACGCGTTTGGTATTCGCGGATCGTTTTAATTAATGATGGAGGCGTATTTTTTCGCCTCTTAGTTTTCATTACAGCACCGAGGTGCTAATACCAATTAGGTTAATTTAGCAGTAATGTATATTAGTTAACCTAATTGGCTAAAATGAATTCACATTAAATCAAAATGCCCTAACGGGCATTTGCTGTATAAAACGTTATCAAAAAATACTCAAAGAGTAGTCCATTATGAATAAAGTAATAAAAACAGTAGCGGTAGTTGGCGGTGGTACAGCAGGATGGCTGAGCGCTGCAATTATAGCTTCGTATCACCAAGGTCAAAATGGTGACGGCTTAAAAGTGATGTTGGTTGAATCGTCAGACATTCCAACTATTGGCGTAGGTGAAGGTACCTGGCCCACGATGAAAAACACACTTCAGCAAATAGGCTTGCGTGAAGTTGATGTGTTTAAAGCCTGTAATGCTACCTTCAAACAAGGCGGGAAGTTTGTAAATTGGACTCATGGCAATAATGACTTTTACTACCATCCATTTACTGTACCGCTAGGCTACGGCCGTATAGATTTAGCCCCATATTTAGATAATGTTGAAGACTTTGCACAGCAAACTAATTTTCAACATGATATTTGCGAAGCAAGCTTAGCCCCAAGAGGTATAGCGCAAGGTGAATATCAAGGTAATTGTAATTACGCTTATCACTTAGATGCCGGCGCTTTTGCAGAAATGCTTAAACAGCATTGTAAAAGTAAGCTTGGCGTAGAGCATATTATTGGTACTGTTGATCAGGTAAAGCTTGATGACGATGGTGCAATAAATGTGCTTACTCTAAAAGGTCAAACCCGCACTATAAACGCCGACTTATTTATAGACTGTACTGGTTTTTCATCATTGTTATTAGGCCAAGCGCTCAACGTACCGTTTAAAAAAATGGACCACGTGCTATTTAACGACAGCGCACTGGCTATGCAAGTCCCTTACGATGAAAACGAGCAGCTTCTTGCCAGCCATACCATAGCAACAGCGCAAAACGCTGGATGGATTTGGGATATAGGTTTAACGCATCGCCGAGGTGTAGGACATGTATATTCAAGCAAATTTTTATCAGACGATGAAGCAGAGCAAAACCTAAGAAACTATTTAGGCGATGCAGCAAACGGTTTAACTGCCCGTAAAATTAGTTTTGAATCAGGATACCGTGAGAAGTTTTGGCATAAAAACTGTGTTGCTATTGGTATGTCAGCAGGGTTTGTAGAGCCGCTTGAAGCAACCGCTATTATGCTTGTTGAAATTTCAGCACGCTTTGTAGCAGAGCACATGCCAGCAGACACACAAGTAATGCCTATTGTAGCTAAACGCTTTAACGAGCAGATGGATTACCGCTGGCAGCGTATTATCGACTTTTTAAAGCTGCATTACATGCTAACCAAGCGCCCAGAACCTTACTGGCAAGCACATGTACAGCCCGATACTATCCCACAAACCCTGCAAGAAGATTTACTTCTTTGGGGAAGCCGTGGCCCGCTTATTCAAGATTTTCATGGCGCATTAGAGTTATTCCCTGCTGCCAGTTATCAGTATGTTTTGTACGGTATGGGCTTTAAGCCTGACTTTACTAAACAAGCATATTTGTATTCACAACATGTGCAAGCCAAACAAATAATTGAACGTAACAGCCAGCTTACACAGCAGATGTTGCAAACTTTGCCGCCTCACCGTGCTTTTATAGAGCAGTGGTTAGCAGCTAACCCAGTTTAAGGATGTGTAACTATGGCTATTAGTGAACTAGTAAACACCAAACACCAAACATTAAAAATTAACCCCAATGCAGCCGTTGAATACGCAAAAACGCAGCATTTAGTTAATTTAAGAGCAAATGAAATAGCAAAAGCAGCCTGTGACTTACCTATTTTTTTAGCACGTAATACACAAAATGGCAGTTATACAGTATCAGCGTTAACCAGCTTTAGTGCAGGTCAAAGTTTATTGGTTAATAACAACCAATGGCAGGCACTTTACACGCCGGTATGTATGCAAACCCAGCCTCTTTATTTAATGACCCGAGAAGCAAATAGTAGCGATTATTTTATTGCGATTGATGATCAAAGCTCAGCCGTAAACACGCAGCAAGGTGAGGCACTATTTGATGCTAAAGGTAATCCGAGTTTATTTTTAAGTGCACAGCAAAAACTGTTAGAAAGCGACTTAAAAAATGACTATCAAACGTATCAATTTACCCAAGAAGTTGCGCGGTTAGGGCTCATTAAAAATATAGATATTGTATTGCAGTTTGAACAAGGCGAAACCCAAACTATTCAAGGTTTGAGCACCGTTGATGAAGACAAACTGCAAACATTAAATAGCGATACCGTTGCAAACTTACACAAGCAAGGTTACTTGAGCGTGCTTAACAGCATGCTTATTTCACTGTTTCAGTTAAATGCATTGGTAAAGCTGCATAACCAACGTCCCGAACTTATGCCTTTAAAGCAGATTAAGTTAGAACTAAGTCGAGATGCGCACGCGCTGTAGCGTGCACTTTTTTATTACACAGACATTGCGCATAACGCGTAGGAGACACACACATGTCAGATAACATTTTACAGCTGGTGGTTTTTGTTTTTGTCACCGCTTTAATTGGTGGCCTTACTTATTGGAAATGCCGAGGCCAAAATCGCAATAACGGACAAAGCCAAACCAAAGAGTATTTTTTAGCGGGCGGTGGTCTTACTTGGATGTTTGTTGCAGGTTCAATCACATTAACTAATTTAAGTACTGATCAGCTTGTAGGTATGAATGGTAACCAAATGGCTTTACTGGTTTGGTGGGAGCTTGCAGCAATTATAGGTTTGATTATTTTAGCCAAAGTGTTCATTCCTGTTTATTACAAATACAACTGTACTACCACCACAGAGCTTTTAGAAAAGCGCTATAACAACAAACATATTCGCGCTGTGATTGGTGGTTTATTCTTTTTAGGTAATGCACTTATTTATATGCCAGCGGTTATTTATTCTGGCGCGCTATTTATGCAAACCATGTTTAAGGTTGATATTCCGCTAATGTATATTGCCACCGCATTTGCCATTATTGGTGCTGTTTATGCGTTTTTTGGTGGCCTGAGAGCAGTTGCTGTATCGGATACCTACAATGGCATACTTGTACTAGGCATGGCTGTTTTAGTCGTGTTTTTAGCACTTAATGCGATTGATTATGACTTTACGGGTATTCCAGAGGAGCGCTTAACACTCATAGGCGATGCTGATTCACCTATTCCGTGGCCAACACTTTTAACCGGTATGATCTTTATTCAAATGTATTACTGGGGTACTAACCAAACAATCACACAGCGAGCAATGGCAGCACCTAATGTTAAAGAAGCGCAAAAAGGTATATTTGCAGCTGCGGGTATTCGTTTTTTAATCGTCCCTGCAATTGTGGTATTACCGGGTATTATTTCGTTTAAACTTTATGGCGATATTGGCGACGCTGCTTATGGTCGAATTGTGGGTGATGTAATGCCAGCATGGTTAACCGGTGTGTTCGCAGCGGCAATGGCAGCAGCAGTACTCTCTACTTACAACAGCTTATTAAATTCAGCTACAGCACTATATGTGTGTGATATTCACGAAGCGTACTTTAATAAAGAGCCAAGTGTTGTAAAGCTAAGTGGTTACGTAACATTGCTACTAACAAGCTTAACACTGGTACTTGTACCAATTTACCAGCAAGCAGATAGCATTATTAACTTACTACAGCAATTAAATGGCTTGTTAAGTATGCCTATATTCTCTATTTTTGTAGTGGGCTTATTATTTAAAAATGTGGATGCACGTGCAGGTATTGCAGCAGTAATTTTAGGTGTTGTAATGTACGGCATGCTTACATTTGCAAACTCACCACTACATACTGACATTCATTACATTCACTTAATGCCAATTACACTGATTGTATGTGTCGCTTTTGCATTGATAGTAAATAAAGTGGTATTTGGTTTAAATGCGCAGTGGGCAGGTAAAACACCAGCACTTGATGACGCAGGCCAAGCACAAGTACAAAAATAACGTATAAATAGTTTAAGCTGAAAAAATCGGTCATGGGGAAACTCTGGCCGATTTTTTTATATGTATTAAAAGCAACATGAGAACTTCAAAGCTAAGGTTAGTTTAATACTTTTTATTACAGTGATACTTCCAGTGAGTTTATCTGACTATTTGCGATGTAAAGACTATCAAAACCTAATTTATATGATATATACTATTATTATTGAGTGTCACCGTCTGATAGATTGTGGCTCAAGCAAAGAGATACATTTACTACATAGTGTAGCTTACTAATTTTCGTTATATTTATAACTCACACAATGAACAAGAGGATAGGAAAATCATGGCCGACACTAAATCATTTTATCGATTAGACAGTGTAAACAGCACCGTTATTTTCGACTGCCAGAGCAAAACACCGGCGTTACTGTACTTTGGTAAACGCCTATCTGAGCAAACAACAGAAACAATGCTAACTCAGCTTGCTACGCGTCAAGAAGTAAAATGTGCCGTGGTTGAAGAAGCGCCTATTTCTCTATCTCCGTTATTAGGCGAAGGCTTTACTGGTGCGCCAGGGCTTGAGCTAGTAAATGATTCAATCGCATGGTCAGTAGGGCCAGAGCTTCAAGAAGTTCGTCAGCCTTCAAGTGCGACAGTTGAGTTTGTAAGCGTAGATAAGCTTCGTGGTATTGAAGTAGTGCACAGCATTACACTTGATAAAAACACTGATGTACTAAGCGCACATACTGTATTAACTAATTTAGGCGACTTACCGCTAAGCGTTAACTTTTGCGCCGCGCCAACATTTCAATTGCCAGATAGCGTAAGCAAAATAGTGAGCTTTGAAGGTCGTTGGTCAAACGAGTTCCAACGTCAATCGGTTGATTTAGTCTTAGGCAGTTTTGTTCGTGAAAACCGTAAAGGCAAAACATCACACGATGTATTTCCTGGTTTATTAGTGCATAACGAAAATGCAGGCGAGCAGCACGGCGAATGTTACGGCTTTCATTTAGGTTGGAGTGGTAATAATAAACTACGCGCAGAGCTTTTAGCTGAAGGTCGTCGTTACGTGCAAATGGGTGAGCTATTACTACCTGGTGAGCTTACGCTTGCTAAAGGTCAAACGTATCAAAGCCCGAGCATTTATGGCTCGTTTTCGAGTGAAGGTTTTAGTGCGCTTTCTCGTAATTTTCATCGTTTTGTTAAAGCTAATTTACTTAGCCAAGCACAGCGTGAAAAAACGCGTCCTGTGCATTACAACACATGGGAAGGCATTTACTTTGATCACGACGTAGATACGCTTAAGCAGCTAGCGGACAGAGTAGCGCCGTTAGGTATTGAACGTTTTGTACTTGATGATGGTTGGTTTAAAGGCCGCCGTGGCGATAACGCTGGTTTAGGTGATTGGACAGTAGATTACAAAATTTACCCAGATGGTTTATCACCAGTCATAGATCATGTGAATAGCTTAGGTATGGAGTTTGGTATTTGGTTTGAACCAGAAATGGTTAACCCAGATAGTGATTTATACCGCGCGCATCCTGATTGGGTTTTAGGCTCTCAAAACAACGAACAGTTAAGCTTTAGAAATCAGCTAGTACTTGATTTAACGCGCTCTGAGGTTGTTGAGTACCTATACAAAGCAATTGACGATATTTTAGTTGAATACCCAACTATTAAGTACATTAAATGGGATATGAACCGCGATATTAACCATGCGGGTAATTTTGATGGTAAGCCAGCAGTGCACCAGCAAACATTAGCACTTTATCGTTTAATTGACCGTATTAAAGCGGCGCATCCAGGGCTTGAAATAGAAAGCTGTTCGTCAGGTGGTGCACGTGTAGATTACGGCGTACTTGCACACACAGACCGTGTATGGACGTCAGATTCAAACGATGCGCTTGATCGCCTTGAAATACAGCGTGGATGTTCGTTCTTTTTCCCATCGTCGGTTATGGGTGCACACGTAGGCCCACGCGATTGTCATATCACAGGGCGTAATGTAAGTATTGAAATGCGTGCTGCGGTATCAATGTTTGGCCACATGGGAATCGAAATGGACCCACGTGAACTGAACGATCACGAATACAATGCACTTAAAGCGGCAATAGCACTTCATAAAGAGCATCGTGAGTTTATTCATAGCGCCGATTTATACCGCCTAGATAGCGACGATTTATCAATTAACTTTGGTTTAATCGATGAGCAAAAAACAAAAGCGTTATTTGCCTATAACAGCGTTCGCGAAACACCGCGTACAGCGCCTAATAAATTACGTTTTGTTGGCCTAGATGGCGATGCGCAGTACACACTTAATTTAGTGTGGCCGGTAAAATTTGAAGAGTATCGTCCATCTTCTATTGCTGCGGTAAATGGTCAAACATTTACAGGTGAAGCGCTAATGCAGTTTGGTTTACAAATGCCAATATCATTCCCGCAAACATCGCTTATATTTGAGCTTAATAAAGCTTAAATTTAACTAAGAGCAGTAAAAGGCGCTAATCGCTTTTATACTGCTTAGCTTAGCTTAGCTTAGCTTAGCTTAGCTTAGCTTAGCTTAGCTTAGCTTAGCTTAGCTTAGCTTAGCTTAGCTCAGTTTAGATATCAGTAGTCAGCTCTATATTGTTTAGAGCTGACTTTTTTATAGCCTTTGTAAATGCTAACGAATAAATTTAGCATCTCTAACTTAGTAAGCTAATTTAGTAAATTAACTTACTAAACTCAAAGTATCGAAAATAGAGTGGTTACGCTTGCGCGTAATTTTGCTTGTTACCCAACCAACGTTGAATTAGTGGGTCAACAACCTCTGGGTGTTGCTTAAGCATTTGCTGTGCAATCGGTCTAACTTGGTTGAGGATGTGCTTATCGCGGGTAAGATCGGCAATTTTAAACTCGGCTAACCCTGTTTGTTTTGTACCGAGTACTTCACCAGGGCCACGAATTTCTAAATCGCGCTCAGCTATCACAAAACCATCGTTACTATCGCGTAGTACACCTAATCGCTTTTGAGCAGTATGAGACAGTGGTGCGTGGTATAAAAGCACGCAATGCGATGCAGTAGCGCCACGGCCAACTCGCCCACGTAACTGATGCAGCTGTGCTAAGCCTAAGCGCTCAGGGTTTTCTATAATGATTAAGCTCGCATTAGGGACATCTACACCAACTTCAATAACCGTAGTGGCAACTAAAACATGTATATTGCCTGCTTTAAACTCGCTCATAATGGCTTGTTTTTCAGCTGATTTCATTCGCCCATGTACTAAACCTACGTTTAGCTCTGGTAATGCTTCTTTTAACTGCAGTGCACTGTCTTCGGCGGCTTGGCATTGCAGTACTTCAGATTCATCAATAAGAGTACACACCCAGTAAACTTGGCGGCCTTGCTCGTTACACGCTAATTTAACGCGGGCAATAATATCGTCTCTGCGAGTATCTGGAAGTGCTACTGTTGTGATTGGCGTACGCCCAGGTGGTAACTCGTCAATCACAGAGGTTTCTAAGTCGGCATAGGCTGTCATAGCGAGTGTACGCGGGATAGGTGTTGCGGTCATAACTAGTTGATGAGGGTAACAATCACCAAACTTACCCTTTTCGCGCAGTGATAAACGCTGGTGGACACCAAAGCGGTGTTGTTCATCGATAACGATAAGCACTAAGTTATTAAACTTAACTTCATCTTGAAATAAAGCGTGAGTACCAATAATCATTTGCGCCTCACCAGAGGCTATTTTTTCAAGTGTTGCTACGCGCTCTTTGCCTTTTGTTTTACCGCCAAGCCAAGCAACGGTTATACCTAGTTGATTAAACCACGTTGTAAAATTAACGCCATGTTGCTCTGATAAAATTTCAGTAGGAGCCATTAAAGCTACTTGAAAGCCCTGCGCAATGGCTGTTAGTGCACTAAGTGCTGCTACTAGGGTTTTACCTGAGCCTACATCGCCTTGCACTAAACGCATCATTGGATACGCGTGTTGCATGTCACCTTTAATTTCAGCAACTACGCGGCTTTGCGCATTTGTGGGTGCAAAAGGAAGTTGCTCTAAAAATTGGCTTTCTAATGTGTTTACCGGATTTAATGCCACGGCTTTAACTTGTTGCCCTTGCTCTCGTACTTTTAATAAGCTGAGGTTTTGAGCAAGTAACTCCTCAAATACAAGGCGCTGTTGAGCTGGGTGAGTACCTTGCTCTAATGCAGTTACATCAACATCATTTGGTGGGCGGTGCAGTAATAATAAGGCGTCACTTAGTGGCATATTTGATGGCTGCCACTGTGAAGGCAGTAGTTCTTCTACTGAGTATTTATGTAGTAAATCAATAGCCTGTTCGCTTAAAGCTCTAATCGATAGTTGCTTTAAACCTTCGGTTGTTGAATAAACGGGCGTTAATGTTGTCGCTACTGGTTGCTCGTTGGAAGTATCGCTGATGCTGTATTCAGGATGGCTCATTTCAAAGCCAACACGGCCACGGCGCACTTCACCAAAACAACGTATTATTTTACCAGCGCTAAATGCGTTTTTTTGTGCCGCGGTAAAATTAAAAAATCGTAGTGTTAGCCTGCCAGTACCATCATTGATTTGGCAAACAAGCATGCGCCTTTTACCAAACGTAATTTGGCTTGTTTCAATTGTTGCTTCAACACTTACGTGGCTATGAAGTGACAACTCGCTAATCGCGTATAAGCGAGTGCGATCTTCATAGCGAAGTGGCAAATGAAAAAGCATATCTTGCACAGTTAAAATACCTAGCTTTAACAAACGCTCAGCCATTTTTGGGCCGACCCCTTTGAGCTCTGTAATTGGGTATTGATTTAAGCTAGGTTTAGACAAATTATATCAATCTTATTATTTGTGAGTAGGCTAAGTGTACTTACAGAGCTTTAGTCCATCAAGTATGTTTTAAAGCTTGCCAAAATTGCTCGTCAGCGACTATTTCGCCGTTTTCATCAAGTGCAGGATAAGGTAATTTTTTTTGTTTACACTGCCTTGCAATAATAGGGTGGCAGCCTTCAAAGTAAAGTGGATGTTTAACTTCGGCGCTCAGCATATCTCTATTATATAAACCAGCCAGCTCGCGTTGGCGCTGTGCTTCAAACAATATTAGCGCAGCAGCAACCGAAACATTTAGTGATTGCACCATGCCTTGCATTGGAATAATAATATTTTGATCGGCATATTCTAGAGCTTTTTCTGATATCCCCGTTTTTTCTTGTCCAACAATAATAGCCGTTGGCTTGGTGTAATCTACTTCTCTAAAATCAACGGCATCTTCTGATAGATGAGTCGCTAATATTTGTATTTCTGGATTGCGTTCACGCATTGCAGTAACGGCATCATCAATATTTCTATGTAAGTGCGTCTCTAGCCAGTTTTTACTGCCACCTGAGGTATTATTTGTTAGCCATTTTTGCTTTTCAGGCCATACAGCATGTACGTGATGGCAACCAACCGCATCAGCACTTCGTACTATTGCAGATAAGTTATGGTGTTTGTGCACGTCTTCTAAACACACGGTTAGGTCTGTTTGACGGCGCGAAAGTACGTCTTCGATTCTTTGATAGCGAGTTTGCTGCATGGTTATCCTCTTTTTTCGGCAATTATACGAGATTTTTGCAGTTAAGGCATTACCGTACGGCTAATTGGATTTTGTAGAGAAATAAGTGTTTCTGTTGATTGAATGGCTTCTATTGCCTGTATTTTATTAATCAGCACATCTTGTAAGTGATCAATGGACTTTGTCATTACCTTTATAAATATACTGTAGTTACCTGTTGTGTAATAAGCCTCTACCACTTCCTCCAATGCTTCTAGCTTTATAAGCGTTTGCGGGTAATCTCGTGCGTTATTTAAATTAATACCTATAAAGCAGCACACATCGTAGCCTAGCTGTTTAGTATTAATCGTTAATTGGGTGCCTGTAATGATCCCTGCTTGCTTCATTTTTTCAATTCTTACGTGAATTGTCCCTGCGCTTACATTAAATCTTTTTGCTAATTCGGCGTACGCAGTACGGGCATTTGCCATTAACGCATGAAGTATCTGTTTATCGAGATTATCGAGATTATCGATTAAATAATTTTCCATTATATTTTTCTCATAAAATTATCGAATATATGATTTTTATACCATTTAATTAATGGTTTTTATATATTAAAGCTATTTTTGTTATGGGATATTGAATTAATCCTTTAAATCGTTACATTAACTTCATTAAGGGCGTTAATTAGATCGCTTTTTATCAATTAAGCAAGTAACAATAACTGGGAATGAGGCCAATTATTATGAGTTCACACTATGTGCAGCAACAGCAGCAAATAAGTAAAGTTAAGCAATTTTTTTCACAACAACTAGAAACCCAACTTGGGCTGGTTGAGGTTCAAGCCCCAATTTTGGCTAAGGTTGGCGACGGTACGCAAGATAACTTAAGCGGCCATGAAAACGCAGTTGCTGTAAATGTGAAAGCGATTACAGATAGCCGCTACGAAGTGGTGCATTCACTGGCTAAGTGGAAACGTAAAACACTGGCAACTTATGGCTTTAGTGTTGGTGAGGGTATTTACACTCAAATGAAGGCTTTGCGCCCAGATGAAGATTCATTAAGTCCTATTCATTCTGTATATGTTGATCAATGGGATTGGGAAAAAGTAATTAACGAAACGACAGAACGTTCGCTGGCAACACTAAAGCAAACTGTTCAATCTATTTATAAAGGGATAAAAGAGACGGAAGCTTTTGTAAGAGAGTCTTATGGCTTAACGCCTTTTTTACCGGACGATATTAAGTTTGTGCACAGTGAAGAGCTACGTAAAATGTATCCTGACTTTAGTGCTAAGCAACGCGAAAAAGCCATTGCACAAGAATATGGTGCTGTATTTTTAATTGGTATTGGTGGCGCGCTTGGAGATGGCAAAATTCATGATGTAAGAGCCCCAGATTACGATGATTGGTCTACGCCAACATGCGATCAATATATGGGTTTAAATGGTGATATTTTAGTATGGAACCCAGTACTTGAAGATGCATTTGAAATATCATCAATGGGTATACGTGTAAGCCCTGAGGTTTTAAAAGCGCAGTTAAGTACAACTGGAGATGAAGACCGCTTAGAGTTTGATTGGCATAAAGCGCTACTACAAAGTAAATTTCCGCAAACGATTGGCGGTGGAATAGGGCAGTCTCGCTTGGCTATGCTATTGCTACAAAAGCAGCATATTGGCCAAGTACAAGTGGGTGTATGGCCAAGTCAAACTTATGATACGGTAAGTGGCTTACTTTAAATTGTAAAAAAGTGAGTTAATTTGAGTGCTCAATAGAGCACTCAATTTTTTAGTGTGTTTTAAACTCTATTTCAATTTTATTATTTAAAAGTTTAACGTTGCACGGAGGGTAATTGCGGATTGTTTTAAGTACTTTATCAAAAATATGGATCTCTACGCCTGAATGCAAAACAGAATTCACCGTTAAATTAGCGTCGCTAAGTAAATCGTGTAAGTCATGATCTAAGTTTGAAAGACGTTTTTCTAATTTCTCTGCTTGCTCACAATAATGTTTCTGAGTAGCGCCAATTTTAGTGATTAATATTTTCTTCTTTTCGGCATCCTTCACTAAATCAGTTTTTTCTAGCGCTGCTTGCAGCGTATCTAATTGTGCATCTGTTTTAGCTAAGTCTCTAAAGCAATTATCAGTATCCGCTGTTATTTCAGCACCAGAAGCTGCTAAATTAATAATCATTTTAGCACCTGATTCATTCCCTATTTCGCCAGCAATGAGAGTTGTTGCATCAAGTATTTCACCACCAAATATTTTACCTTTAGGTAAGTCTGGTTGGCCTACTTGCAGTAAGCGTTTAGCTTTCATTACACAATGGCTTGTTTGGCGATCAATAAAAATATTATTTGCATCGAGATAACAATACTGTGAGTGAGATACATGAATATCACCTAGCGCAATTAGCTTGCAAGAAAGTGACTTACTATCCACTTTTTGATGGCCAATAATGCCTTGTTTAACCGTGATGTTTCCGCCTGCGGTAAGCTCACCTGATTCAACTGTGCCAAATATAGTAATATCGCCTTTGGCAGTTACTTTCATCCCAGGGTCTATATTGCGAGTAACAATAACACTGCCTTGAAAGTCAATATGGCCGCTTTTTACATTTACATCTGAAATGGTAAAAATATCGTCGACACGCATACCATTATTAATTTCAACCGGAACACCAGCAATAGTAGAGACTAACTCAAGCGGATTCATTTTTGATATTTCAGTCCCTTCGCCTGCCACTAATTGTTTATTTTCTCCGGGCTTTGCGGGCAGTATGTCACCTATTACGGTAAAGCCTTCTTTACCGGGGGTTGCTGGTTGCTGGCGAATAAGCACAGAGCCAGGTTCTACGCTTGCAAGCTTGCCAAAGTCGCGCATGTCCACACTGCCATCTTCTTTGAGCTTGGGCGCTTTTAAGCGGTCTTTTAAAGTCTCTACGGTTGTTATTAGTTTAGTGGCTAAACCATCGCTTGGGAGCCTACCTTTAGCTAATATCCCTTTAACTACAGATCCCGCAGAGTGTTCAGATTGTTTTTGCAGCAGCTGTTCTAAAAAAGCTTGTTTATACCCACGCACAATGCCTGCTTTAACGAGTTGTTTTTTTGCATCTTCTAAGCTTAATAGCTTTCCACCTTGGGCAAGCGTTAGCTCGCCAATGGCCAGCATTTTATCGTCGCTAATTGTTACATTTAAAGTGGCATTGTGTTTTGTTGCTACAACGAGAGTTTGTTGTGTGTTTTCGTTTTTAAAAAAATCATTAATAGCGTCATGATCTATTTTACAGTCGCAAAAAGCTGACTTTTCGAGAGCCTCTAAAATAAATGCAGCGCTGGGAGGAATATGCTCTTTTACATCAAGTAAAACATTTCCATTGTTGGCAAGCTTAAACACGAGTTAATCCTTTTTTACTACTTAAGTTAAGTTTGTTTTTTAAAACACAACTACAGATTGCTAGAAATTTACATTTGAGTCAAGAAGTCAGATAAAACGAAGTGTGGAGCGAAAAATAAAGGCTATAGAGAAGCTCTATAGCCTGTAATACTTAATTGGTAGAAGGTAATTCCATTATTCCGTCTATTTCAACTTGTGCACCTTTTGGTAGTGCACGAACACCTAATGCAGCTCTCGCTGGGTAAGGTTGTTTAAAGTATTGGCTCATCACTTCATTTACAGTGGCGAAGTTAGATAGATCAGTTAGGTAAATATTGATTTTAACTAAATCGTGAATTTTTCCGCCTGCTTCTTCACATACCGCAGCAATATTTTTAAATACTTGATGCGTTTGCTCGCTAAAATCTTCTGAAATCATTTCCATCGTTTCTGGAACTAATGGAATTTGACCAGATAAATAAACAGCGGTACCTACTTTAACTGCTTGGCTGTAAGTGCCAATAGCTGCAGGTGCTTTGTCGGTAGAGATAAATGCTTTATTCATGTGTTTCCTATTTTATTTTTTACGATAGACTTTTTGTACATCAGGCATAACGCGAATGCGGCGCATAATGTTAGCAACGTGGATACGGTTTTTAACGGTAACCCCTAAATCTATCACGTATAAATTACTTTCTTTTTCATCGGTGGCAATTTCGACAATATTGGCTTGGGTTGTAGCGACAACATTGGTTAGCTTAGCTAACGCGCCTTGATGGTTAATAATTTCAACTCTCAGAGCTGCAATATATTCTTTTTCTGGGTTATCGTCCCATTTTACAACTAAGTATTTAGAACGCTCATTTTCCCAACCACGAATATTTTTACATTCTTGGCGGTGAACGGTCAGGCCCTTACCTTGGCTTATATGAGCCGTAATGGCATCGCCTGGTACAGGTCGGCAACACTTAGAGTAATTCACTAACATGCCTTCAGTACCAATAATGGTCGCTTTAGCTTGGCTTGTTATATCAGTTAAATCGTCATTGTCATTTTGCAATAAGCGCTTGGCAATTAACATACTCATTAAGTTACCAGAGCCAATTTCTACAAGTAATTCAAGAAGCGTAGTTAGTTCGTGCTCTTCAAGTACTCTCGCTATATTTTCATCAGCAATGCTATCTAGTTTGTTTTCGCCTAATGCCGAATCAAGTAAACGACGCCCTAAAAGCATAGCTTCTTCATGATGCTGGCTTCTAAGGTAATTACGAACACCTAAGCGTGCTTTACCAGTAACAATAAAGTTTAGCCATGTTGCATTAGGGTGGGCACCTGAGCTTGTTATTATCTCTATGGTTTGCCCTGTATCTAATGGCCGACTTAAAGGATGTGGCTTGCGATTAACGCGAGCGCCTACACAAGTGTTGCCTACATCAGTATGAACCGCATACGCAAAATCGACTGCGGTAGCGCCCATTGGTAGCTCAACAATACGACCATCAGGTGTAAATACGTAAATTTCTTCTGGGAATAGCTCAGTTTTTACGTTTTCAATAAATTCAAACGATGAACCCGCACTTTGCTGAAGCTCTAATAAGCTTTGCATCCATTGGCGAGCACGTTGCTGCGAAGTATTACCGGCACCATCACCTGATTTTTTATACATCCAGTGCGCCGCTACACCTTTGTCGGCCATCTGATCCATATCGTGAGTACGAATCTGAATCTCAACAGGTATCCCGTGTGGGCCAACTAATGAAGTATGAAGCGATTGGTAACCATTAGTTTTTGGTACAGCAATATAATCTTTAAAGCGTGTTTCTATAGGCTTATAAAGACTATGAGCCACACCTAATACGCGATAACACGTATCCATAGAATCAACTGCAATTCTAAACGCGTAAATATCCATAACTTCGTTAAATAGCAGTTCTTTATTAAGCATTTTTTTATAAATACTATATAAATGTTTCTCACGGCCAGACACAGTCGCTTTAATGCCTGACTCTTCAAGACGTGCTTCTATTTCATGTTGGATATTAGTGATAACTTCTTTGCGATTACCACGTGCTTTAGCTACTTCAGATTTAAGTGCGCGATGACGCATAGGATATAAAGCTTGAAAACCTAAGTCTTCAAGCTCATTTTTAATATCGTGAATACCTAAGCGGTTTGCTATTGGCGCGTAAATCTCAAGCGTTTCACGTGCTATTCTGCGGCGCTTATCTGGGCGCAGTGCCCCTAAAGTACGCATATTGTGCGTTCTATCAGCAAGCTTGATTAAAATAACTCGAATATCCTGAGTCATTGCCATAATCATTTTGCGGTAGTTTTCAGCTTGGAATTCTTTTTTATCTTTAAAGCTGAGCTTATCGAGCTTACTTACACCTTCAACGAGTTCTGCCACAGTTTCGCCAAAAATTTCGGCTAAATCTTGTTGGCTAAAATCAGTATCTTCAATTACATCATGCATTAGCGCGGCCATGAGCGTTTCATGGTCAAGATGCATGCCTGCAAGAATTTGGGTTACTTCTACTGGATGAGTTATGTAAGGTTCGCCACTTGAGCGAGTTTGTCCTTCATGGGCCTCTCGGGCTACCACGTAAGATTTTTGAACCAGCTCTACATCAGCAGCGGGCAAGTATTCTGAAATTTTCTTTTTAAGACCTTCAAAAAGATACATTCACACTCCAATGTTCTAGGGCCTGTTGACCTTTCAGGATTAAAATTTGTTCAATCTAGGGGCGATTTAATCGCGGCGCGAGGTTTTTAGCCTAGCGGGCTAAGTAAAAATCGAGCAACAAAGAGTAAATTGCCCCTAGGCAGAACCCTTTGGGCAGCGCATGTTTGGCATTTATGCTGCGTTATCGCCTATTTATGGGAAATAACCACACTACATAGGCTCTGCCTTGCCTAAATACCAAGCATACTGCTGCAAATTTAACCTCGAAAGATAAACAGGCCCTAGTGAAGCAAATTAGGTAAGCTACGAATATACGATGAAATGAAAGGATTGCCAACGGCTATAGTAGAAATACTGCGCCGTTGGCTAAATCAGACCGGGAGGTCGATTATTGGTTGCCACCAACAATGGCAGCAACAGCAGCTAATTCTGCTGCTTCTTGGTGTTGTTGTTCTTCACGGTCAATTAAGTCCATTGAAGCGCTATCAACTAAACCTAATTCAATTTCACGTAAAGCAACTACCGTTGGCTTATCGTTTTCAGGGTCTACTAGTGGAGTTTTACCACCAACAGCAATTTGGCGGGCACGACGAGCCGCAACTAAAATTAAGTCAAAACGATTACCAACTGCATCTACTGCATCTTCAACTGTTACGCGGGCCATCACAGCACTCCAAAAATAATTTAAAAGCAAAGACGTAGTTTACTCCAAGGAGCCACTTTCGCCAATAGCCAGTGTTCAATTTTTATCAGTTTTACTTGCCTAAGCCTAATTTAAGTAGGCTTAAATTATTTAAGCAGACTATTTAGTAAAACTTGATGACGATCTTCTTGCGCTTTTAGTGTTAAGCGCTGAGCCATTACAATCATTTCTATGTCGCCAAGTGCGCTCTCAAAGTCATCATTAACAATTACAAAGTCGTATTCGTTATAATGTGATGTTTCAGATTGTGCTTTTGCCATACGAGAGGCAATAACTTCAGCCGAATCTTGGCCACGGTTATTTAAGCGTTGTTCTAATTCTTCTTTTGAAGGCGGTAGAATAAAAATAGTTTGTACGCTTGGCATAATTTTGCGCACTTGCTGAGCGCCTTGCCAATCAATATCTAAAAACACATCAATACCCGCATCAAGTTGCGACTCAATAGCCTGCTTTGATGTGCCGTAGTAATTATCGAATACTTGAGCCCATTCAAAAAAGTCATCTTTGGCAATAAGCGCTTTAAATTCGTCTGTAGATACAAAGTGATAATGCACGCCATTTTCTTCACCTGGGCGAGGGGCGCGAGTTGTATGTGATACAGATACTTTCATGTCAGCGTGTTTTTTTAATAACGCATTGATTAAGCTTGATTTACCAGCACCAGAAGGGGCTGACAAAATAAATAAGTTACCGCGAGTTTGTGCCATGTTTTTCTCTACCTAAAAATAAACAGGCTTGGGTTACAAGTAAGCCAAGCCTTTAATTAATTGTATTGTACTTTAATTAGCTCACCTTGCTCAAGTTAGTCGTACTCATGTTGGTCATGTCCAAATTGGCTTGGGAGTATTTTGCTAAGTTAGATTTTAAATAAAATTGCAGTTTAAAATTGTCAACGGAACTAGCCGCTAGATATAAGTATTTGATAAGGTGAAGTATCACCTATTAAAGGAGCCTTTATGCTTAATAAAACCTTATTTACCGCACAACAAGTAAGAGATAGTGAAGCTTTAGCGGCTAAAAATAGTCATTGCGATTTATTTACCCTAATGCAGCGAGCAGGAGAGGCTGTATATAAGCAATGGCAGCTATTTGATGCACAGCATACATTAGTCATTGTTGGCCATGGTAACAATGCTGGAGACGGTTACATTGTAGCTAGGCTGATCAAGCAATCAGGTAAAAATGTAACAGTATGTGCTGCTGAACCCGAAAAAACATTAAAAGGTGATGCTGCAAAAGCGCAGCAGCTATGGGTAGAAGCGGGTGGGGTGGTTTTTCATTTTACAAAAGATGCTCTTAATGAGTGCGATATAGTTATTGATGCGCTCCTTGGTACTGGCCTTAAAAACGCAGTGCGCGATAATTTTGCGAATATAATAAAAGCTGTAAATAACAGTGATAAGCCCGTAATAAGCATTGATATTCCATCAGGCATTGAAGCAAATACAGGACAGCCTTTAGGGTGCGCAGTACAAGCGACTTCAACCGTTACTTTTGTAGGTATAAAGCAAGGGCTCACAACGACGGCAGGTAAACAATATAGCGGTAAGTTAGTATTTGATGATTTAGCAATTGGTGATGCGTTTACTTCTATCGCTCAATCTTCAGGAACCCTTGTTAATATCAATAGCTTTAAAGGAATAGCCACGCGGGCAATCAATAGTCACAAAGGAAGCCACGGTAAACTTTTATGTGTTGGTGGCAATCAAGGTACTGCAGGTGCAATTAGGTTAAGTAGTGAAGCAGCTCTTAGAACGGGTGCTGGCATGGTAAGAGTGTATACACACGAAAGCTCAATAACGCCTATTAGTATTGGCAGACCAGAACTTATGGTAAGCAGTAATAACTTACATCAAGCGCTAGAGTGGGCAAGCTGCGTTGTTATTGGCCCAGGGCTTGGGCAAGACGAGTGGGCACAACAAACATTCGATGAAGTAATGCAATATTGCCAAAACAATAAAATGCCATTGGTTATAGATGCAGATGCCCTTAATTTACTGGCTAAGCAAGCTTCATCATACACGTTAGAGCAATGCGTACTTACTCCACATCCCGGCGAAGCCTCTCGACTGCTAAGTGTTAGCACCAGCGACATAGAATCAGACCGTTTTAATTATGCTCGCCTTTGCGCCAAGCGCTATACCGCGACTTGTGTATTAAAAGGGGCTGGAACATTAATAGATAATGCCCAGCAAACATGGGTATGTGAAGATGGCAACCCGGCATTGGCCGTTGGCGGCAGTGGCGATGTACTCACTGGTATTATTGGGGCATTGCTTGCCCAAGGTTTAACTATTGATGAAGCAGCACGCTATGGTGTAACACTGCATGCTAAAGCCGGTGATATTGCAAGTGAGCGAGACGGGCAAAGGGGAATGCTACCCAGTGATTTATTCCCAATTGTAAGAGAGTTAGTTAATAAAGTGACGTGAGTTTAAGCGTCACTTTATCGTACTAATTATTAAGCTGCAGTAAATCCCATTTTGTACCATATAAGTCTTCAAAAACCACTACGGTGCCATAGGGTTCTACTCGAGGCTTTTCGTTAAATGTAACGCCTTTAGAAAGCATTAAATTATAATCTCGCCAAAAGTCATTGGTATGCAAAAATAAAAAAACGCGACCACCCGTTTGATTACCAATAGCGCTGATCTGTTCGGGTGTTGTGGCTTTAGCAAGCAGTAGATTAGTCCTGCTCGAATTAGTCCCATTTGAACTAGCTCCGTTTGAATTTGGAGGTGAAATTAACACCCAGCGTTTACCCTCTCCTAAATCAGTATCCTCTACTAACTCAAAATTGAGCTTTTGAGTATAAAACTCAATGGCATCGTCGTAGTCCTTAACAACTAATGCAATGCTGCCGATATGCTGTTGAACGTTAGTCATGTTTAGCTCACTCCGTACTATTAAATAAATGTGCTTTTTATCATATTTACGCAGGGTATATGCCCGCAGTATGTAACTTAGTTATAGGTATAAATTAAACAGTATCAATCTGCTTTATAATAAAAAGCAAAACCCAGCCGAGGCTGGGTCTACTTTAAACCGATTTTTTAGTACTAAGTGCATAAAGTGTTTATCTGTGTAATTCACCAGCACGTTCTGGTTGATAAGTTACTTCTTTTATTTTTACCTTTATTAAGCCGCCACTCGGTTTAGGCCACTCAATTTCGTCGCCTTGGTTTAGTCCAAGTAATGCGCTACCTACAGGTGATAATATCGATATTTTATCGCCGCTAGAGTCACTGTTTTTCGGGTACACCAAGGTTAACGTAAATTCTTCTTTAGAAGACTCAACAATAAAGTTTACAGTTGAGTTCATCGTTACAACTGATGATGGCATATCTTTAGGTTCGACTATTGTTGCTCGTGCCAGTTCAGCTTCCAATTCTTCTTTATTAGCAAAGCTACCTGCAGGCAATGATTCCATTAAGTCATATAATCTATCTGCATCGAGTGATGAGATGATCAGTTCAGGTTTTTTATTCATCTTAATATCCTTAATAATTTTTAATAAATAAAATTAACTCTGAGTATGGCTTGGCATGCATTTAAGAAGCAAAGGGATACGCGAAGTCATTTTATTAATTAGCCACACCTGTGGCTTTTACTTTATTTGTGCCCAATAGCTAAAAACCCAGCCGAAGCTGGGTTTTTATTTGAGCTAGGTGTTTAGGGGATGATTACATCATTCCGCCCATACCACCCATTCCGCCCATGCCACCCATATCAGCGCCACCAGCTTCATCTTTTGGGATTTCAGCTACCATTGCTTCAGTAGTGATCATTAGACCCGCAATAGACCCTGCAAACTGTAATGCAGAGCGTGTTACTTTAGTTGGATCTAGGATACCCATTTCAATCATGTCGTTGTATTCACCAGTTGCTGCGTTGTAACCAAAGTTACCGTCGCCGCCTTTAACTGCGTTAATTACAACTGATGCTTCTTCGCCAGCGTTAGTTACGATTTGACGAAGTGGTGCTTCCATTGCACGAAGTGCAACTTTAATACCGTGGTTTTGATCTTCGTTGTCGCCAACTAAATCAACTAGCTTGCTAGCTGCACGTACAAGTGCAACACCGCCACCAGGTACTACGCCTTCTTCAACCGCTGCACGAGTTGCATTTAATGCATCTTCAACGCGGTCTTTTTTCTCTTTCATTTCCATTTCAGTAGCAGCACCTACTTTGATTACTGCAACACCGCCAGCTAGTTTAGCCATGCGCTCTTGTAGTTTCTCTTTATCGTAGTCTGATGTTGCTTCTTCGATTTGTGCTTTAATTTGTGAAACACGACCGCTAATACCCGCTTCTTCACCAGCACCATCAATGATTGTTGTATCATCTTTAGTGATAATTACGCGCTTAGCTGTACCTAGGTCTTCAACTGTTGCTTTTTCAAGCTCTAAGCCGATTTCTTCAGAAATAACAGTACCGCCAGTTAATACAGCGATATCTTGTAGCATTGCTTTACGACGGTCGCCAAAACCAGGTGCTTTAACTGCTGATACTTTAACAATACCGCGCATGTTATTAACTACTAATGTAGCTAGTGCTTCGCCTTCAAGGTCTTCTGCGATGATTAGTAGTGGTTTGCTTGCTTTAGCAACCGCTTCTAATGTTGGTAATAATTCGCGGATGTTAGATATTTTTTTATCTACAAGTAGAATAAATGGGTTATCTAGTTCAACAGTACCTTTTTCTGGGCTGTTGATGAAGTAAGGAGATAAGTAACCACGGTCAAACTGCATGCCTTCAACAACATCTAGTTCGTTTTCAAGTGATTGACCTTCTTCTACAGTAATAACACCACTGTTACGGCCTACTTTTTCCATTGCTTGTGCAATGATGTCGCCAATCTCTTTATCAGAGTTAGCTGAAATAGTACCTACTTGTGCAATTGCTTTAGTATCAGAACAAGGAACAGATAACGCTTTAAGCTCTGCAACAGCAGCAATAACTGCTTTGTCGATGCCGCGCTTAAGATCCATTGGGTTCATACCCGCTGCAACAGCTTTAAGGCCTTCATTAACAATAGACTGTGCAAGTACTGTAGCGGTAGTTGTACCATCGCCGGCTGCATCATTTGCTTTAGATGCAACTTCTTTAACCATTTGTGCGCCCATGTTCTCAAACTTGTCTTCAAGTTCGATTTCTTTTGCTACAGATACACCATCTTTAGTGATAACTGGTGAGCCAAATGATTTATCTAGTACAACGTTACGGCCTTTAGGACCTAATGTAACTTTTACTGCGTTTGCCAGGATGTTTACGCCAGTTAGCATTTTAGCGCGTGCGTCACCTGCAAAAAGTACTTCTTTTGCTGCCATGTTTTAAATTCCTCTAAATTCTTAAATGTTTATAAACGAAAAGTAGGTTTAGCCTACAATGCCTAAAATATTATCTTCACGCATGATCAGGTACTCTTGACCTTCGATCTTTTCAACTTTTTCAACATATGAGCCAAATAACACAGTGTCACCGGCTTTAACTTCTAACGCTCTCACGTCACCGTTTTCTAAAACGCGACCATTACCTACGGCTACAACTTCTCCGCGAGTTGATTTTTCAGCTGCAGAGCCAGTTAATACAATACCGCCAGCAGATTTTGTTTCTTCTTCTAGACGTTTAACGATTACGCGATCTTGTAAAGGACGAATGTTCATGTTTTTTAGTTCTCCTAACAGTTTCTGAACAGTACAGAAAAAAGCTTTTCTAATTTGCATTCATTAATGGGGGTAGAGTGAAAAATTCCAAGAGAAAAAACGATAAATTTTTAATCTTTTCGCTCATATTCACCATCAATAGTGGTTGGTCGTTCCATTTGCCCTTGCTCTCGTTCAGCATGTTGCTGCCCAGCAAACGGCGATGGCCCTTGTTGCATGCCTGCGCTCATTCTAACAGTTGCTTGGCTAGCAAGGCCTGCAGCCAATTTGTTACGAATTGCAGGGGTTAATAATAGTAGCCCAAATACGTCAGTCATAATGCCAGGGGTAAGGAGTAATACACCTGCAATTACAACGCATATTCCGGTAAATAATTCTTTGGCTGGCATTTGCCCTTGCGCCATTTGCGCTTGTACGTTTTGCAGCGCCCCCATACCTTGTGTTTTAACCATTTTGGCACCTAAAATCGCCGTAATAACAACAAGTGCAATTGTTGCAAATCCGCCAATCACGTCGCTTACTTGAATCAGCAAAGCGATTTCGATAATAGGGATGATAATAAACAACACAAATAAAAATCTAAACATAGCGCTCTCTAAATAATGACACTCAAAAGAGTTGATGAAATATAAATGAGGGTGACGAGGTCTCTTTTCAAGGTTAGGGCATAGGTATCGTCATTTTACTGATATTTTAGCGTCTACACATTGTATCGGCTATCAGATACTATGATGATAGACACTGTCCAATAAGTATAGGTTCATAATGACTACGCATTTTAAAATGATTTTTACGACCTGCAAAGACGAAGCAGAAGCACGCACACTTGCAAGGGCGTTGGTAGAAAAAAAACTAGCTGCTTGTGTAAATATTTTACCTAACATGGGCTCTATTTATATGTGGGAAGGCGAAGTTGCAGAAGCAACTGAGGCTAAGCTACTTATAAAAACGAAATCAGATAAAATGAACGATGTGTTTCTAACAATAAAAGAGTTACATAGCTACGAAGTGCCAGAGATTCAGGTTTTAGAAGTTTCTACGGGAAATTTGGCGTATTTTAATTGGATGGACGAGGTACTGAATTAATGCGTTTTTTCTTTTTATTGTTGGTTACATTATTAACCGTACCTGTAAAGGCTGCGACTAATAATGTGCTTGGTGATCTACTTGGGCCTCCTCAACACACTTTTTTACCTGTAGACCAAGCGTTTGTATTTGACTTTGATCAGCAAGGCAGCACCTTGTTTGTAGGTTGGGATATAGCGCCAGACTATTATTTATATAAAAAGAAAATAGAAATCATTGCCAAGGGCGCAAACATCCAAGTAGGTGACTCTGGTAGTGGCGAAATTATTGAAGATGAATTTTTTGGTAAAACAGAAGTCTTTTTTAATACCGCGAGCGTTGTTAGTAAGTTAAGTAATATTACTGAGGGAGCGGTTGTTAAAGTTCGCTATCAGGGCTGTGCAAAAGCAGGGCTTTGTTATCCACCAGAAGTGATTAGCATTCCACTTAGTGTAATTAGTGGCGCACAGATTAAAAATGTAGATCAAAATAGCGCTACAGATGAAGCGGCAACAGCGCAAAGTACATTTTCAGCACTCAACGAGCCAACGACTGAACTTACAACAAATTCGGATGATACCGAAAAAGAACTGACTTTTACTGAGCAATTAGCCAGTCAGAGTTTAATAACTAATTTACTCATATTTTTTGCTGTTGGTGTAGGCCTTGCTTTTACGCCGTGCGTATTTCCTATGTTTCCTATTTTGTCGAGCTTAATTGCGGGTCAGCAAAACCTTTCAACTAAAAAAGCGTTTGCGTTGTCGTTTGTATATATACAAGGTATGGCAGTTACCTATGCAGCGCTTGGCTTAGTTGTTGCTGCGCTTGGTGGGCAAGTGCAGGGGTATTTACAGCATCCATTTGTGTTAATCAGCTTTAGTTTATTGTTTGTATTATTGGCTATGTCGATGTTTGGTTGGTACGAAATTAAACTGCCAAGCAGTATGATGAGCAAGCTAACCCAAGTAAGTAACAACCAAAAAGGCGGCAACTACGTTGGCGTATTTTTAATGGGTGTACTTTCGGGCTTAATAGCATCACCTTGTACTACTGCGCCATTGTCGGCGGCACTGTTATTTGTAGCGCAAAGTGGTGATTACTTAGTAGGTGGTTTAACACTGTACGTGCTCAGTTTAGGTATGGGGTTACCACTTTTATTACTTGGTACATCTGGCGGTAAATTGCTTCCTAAAGCGGGTGGTTGGATGGAGCAAGTTAAAACCTTGTTTGGTTTTGTGATGCTCGTTGTGCCGCTTATATTACTTGAGCGACTAATCAGCGCCGACATTATATTATTAATGGCAGGTGTGCTTGCACTAGCAACAGCACTGTACTTACATCATTGGCAAAGTAGCCAAACACAAAGCAAGTTAAAAACTGCATTATGGTTTGCTGCAACTCTATTAGTTATTACAGGCTTTACGTTAACTAAAAACTACTTTTGGCCAGTTCAAGTACAAACAGTACAGGTAAGCTCACAAAATAATGAGTTTAAACAGGTTGCTGATTTAGCAGAACTAAAAGAAGCAGTTGCACAAGCAAACGACGAAGGTCGAATGGTTATGGTCGATTTATATGCCGACTGGTGTGTGGCGTGTAAAGAGTTTGAACATTACACCTTTCCTGATGCCAAAGTGCAAAGTGAGTTTAGCCACTATCAACTTATTCAAATTGATTTAACTGAGAGTGATAATAAAACAATTGAGCTAATGGAAGAGTACACGGTGTTTGGTTTACCTAGTATTTTGTTTTTTAATACTCAAGGACAAGAGCTTAGTACGCAGCGCGTAACGGGCTTTTTAAATGCTGAGGACTTTGCTAAACACCTAGCAGTTGTGCGCGCCAGCGCACAATAATAGTGCAATAGTGCCACTTGAATTGACTAAGTGGCACCTTCTTAATTCTTCTTATATTTGTACCCACGACACTGATAAGACCAGTATTTTGCTGCTATTTACGTCGAAATCACTATAATAGTTGGTTAACGTGAGAAATTGTTGCTACATTACTTTTTCTGCTTACTTAAAAGTGAAAAACTAGTTAGTAACCGCTTAACTCATTACTTATAGGATATATCGCGTATTATGGCTGCAAAATTTAACCTTTTAGTTATAAATGGTCCAAATTTAAACATGCTTGGTAAACGTGAACCGGATAAATACGGTTTTCAGACGCTGAGTGAGATTATGGAGGAGCTAACCAGTGCTGCTAATAGTCTAGATGTTGAGTTAACGCATTTTCAAAGTAATAGTGAGCAAGCCCTCATTGAACGAATTCACGATGCTTGGCAAGCGGTTGATTACATAATTATCAACCCAGCTGCATTTACGCATACTAGCGTCGCATTACGTGATGCACTGTTGAGTGTTGATATTCCGTTTTTTGAGGTGCACTTAAGTAATGTGCACGCACGTGAAGCCTTTCGTCATCATTCGTATTTTTCTGATGTGGCACAAGGCGTGATATGTGGATTAGGCGCAATGGGTTATCACGCAGCATTAAACGCCGCTGTGGGCCGGTTGCAAAGCGCAATTTAATTTAAATTAACACACAAACTAACAGGCGGGTCGTGTAATGGATATTCGCAAGATAAAGAAGCTTATCGAATTAGTAGAAGAATCAGGTATTGCTGAGCTAGAAATCACTGAAGGTGAAGAATCAGTACGTATTAACCGCAACAACATGAGCGCTGGCCCAGGTTACCCGCAATTTGCTCCACAGCAATATGCACCAGCGCCAGCAGCACCAGTTGCAGCGGCTCCTGTAGCTGTTGAAGCAGCAGCACCAGCTGAGCCTACGGGTCATCAAGTTAAATCACCAATGGTTGGTTCTTTTTACTCAGCTGCGTCTCCTGAAGCTCCAGCATATGTAGAAGTTGGTCAGCAAGTTAAAGTTGGCGATACACTTTGTATTATCGAAGCTATGAAAATGATGAACCAAATTGAATCAGACAAAGCCGGTACAGTAAGAGCTATCTTAGCTGAAAATGGCGAGCCAATAGAATTTGATCAACCTCTATTCATCATTGAATAATAGCGTAACCTAAAAGGCCAACTCTAATGTTAGATAAAGTAGTCATTGCAAACCGAGGTGAAATTGCACTTCGTATATTGCGCGCCTGCAAAGAGCTTGGGATCAAAACGGTTGCTGTGCATTCAACGGCAGATCGCGATCTTAAGCATGTATTGCTTGCAGATGAAACCATCTGTATTGGTAGACCATCAGCAACTGAAAGTTATTTAGATATTCCGCGCATTATTGCTGCGGCTGAAATAACTGACGCTGTAGCGATTCATCCTGGTTACGGTTTCCTTGCAGAAAATGCTGATTTTGCCGACCAAGTTGAGCAAAGTGGTTTTGTATTTATCGGTCCTCGTGGCGACACTATTCGCCTTATGGGTGATAAAGTGTCTGCTATCGCAGCAATGCGTAAAGCCGGCGTTCCATGTGTTCCAGGCTCTGACGGTCCGGTATCAGATGATAAAGAACGCAACATGCAAATCGCTAAGCGTATCGGTTACCCGGTAATCATCAAAGCCGCTGGTGGCGGTGGTGGTCGTGGTATGCGTGTTGTTCGCAGCGAATCTGAACTTATTGATTCAATTGCATTAACACAGCAAGAAGCTAAGCAATTCTTTGGTAATAGCATGGTTTACATGGAAAAATTCCTTGAAAACCCACGCCATATCGAAGTTCAAGTATTAGCAGACGGCCAAGGTAATGCAGTACATTTAGGTGAACGTGATTGTTCTATGCAACGTCGTCACCAAAAAGTAGTTGAAGAAGCTCCAGCACCAGGAATTACTGCTGAAACGCGTAAATTCATTGGCGAGCGCTGTACACGTGCATGTATCGAAATTGGATACCGCGGTGCAGGTACGTTTGAGTTTTTATACGAAAACGGCGAGTTTTACTTCATCGAAATGAATACACGTATTCAGGTTGAACACCCTGTAACTGAAATGGTTACTGGTATCGATTTAGTGAAAGAGCAGTTAAAAATTGCAGCGGGTCAACCGTTATCATTCACTCAAGACGACGTTGTTATTCGTGGTCATGCTATTGAGTGTCGTATTAATGCTGAAGATCCTGAAACGTTTATCCCGTCACCGGGTAAAATTACACGTTTCCATCCAGCAGGTGGTTTAGGTATTCGTTGGGACAGCCATATTTACGCTGACTACACGGTTCCACCACATTACGATTCAATGATTGGTAAGTTAATTACTTACGGTGAAAACCGTGATGTAGCTATTGCCCGCGCGCGCAATGCACTTAACGAGCTAGTAATTGACGGAATTAAAACTAATACTCCTTTGCATAAGAGAATTCTTGCAGATGAAAACTTCCAAAATGGTGGTACTAACATCCACTATCTTGAGAAGAAATTAGGATTGTAATTCTAGCCTGCAAAAGGCGTTTTATCTCAGTTAATAACCAGAGTTATTAATCTGATTTAAATAATTAAAAATCCGATATCAGGAGACTGATATCGGATTTTTTAATGCCTGTAATTTAAGTTTTATAGGCAATAAAAAAGTCCATCGAATGTACTGCAAAGAGTAAATTCGATGGACTCAATATTTATACAATATGTTGAACTAACATTAAACTAATTTAGATTCAATTAACTGTAGTGCTTCTTCTAAAATTGTTTCTACTGCTTTTTTAGCGCGTTCAGGGTCGCGTGACTTTATGGTCTCTAAAATATCAGCGTGCTTAGCAACGTCTGCGCCCGGTACACCTTTAATGTGGTTTGTATAACGAATACTTACTCTAAGGGCTGTACTAATAAACTCAGTTAACTGCACAAAAAAGCGATTGTTACTGGCAACTAATATGCTGGTATGAAAAGCAATGTCAGCTTCTAGTGGATCGTCTAAGCCTTCGTCTGCTTCAGCCATACGGGCTAAAGCGTTATCAATTTCAGCGAGTTGTTCAGCAGTTGCATTTAGTGCAGCAAGCGCGGCCGCTTGTGGTTCGAGGGCAACGCGTACTTGAGTAAACTCTTTTAATAATGACAGTGATGGCTTGCTGCTTAAAATCCAACGTAGTACGTCGGTATCAAACATGTTCCAGCTGCTTTCAGGTAATACACGAATACCTTGCTTAGGACGAGAAGAAATTAATCCTTTAGCAGAGAGCATTTTTACCGCTTCGCGGGTGGCGCTGCGACTTACATCATATTTTATACATAAATCGGCTTCAGAAGGCAGGCCTTCGCTTACAGGGTAAACACCACGCACAATAGCAAAACCCAAATCGTGGGTTAATTGTTGTGTTAAATTTTGACGGGGTTGGCTTTTCATTGCGCAGGATTCCGAGTTGATATATTGCTTTATTATATATCATATATCATATTAATGTACTCAAGGATATGATATAAACTTTTAATTAGCTAAATATTTTAACACAGCAATAACAGCTTAGTTTGGCTCTTTATAGTGTAAGTATAAGTTTATAAAGAGTTTAAATGAAATTGAAAATGCGCTGTATGGAGAGTTGAATTTGAACACCCTCGCTCAATATCATAGTCTTTCTGGTAAAGTTATTTTTATTACTGGTGGTGCATCAGGCATCGGCAGAGCAATGGTTAAGTCCTTTGTAAACCAAAATGCAAAAGTAGCATTTATAGATATTGATGATAAGGCAGCGCAATCGCTTATTCGTGATTTACCCAATGCAAAACTATGGTATAGGCAAGTTGATGTAACTGACTCTCATGCACTTCAGCAATCACTTGTGGATGCATGCGCCGCTTTTGGTGCTATTAATGTACTAGTTAATAATGTAGCGAACGACCGCCGGCAAGCGAGCGAAGACGTTACCGTGCAAGATTGGGATCAGTGCTTACAAATAAACTTAAACCCTGCATTTTTTGCCTCTCAAGTTGCTATGTCTTTTATGAAAGGCGATGGAGCCGGCAGTATCATTAATTTTAGCTCTATTAACGCGATTATGGGCCAGCCACAAATGGCAGGCTATGTAACCGCAAAAGCAGGGCTAATTGGTATGACTAAGGCATTGGCTCGCGATTACGGCGAGTTTGGTATTCGCGTTAACGCTATTTTGCCAGGGTGGGTGGCCACCGACCGTCAACTAGCAAGCTGGTTTACCGAAGAAGAGCAAGTTAAGTGGATGGAAGCCATGGCGCTTAAAAAATTAGTAACACCTGAAGATGTTGCTAATTTGGCACTCTTTTTAGCCGCCGATGAAAGCAGTATGATCACCGGGCAGAGTATTAAAATCGACGGTGGGAGGCTTTAAAGCTTGGCTAATTCATCTCTTTTTATTGCTGTTGACTGGGGCACGAGCCATTTACGTGCTTATTTGTGCGAAGTACAAGCGCAATCAACACTTAAATTATTAGCACAACGTGATGGCCCTGGCGTTGTTAAGGCGAATCAAAATTTTGAGCAAACCCTAATCGACACCATTGCAGTGTGGAAGCAAGAATATGGCAGTTTACCTATATATATTGCAGGGCAAATTACCTCAAGCATCGGCTGGCACGAAACGCCTTATTTAGAATGCCCAATTAATCCCGAAGGGCTACTTAATGCTGCGGTTAGCTTTGATTGCGATGGGCATACAATTAAAGCGCTACCAGGCACAAAGTGTACGCTGCAAAATAGCTTATTTGATGTAATGCGCGGCGAAGAGCTGCAAATTTTAGGGTTTTTAAAACAAAATCCAGAGTATCAACAAGGTAAAATATTATTATGTTTACCTGGTACACATACTAAATGGGTGCTTATAAACAACGGCGAAATCATTTGCTTTAAAACAGCCATGACCGGCGAGTTATATGATTTGTTATGTCATCAAAGTGTTTTAATTCCTAACGACTGTGCAGAAGGTGAGTTTGACTTTAAAGCATTTGAGCAAGGCTGTGAGCTAACTTTAGGTAGTGATAGCGGTAACTTGGCACATGGTATTTTTAGTGTGCGTACACGCCAGCTTTCAAAGGAGTTAACGCCAGTACAAGCCAAAGCCTATTTGTCGGGTGTATTAATTGGCAGCGATGTACGAGCAGCTCGCCATGCTAGCGAATGGCAATTATTGAGTGATACACAAGTTGTAGTGATTGGCACAAAGCAGCTGAATAAGTGTTTTACTACGGCGCTTAATCAAATAGGTGTGAAGTGTGTTGAGTTTGATATTAAAACAGCGACGCTTAGCGGTTTTAATTATTTATTTAATTTAGAGTCAAAAAATAAACCCCTCTATAAAAATTAAATTATAAAGGGGTTAACAGGAAGCTATTATAACTTAATAGTTAAGCGCTTTTAGCTGCTTGGTTATGCTCAATGTAATCATTGAGCGCAGCAACTTGTGCCTCATTAAAACGTAGTCCTAATTTGCTGCGGCGCCATAAAATATTGTATGCGTTTTCTGCCCACTCTTCATTTAGCAAGTAATCTACTTCTGCTGCAAATAAACCATGGCCAAAATCTTGGCCTAAATCACTCAACCCAGTTGCACTACCTAATATATTTTTAGCACGAGTACCATAAGTGCGTACAAAGCGTTTAAGTGTTATTTCAGGTAGCCATTCATATTTTGCTTTTAGCTCTGATTTAAGTGCTTCTACAGAGCTAAAATCACCACCAGGGAGCGAGCTATGCTTGGTCCACGCTTTGCTCATTTGTGGGTAAAAGTCTTCAAGCTTATTAACCGCAGCTTCGGCAAGTTTGCGATAAGTTGTAATTTTTCCACCAAACACACTCAATAGAGGTGCTTGCTTAGCATCACTCGAAAGCTCTAATTTATAATCGCGAGTAACGGCTTGTGCATTAACTGATTCGTCATCAAGTAATGGGCGTACGCCTGAAAAGGTATGTACTATGTCTTCGCGTTTAATCGGTTGTTTAAAGTAGGTATTAGTAATATCAATTAAGTAATCAATTTCTTCATCACTAATTTTAACGTCTTGTGCTTCACCTGTGTGTTCTACATCGGTTGTGCCAATAAGTGAGAAGTCATCTTCAAACGGAATAACAAACACAATACGCTGATCTTTATTTTGTAAAATATAAGCTTGTTTCTCATCGTGAATGCGAGGCACTACAATGTGGCTACCTTTTACAAGGCGAATATTTTGTGGTGATTTTTCTGTTAGGGCTTCATCAAATAATTTAGCTACCCAAGGACCCGCAGCATTAACAATGCCTTTGGCAGAAATGGTGTATTTAGCTTTGCTCTTTTGCTGCTCAAGCGTTACCTGCCATTTACCTTGCTCACGTTTAGCATTTACACACTTAGTTTGTGTGGTAATAACGGCGCCTTTTTCCTGCGCTGCAAGGGCGTTTAAAACGACTAAGCGAGAATCGTCAACCCAGCCATCAGAGTATTCAAACCCTTTGGTAATAGAGGGTTCTAAAACACTATTTTCGCCAAATTTAATGCTTCGAGAACCCGCTAGTGTTTCGCGTTTCGCTAGGTTGTCATACATAAACAAACCAATGCGAATCATCCACGCAGGGCGTAAATGCTTTTGATGCGGCAATCTAAAGGTTAGCGGCCACATAATATGAGGTGCGTTTTTAAGTAGCACTTCTCGCTCTGCTAGGGCTTCTTTTACTAATCTAAATTCGTAATGCTCAAGGTAGCGCAGACCACCGTGGATCAGCTTAGAACTGTTTGAAGATGTTGCACAGGCAAGGTCTGATTGTTCGCACAAGAGTACTTTTAATCCTCTGCCTGCTGCATCAGCTGCTATTCCAGTGCCGTTTACACCGCCACCGATGACTAGTAAGTCATATTCGTTATCTGCTAATTCCACCGAGCTAACCTTTTTATTTGTAATATAAATAAGATATAAGCATCATAAAGCTGCTGTTTTCATTTGACAATAGAAAACCCAGATTTTTATTCGTTAATTTTGACGCCAATCCATTTTCAATTTAAAGCAGTAAAGCATGCTTTTTAAATCTAGCATTTAGCTAAGTTAAAAAAGCAAAGTGGTTAAAGTATTGGCCTTAACCACGTAGTATTTACTATGGGCAGTTTTTATTCGTTAAGCATACTTGAGCTACGCAGTGCTGCCATTTTGCGTATAGGTCGTTACGCTCGTCGGCACTCATGGTTGGCTCAAAACGACGGTCGCATGTCCACATTTTAGATAACTGCTCAGTCGACTCATACACACCTGTTTGTAAGCCTGCTAAATATGCTACGCCTAAAGAAGTGGTTTCGGTCACAGTTGGGCGCTCAACTGTTGCGCCTAAAATGTTTGATAAAAAGGTCATAACCCAATTATTTTTTACCATACCGCCATCTACACGAAGCACACTTGGGCGAAGACCATCACGCTCCATCGCTTTTTGTAAATCTTTGGTCTGGTAACCAACTGATTGCAGCGCTGCGGCAACTATGGTGCTAATACCCGAATCGCGTGTTAGCCCTAAAATAGCGCCACGTGCATTAGGGTCCCAATAAGGAGCACCTAAACCCGTAAACGAAGGCACTAAAAATACACCATGATCGAGGGGGACATCTTTAACCATCGACTCACTTTCGCCAGCATGGCTAAGTAGCTTTAAGCCTTCAACAATCCACTGCATCGTTGCGCCAGCCATAAATATACTGCCTTCAATGGCGTAAGTTGGCTTGCCGTTTAATCTATAAGCAACAGTGGTCAGTAAGCGGTTTTCTGAGGTCAGTGCTTTTTCGCCAGTGTTAAGCATTAAAAAACAGCCAGTACCGTAAGTACTTTTAGCCATGCCTTGTTCAAAACATGCGTGGCCAACAAGCGCAGCTTGTTGATCGCCTGCAATACCACATACGCGAATTGGCGCGCCAAAAATATCAGCGCTGGTTGAACCAAACTCGTCAGCTGAATCCATTACTTCTGGCAGCATAGATTCTGGAATATCGAATAACTCTAGAAGCTCTTGATCCCACTGCTGGGTGTGAATATTAAATAACATGGTGCGCGATGCATTGGTTGCATCGGTGCGGTGCTCTTTGCCGCCTGTTAGCTGCCAAAGTAGGTAAGTGTCAACCGTACCGAAGGCGAGCTCACCTGCAAGGGCTTGTTCGCGTGCGCCTTCAACGTTATCTAAAATCCAACGAATTTTAGTGGCCGAAAAATAAGGGTCGAGCAATAAGCCTGTTTTATCGCTTATCGTTTGGCAAAGCTCATCAGTTGTTAGGCTTTCGCAATAGTCACTGGTGCGACGGTCTTGCCATACAATAGCGTTATAAATTGTTTTGCCTGTTTTTTTGTTCCACACCAAAGTGGTTTCGCGTTGGTTGGTGATGCCAATGGCAATAATTTCTTCAGGCTTTACATCGTTTTTAGTTAACACTTCGCGACTAGTGCTAAGCACTGTTTGCCAAATATCGTTAGGGTCGTGTTCTACCCAACCATTTTGTGGAAAATGCTGCGAAAATTCTTGTTGTGCTGTACCAAAAACGTCTGCATCTTTTGTAAACAAGATGGCCCGAGAGCTTGTGGTTCCTTGATCAATTGAGAGTATGTATTTGGACATGATATTTGTGTTATTTATCTTATCTTATATATGACTAGATTGCCTTTAACCGAAGTTAATGGCAATGGTTTTTTCTTAAAATAGCAGATTAAAAAATAAACACGCTAATATTTTCTGGTAACTCCTTTATATAAAAGGCGTTTTATTTTTGCATTATTTTAAGGGCGTATGCGGCTATTGATTAAAACAGCCGCTTAAAGTTTATTATTACTTGGTGTGAGGTTTAGCTTGTTGCCAATCCATACCGGTAGAAAAGCGATTATCAAACCCGCGCCACTGTGGCAGCGGCTTACCATCAACAACAGCTTGGTCGCCGTTTTGTGGTAAATCTAAGTATTTACACTCGCTGGCTATGCCTTTTACGTGGCAATCCATCATGGCAAGTACAAAGTGTTTGTTGATTTCGTTTAGTGTACGCATAGACCACGAAGGCTCGTAGTAATGGCCTATATCTAGCTCACTGCTGCTTTGTGCAATAGCAGGGGCTGGGTGTGGTGCAATATTGTGGCGTGCATTTTTGTAAGTAAGCATGTACTTATCTTTGCTGCCTGTTTGTTCATAAAGACTTTTAATGCCTTCGTAGCCTGAAATGTCATCTAGGTTACCGGCTACATAAAGCGAAGGTACTTTAATATTTTCCATTGCTTTGGCATCAAATATAGCGTGCTGTCCGCCCCATGGTGCAAAGGCCACCATCGCTTTTATACGCGGGTCTACTTTTGGGTTTTGGTATTGCCCACCAGCGCAGCTGTTTAGCAATTGCTGTACTTGTTTAATTTGAGCTGGGTCTTTCATACCCGTAAACATAGCTGTAGTTTGCTCATTAAAAGCGTAACAACCACCTATTGTATTTACAGCGCCATAGCCACCCATTGAGTAACCAATTACGCCTGCGCTTTTGTTGTCTACTTGCTTGCTTGCAAAGTTGTTTTGCTCATTAAAGTAATTAATAACAAACTGCTGATCGCGTGAGCGATTTATAAGCGTGCTAAAAAAGCCAGAGAACGGCGCATTTTTAAAATCAACATCGGCGTTGGTTGAGTCAGTATGATCAATAGCTACCACAATGTAACCGTTCGACGCTAAATGCTCGCCAAGGTAGTACATAATTGTACGGTAACCGGTATAACCGTGCGAAAGCACTATCACAGGGTAGTGCTCTTTATTATTAATGGCGACATCACGCATTGCATCGGCTTGCAGAGTAAACTCTTTACCTGAGCGAGTTTGATCGGTGTAGCTGGTAAGTGGCGCTTTTGCTGTATTTGCAGCCGGATACCACACCTCTACTTTTAAAGGACGATCTTTTTGACCTTGGGTAGCGGGGTCAAATTGCGCAGGGTTAACTAAATCAAGTGTTTTCACACCTACATTGTAGCCACCTTTAGCTGCAAGTTCTGGGAGTACTTCGCTAGTGATTGGCGGATATAGCTGCTCTGGTTTATTAGATTCAGCAACAGCTACACTGACAGATAAACTGCACGTAGCAAGTAATATGGCTTTTGAAAGCGCCTTGAGTGTGTGTGTCATTGTGTGTCCTTGTTGTGTATTTTTATTTTTTAATTAGTCAGTTCAGCCGACTCGACGGCATTGCTATATTGCAGTTGCCATTGTGCTCGCAAGGTATCCATTATATTCATAACTCGTAAGCTAGTACTTAGTGGCAACACGCTGCTTTGGGTTTGTTTTTGTAATATACACTGCGTGACATGTGCAATTTCAAACTTAAAGTTTTCATCGTCGCTAAAGTTGTATTCAAAGTATTTAGGGTCTTGGCCACTTATATGTAGCTTTAGTGTTTTTGCACCTACAAACTGAGGTATTCGAATATAGCCAAGCTCACCATTAATACATGCTTCTGTTGGGCCATTTTGCTGCAGTGCGCTGGCAAGAGATGCAAATTGCCCGTTACCGTAATCAACTATAGCAGTGCTTCGCTCATCAACGCCGGTTGTGCTTTTATGTACAAAGGATTTGATATGTTCAGGGGCTTTATTAAATACCACATCAGCAATCGAAATAGGGTAAATACCTAAATCGAGCAGGGCGCCACCCGCTGTTACAGGATTCATTAATCGGTGAGTGTCGGCAAAGCTGCCAGGTAAACTAAAGTTGGCATTAACACTGTGCACATTACCAATAACACCTTCACTTAGGAGCTGTTGTAATTTTACTATAGCTGGTAAAAACCGCATCCAAACACCTTCCATTAAAAAGCAGTTTTGTTGCTTGGCAAGCTTAGTGAGGCTTTGTAACTGCTCAGCATTAACGGTAATTGGTTTTTCGCTTAGCACGTGCTTATTGTGTGTTAAGCATTGAGCGATAGTTTTAAAGTGTTGATCGTGCGTATTGGCAATATATACGGCATCTATATTTGGGCACTGCATAAGAGCTTGATAGCTCTCATAGCCTTGAATATTGTACGGTGTGGCAAATCTTTTAGCGCGCTGCATACTCGTTGATGCAGCGCCAATGAGCTGTGCATCACTGCAATGCGCAATGCTTTTAGCAAAGGTGTGAGCTATATTGCCACACCCAATAATTCCCCAATTAACCTTTGCCATGCTTATTCCTTAAGTTTATTTAAAAAGACGTAATTTGTAATCCTGAACCCGCTGAACATACGTAAATATCAGCATTTAGGCTAAAACGCTCAAAGTAATGCTTTTCTACCGCAGCTTTAATTAGTGGTACTTCCGCATCGCGACACAAACATACAATTGCGCCACCAAAACCACCCCCTGTCATACGTACTGCGCCGCGATCGCCCATCGCTTCTTTACAAATTTCTACTAGGCCATCGGTTGCAGGTACGGTTACTTCAAAATCGTGTTTAAGTGATTGGTGCGATGCTGCCATTAGCGTACGAAGTGCATCCATATCATTATTTTGTAGTGCAGTTGTTGCTGCAATTACACGGTCGTTTTCGCTAATTACGTGGTGTGCACGTTTATATTCGTTTTCGCTTAATGTTGCTTTTACTGCTTGCAGGCCAGCCATGGTGGCTTGGCGAAGTGTTTCTACACCCATTTTTACAGCAGCTTGTTCGCAGTCAATGCGGCGCTGGTTGTACTCGCTATCAACCAACTTACGCGGGTAGTTAGAGTTAACAATAACAATATTTAAATCATCAGGAACTTTAACTGATTTGGTTGCTAAGTTTTCACAGTCGATTAATAGTGCATGACCGTTCTCGCCTTTAGCTGAAATAAGCTGATCCATAATGCCGCATTGGCAATGCATAAAGTCATTTTCGGCTTCTTGGCCAAATAGCGCAATTTGCTCTGGCGGTAAACCAAGCTGTGCAATATGGTTAAACATACCGCCAACTGCAACTTCTAGTGCTGCCGATGATGACAAGCCACTACCTTGCGGTAAGTTACTGTCAATTAGTAGATCGGCGCCACGCAGTGTGTAGCCCGCTCTTTTAAGAGCATAAGTCACAGCACGAATGTAGTTACCCCATTGCGACTGGCCTTCAGTGATTTCTTCATCAACACTAAAGCTGTCTTTTTCGCCTGGGTAATTTAAAGAATGCACAGTAATAATATTGTCGTCGCGCTCTTTAAACATTACTTGGGTACGAAACTCTAACGAACACGGTAAAACAAAACCGTCGTTGTAGTCGGTAAATTCGCCAATGAGGTTTACACGCCCCGGTGCTGCAGCAATACCTTGAGCAGGCGCGCCATACAGTGACAAAAATTGTTGTTGGAATTCGTTAAGCTTCATCTGTGTGTCCTGCTGTATCTTTATAGTGTGTTGTACTGGCTGCTTTTAAAATAGAAGCAGCGGTTTCTGCGCTTAAATCGCGTTGGCTTTCGCCTAGCATTTCGTAGCCTACCATGTGTTTTTTAACAGTAGCAGAGCGAAGTAGCGGCGGATAAAAGTGTGCATGCAAACGCCAATGTTGCTCATCAGAGCTTCTATTAGCAGGTGCATTGTGCCATCCCATTGAGTATGGGAAGCTGCAATTAAATACGTTGTCGTACTTAGTGGTTAATACTTTAAGTGCCTGAGCCAAAGAGTCGGTTTGCGCATCGTTTAGCTGGCTAAAGTTTTGAATGTTATCTTTAGTTACTAGCATTGTTTCAAACGGCCACGCTGCCCAAAATGGCACAACAACAAGCCAATGTTCGTTTTCAAATACAACACGTGTTTGATCTGCTTGCTCTTTTTGCGCGTAATCGGCAAGCATGGCTGTGCCATGCTTTTTATAATAGGCAAGCTGCTGGTTATCTTCGGCTTCTATTTCGGTTGATAAATGCGAGTGAGCCCATACTTGGCCGTGAGGATGAGGTTGCGAACAACCCATGATCTCGCCTTTATTTTCAAAAACTTGTACACATTCGTACTGCTGTGCAAGCTCTGTATAATTTTGTTTCCAGGTTTTTACTACTTCGTGCAATGCGTTTTGGCTAAGCTCTGGTAGTGTTTTATTATGCTCTGGAGAAAAACAAATTACGCGGCATTCGCCACTGGCTTCGTCGGCAATAAATAAATCGCTGTCTGACTCTAAGCTTTGTAATTGCTCGCTGGCATTAGGCGTTAATGCGCCAAAGTCATTTCTAAATACGTGTGTGTATTTGTAATCAGGGTTACTGTCGCCATTTGCACGGGTATTACTTGGGCAAAGTGGGCAGCTGTCATCGTGTTTTGGTAATACGTTTTCGTTAACGGCTTCTGTTGCGCCTAACCATGGGCGGTTATTACGATGTGGTGACACTAATACCCAACGACCCGTTAGCGGATTTTTACGTCTGTGAGTACTTTCTAATAAAGCCATGTTAACTCTCCAACCCACTTGGGTAATTAGTTTGCCAGCGCCATGTGTCGTTTGTCATGTCGCTAAGTGTTAGTTCTGCGTGCCAGTTAAGTGTGTTTTGCGCTTTTGTGGCATCGGCGTAGTTACAGGCAATATCACCTGCTCGGCGCGGCGCAATCTTATACGGAATATCTTTATTGGCTGATGCGCTAAATGCGTTGATCATATCAAGCACAGAATAACCTTGCCCTGTGCCTAAGTTGTAAGCATGAAAGGCGGTATCTGTTTTATGCTGCATAAATGCCGCAACATGACCTTTAGCTAAATCTAAAACATGAATATAGTCGCGCACGCCTGTGCCATCTTCGGTGTCGTAGTCGTCACCAAAAATATTGACCACGTCACGTTTACCTACTGCAGTTTGAGCAATAAAAGGCATTAAGTTATTAGGAATACCATTAGGGCTTTCACCTAATAAACCACTTGGGTGTGCACCTACTGGGTTAAAGTAACGAAGCGCAATACCCATAAATTGACTGTTGGCATTACATACGTCTTGCATGGCTTGTTCAACCATGACTTTAGTCCAACCATAAGGATTAGTTGCGCGTATAGGATGCTTTTCGTCAATAGGGAGGTAGTCTGGCTCACCGTATACTGTAGCCGATGAGCTAAATATAATATGGTTAACGCCTGCCTCTTGCATGTTTTGTAGCATGCTTAATGTGCCCGACACATTATTTTGATAATAACGCAGTGGTTGCTCAGTTGATTCGCCAACGGCTTTTAAAGCCGCAAAGTGAAAAACAGCTTCGGCTTTAGTATGTTTTAGGGCGAGTTTAAATTGTTGCTCGTCTTGAATGTCACCCAATATAAACTCAAACCGAGTGCCAGTAATCTTTTCGAGTTGGTCAAGTACCCGCGAACTAGCATTAGACAAGTTATCATAAATAACAGGTGTAATACCTGCTTCATGCAATGCAATACATGTGTGGCTACCTATGTAACCCATGCCGCCAGTGACTAAAACTTTCATGTTTATTCTCGAAAAGTGTATTTATATGATAAATACTACTATTAAGGTGGTTTAAAAACAATAGTTATGATTGTTGGATAATTCAAATAAAAGCATAAAAAACATTCAGATTAAACACTCGCCTGCCTCTAAATAGCATGCTTTTGTTTTAACTAACAAAGGCTTAGCTTTATAAATTGATTAGATAAACTGTTTCGATTATTGACCTAATTTCAGCGGTAGGGGGGCTGCTAATATAGCGAGAACAAAGTTAGGAGAGAGCAACATAAATAAAACAGTTTTACTTACCGGTGCTACCGATAGCACTTGCTAGAAACGCAAAGATGTTATTAACCCAAGTACTGTATTTATGAAATCTGTGGGTGGCTTTGTAAAGTTTTAGAAAAAATCCTTATGGTTGATCTAAAGAGCTCACTTGTCAGTGAGCTCTTTTTTTAGCTGGATTACTGCTCTTGCTGCAAGCGCTCGTATAGCCAATCTTTTAATTCTGTACGTTCATGTTTTAGCTGATGCATTTGCTCATCGCTTATGGGCGCATCTTTGAGCTCTAACACTCTAATTTCTTTATCTAGCTTGTCGTACTTATCTGCTTTTTTTGCAAATTCAGTATCGCTTTCATTTAACTCGGCAATTGTCCTTAAGTACTCTGGAAAGTCATTAGTTAATGAGTGGTCTTCGCCTAACATATTCGCTCCTTAATAGGATATAAATGAGCTCACAAGTAAGTGAGTTGTATAAGTGAATTACTGCCTTTCATATAATACACTGGGGCTTACATAGATATAATTCAACCATTGAGCCGCTAATTTGATGTAGAGCAAACAATCTGTTTATTTTGCTCAGTAAGGCATTTCACCAAAGTATTTAACAGAGCGATCAATAAACGCACGTACTTTAGGGGTCAATAATTTATTGTTGGGGTATACAGCCTAAATAGGAGTGTTAACTACTCGCGAAAAGCTTATAGCTCGATATTATTGCTCAAGCTGCAAGGTATCTCTGGCTAGAGAAAATAAATTTAAATATCATCATGATTTAATACGTTAATAAATCTCTTAAGCAGAGTTCGGGTTAAGTAAACCAGTACCCACTAGAGACTTTAAAGAGCTTTTAGCAAAAAGAGTTAATTTTTAACGCTTTTTGCTAATTTATGTTGACTAATTAATAGTGGTAGAATGCAGCGCTTAGTACCACTTGTGTGAAGTAAGTGGTCAATAATTTATAAGGTCTGTTGTGTAATGCTGTTGATGATCGACAACTACGATTCGTTTACTTACAACTTAGTGCAATATTTTCAGCGTTTAGATCAAGACGTTTTAGTAAAACGTAATGATGAGCTAAGCATTGCGCAAATAAAACAGTTAAACCCGCAGCACATCGTGTTATCGCCGGGGCCATGCACGCCTAACGAAGCGGGTATTTCGTTAAATGTTGTTGAGCAACTAAAAGGGCAATATCCTATTTTAGGGATTTGCTTGGGGCATCAAACTATCGCGCAAGCTTTAGGGGGAGATGTAATACGTGCTAAAAAAGTAATGCACGGTAAAACATCACCCATAGTTCATACTAATAAAGGGGTGTTTAAAGGCTTAGCTAACCCGTTAACAGTATGTCGTTATCATTCTTTAGTGGTTAAAGATCAAACTCTACCTAAAGAACTTGAAGTAACCGCATGGACTCAGACTGAGCAAGGCGAGTTTGACGAAATTATGGGGTTACTTCATAAAGAACTAGCAATCGAAGGTGTGCAGTTTCACCCCGAAGCTATTCTAACTGATCAAGGCTTAGAACTGCTTGATAACTTTTTAACTCGCTTCTAATGTTATAATACACAGAGCATTTAATACTTTATTAATGGATGTCATGACTGAACTTGTAGCGCAACAGCGTACTGCCAAAATACTAAGCCAACGGGCTCATGACTTATTGCTTGGGCACAGCTTTGCGCATCAGCAAATTGGTTTCATTCATACATTAGATATAGATTACGGCGAACCCATGAAGCAACGCACTTTGCTTCAGGTTGAAGTGGCCGCACAGAATAAACGCCAGCAAAGCAGTACTGCACATCATAAGTACCGCGCTCAAGCGAGTGAGCAACTGCACAAAACAATTGAAACAGCTATATATAAGCAGCTCGAAGATATAGATGGTGTAATTCACAGCACTATAGGTATTGAAGATGGTATTGCCAATATACTCGATATATTAGCTGTAAAGTCGGCGTCGGTAGGACGTTTAGAGCCACTGGTTAATGATATAAGCTGGTTGGGTAGAGAATTAGTAACGCTCGTTAATTTACCTTACTATCGTAATCAGCGTAGTAAAAATACGTCTGTAAAAGTAGATAAACCATCGCTTGCCCTTCGTTATATTGGCCTTGATAACTTACAGCTTGTTATTCCTACATTTGCTGCCCGTCATTGGATGCCACATAGCACCGAACCATTTTCATTATTAAAACGCCGGCTACGCGACAGCGCGATGGCAAACGCGATTGCTGCGCAAAAAATTGCACAAATTAATAATGTGAATGACGTACATGCATTTACCCTTGGTATGCTTTTAGATGTAGGGCGAATTGCATTAGTGCGCTTGTACTTAAAAACGTTTGAGAAAGTATTGCAACGCAAAGTGCAGTTAGCCCGAAATGAAAACCAAAAAGATTTACACACCGCATTATTAGAGCTACAGCCCGACCCGCTATTTTTAACCACTCTACTTAGCAATAAGTCGATAGAAGTAAGCGCCAAAGTAATAGACAAAATGGCTTTTAAATATTTACCGTTTAAAGGTGTCATGCAGCAGCTAGTAAATGGGGTAGATAAAGGCGATACATTACTGCCATTAACAGAAGTAATGCTAAAGGCACGTTGCTACTCTCAATATCTTAATTTAAAAGAGCATCAACTTATTGAGGCTGATGAAACTCTAAGCTGGTTTTCGTACTTTAAGTTCACTAAAACGGAACTAAAAACCCTCCAATCGAGTAATTTTACCAATTTAGCTATTCAAATTGACTAAAAATCTGAATTTTTTGTTAATTTTTTTGCGACTAACCATTCATTCTCACTCTATTGTTATATTGCATATTTGCCGATTAAAGCATGCGCGCCTTGGTGCTCATGCGGTTAGTTGTTTAAAAATAAGCATAAATAGCTATGCAAATAGTTATTCACTATCTATGAAATAATATCTTTAGCCCTTTATTCTCAAGGGATACATGAAAGTTTTTAACGAGACAGATATAAGTAATTCTGAAATAATGTGCGTCTGAAAATTGAACCACAAAGCAATTTTGCGCAATTATCAGATTTCTGATCTTGCCTATAAAGTTGGTTACAAATATTAACCAAACACCTATTTTGATGTTTTGTGTTGCTCACAATTAAGAGGAAATAAAATGACAGTCAATCGCGAATTATTTGATCACGTAATGGTTCCTAACTACGCACCTTCAAGCGTAATTCCTGTTCGAGGCGAAGGTTCTCGCGTATGGGATCAAGAAGGTCGAGAGTTTATCGACTTTGCTGGTGGTATTGCAGTTAACTGTCTTGGCCATTGCCACCCTGCATTAGTAGGCGCATTAAAAGAGCAAGGCGAAAAAATCTGGCATCTATCAAATGTAATGACCAATGAGCCGGCACTTCGCCTAGCTAAAAAAATGGTTGATGCGACATTTGCTGAAAAAGTTTACTTTGCCAACTCAGGCGCAGAAGCAAACGAAGCAGCGCTTAAATTAGCGCGTCGTTTTGCACTTGATAAGTTTGGCGCAGAAAAATCACAAATTATCGCGTTTAACAAAGGTTTCCACGGTCGTACATTCTTTACCGTAACTGTTGGTGGCCAAGCTGCATATTCAGATGGTTTTGGTCCTAAGCCTGGCGACATTGTACATTGTGATTACAACGACCTAGCTGCTTTTGAAGCGCTTATCAGCGACAAAACATGTGCCGTAATGATGGAACCTCTTCAAGGTGAAGGCGGTATTGTTTCACCAACTGACGAGTTTGCTCAAGGCGTTCGCGATTTATGTACTAAACATAACGCACTGCTTATTTTTGATGAAGTTCAAACTGGTGTTGGCCGTACTGGCGATTTATACGCATACCAAGGCTTAAACATAGTACCTGATATTTTAACTTCAGCTAAAGCACTTGGCGGCGGTTTCCCTATTGGCGCTATGATCACAACAACTGAAATTGCACAGCATCTTAAAGTAGGTACTCATGGTTCTACTTATGGCGGCAACCCGCTTGCGTGTGCTGTTGCAGAAGCTGCATTTGATACAGTAAATACCCCAGAAGTACTTGCTGGCGTAAAAGCTAAAGCAGCATTATTTAATGAACTACTTACTGCGGTTAACGAAAAATACAACGTATTTAGCGAAATCCGTGGCCAAGGTTTATTAATTGGTGCAGTAGTGAACGAGCAATATAAAGGTCGTGCAAAAGAGTTTTTAGTGGCAGGGACTGAGCAAGGCCTTATGTCATTAGTTGCTGGTGCAGATGTAATACGTTTCACTCCATCTTTAGTAATTCCTGAAGCGGACATTCGCGAAGGTATGGCACGCTTTGAAAAAGCAGTAGCAAGCGTAGTAAACGCATAAGCGGCTTAAGCCAACCAATTAAGGGCAAGCACCGCTTGCCCTGCAATTCCTATTTACCGTTATTTATAAGGGAGCAAGCGGACTCATGATGATCCTTCGCCCAATCCAGCAAAATGATTATTCAGCATTACTGAAAATTGCCCACGAATCAGGGCATGGTTTTACGTCTTTGCCATTAAACGAAGAACTATTGCAAAAAAAGATCGACCATTCAGTAAGCTCTTTTGCTAAACAAACGTCACAACCTGGTGACGAAGGCTACCTGTTTGTTCTTGAAGATAGCGAAACCGGTGAAGTTGTAGGAACATCTGCAATTGAAGCTGCGGTAGGGCTTGATGATGCATTTTATCATTATCACTTAAGTAAAGTGATTCACTCTTCGCGCACATTAGACGTATACAAAGCGGTTGATATTCTAACGCTATGTAACGACTACACAGGTGCTACAGAGCTTTGCACATTGTTTTTAAAAGATGGTTATCGTAAAAATTGTAACGGTAAGCTACTTTCAAAAGCGCGCTTTATGTTTATAAAACAGCATCAAGAGCGTTTTGCGCAAACAGTAATCGCAGAAATGCGCGGTGTGTCTGACGAAAACGGCAGTAGCCCTTTTTGGCAGTGGCTTGAAGAGCACTTTTTCTCAATGGATTTTCCAACAGCCGATTACCTAACAGGTATTGGCCAAAAGGTTTTCATTGCTGAACTAATGCCTAAATACCCAATTTACGTAAACTTGCTAAGTAAAGATGCGCAAGCCGTAATAGGTAAAGTACACGACAACACTCGCCCAGCAATCGAGTTATTAAAAAGCGAAGGCTTTACGTTTAATGGCTACGTAGATATTTTTGACGGCGGCCCAACGGTTGAAGCAAAAGTAGATAACATTGCGACTATTCGTAATGCAAATCACTTTAACGTTGAAATTGGCGAAATGACTGGCGACACCATGGTGTTACTAGCTAACGAAAAGCTTGAAGATTTTAGAGCAACCGTTGCACCAATGACATTTGACGAGCGCGCAAAAAGCCTTATTTTATCGCAAGAAATAGCAGATGCACTGCATTTGCAAACTGGCGATATTGTTAGTGCAACCACGATTTAATTTAGGAGAAAGTATATGACTCATCCTGCACAATTTATAAATGGTCAATGGTCACAAGGCCAAGGCACAGAATTTAATTCAGTAAACCCTGCAAATAACGACGTTATTTGGCAGGCTTCATCGGCAACTGCGGCGCAAGTAGACACCGCAGTAAATGCAGCGCGCGAAGCGTTTTATGCATGGGCTGATAAAAGCTTTACTGAGCGTTTAGAAATAATTAAAGCATTTGCAGCGCAATTAAAAGAAAACAGCGAAGAGCTCGCTATTACTATTGCACAAGAAACAGGTAAGCCACTGTGGGAAACTCGCACAGAAGCGGGTGCTATGGTTGGTAAAATTGCCATTTCTGAAAAAGCATTTTTAGAGCGCACTGGCGACGTAGAAAACGCAATGCCACTTGGCCGTGCGATGATTCGTCATAAGCCACATGGTGTTGTAGCCGTATTTGGTCCGTATAACTTTCCGGGTCACTTACCTAATGGCCACATTGTGCCAGCGCTTTTAGCAGGTAACACGGTTGTGTTTAAACCGTCTGAACTTACTCCTAAAGTAGCTGAGCTTACGCTTAAACTGTGGGAAAAAGCAGGTTTACCAGCAGGTGTCATTAACCTTGTACAAGGTGAAGTAGAAACGGGTAAAGCCCTTGCTGCTCACAAAGGTATTGATGGCTTGTTCTTTACGGGTTCTTCGCGTACTGGTCATATTTTACATGAACAGTTTGCGGGTCAACCTGGCAAAATTTTAGCGCTAGAAATGGGTGGTAATAACCCACTTATTATTACTGACGTTGAAGACACTAAAGCGGTTGTTCACGATATTATTCAATCAGCGTTTATCTCAAGTGGCCAGCGTTGTACGTGTGCACGTAAACTATTTTTACCAACAGGTAGCAAAGGCGATGTGATACTTGAGCGTTTAATCACAGCTACTAAAGCGATTAAAGTAGGCAACTACGACGATGCAGACCAGCCATTTATGGGCTCTATGATCTCATCAGCGGCAGCTGCGGGCATGGTTAAAGCGCAAAACGAACTTGTTGAGCTTGGCGCTCAAGTATTAGTAGAACTTGAGCACACAGCCAATACCGGCTTTGTAACACCAGGTATTATTGAGTGTACAAATATTAGTGACTTCCCAGATGAAGAGCATTTTGGACCACTTCTAAAAGTATTCCGCTTTGACGACTTTGACCAAGCCATTGATAAAGCAAACGATACAACCTTTGGTTTATCGGCTGGTTTATTAAGTGATAGTGCAGCAGATTACGACCATTTCTTACGTCGTATTCGTGCAGGTATTGTTAACTGGAATCGCCCAATTACTGGCGCATCAAGCGCAGCACCGTTTGGTGGTATTGGCGCATCGGGCAACCACAGAGCAAGTGCGTATTACGCAGCTGATTACTGTGCATACCCAGTTGCTTCGGTAGAGCTTGAAAAAGTAGCTATGCCAGCAACACTAAGCCCAGGCTTAAAAATAGATTAAGTAGTAATACTACTTAATTATTATAAAAGCAGCTTCGGCTGCTTTTTTTGTATTGCTATCGTACAAGGCTAGTAATTATCGGCTCTTTCTGCTTAAATCAGCATAATTAAATATATTTAGGTGGTTCGCATAATGGTTTTAGATAGGCAAGGGTACGATGATTTGATCATGTATCTAACTCAAAATTTAGCATTGTTTGAGAAGCCAGGCGAAATAAAACCAGGTGCCCCAACAGTAATGGAATTAATCGAAGACGTTATTGCACAAAATGTGATGCTCATTTGCGAGCAGCACACAAACCTCAACACAGAGCAGCGTAGTCAAATTGTACGCGAAGTTGATGGCATAGTTTACGATTTAGAAGAAGTCCTCAGCAGCATCACCTCACAGCCTGTCACGGTTGAACAGCATGCCTTTATAGATGAATTTGCAGGTTTAGTAAAAAACCTCTTTGATAGCGCTTTAACACAACAATCTTAGCCATTTTATAGCCCTGCGTTGCATTTTCATTTGCAACTACGGCTAACTTGCTTACAATCAAGAAAATATTTTTTTGAGATATAACAATGCAAGCAAATGTAAAATGGGTTGAAGGCGATACGTTTATTGGTCGTTCTAATTCTAACCACAATGTTGTGTTTGATGGCGGCAGCGATAGTGCAGCACCAAGCCCAATGGAAATGGTTTTAATGTCAGTTGGCTGTTGTTCATCAGTTGATGTGGTTAGTATTTTAAAAAAAGCCAAACAAGATTTTTCAGATGTACAAGTACAACTAAGTGCAGAGCGCGCCGAAACAGCCCCACGTGTGTTTACCAAAATCAACTTACACTTTGTTGTTAAAGGCAATAATGTGTCTGAAAAGCATCTTGCACGCGCGGTTTCACTCTCTGCTGAAAAGTATTGCTCAGTTGCATTAATGCTTGATAAAACAGTAGAAATTACGCATAGCCACGAAGTTGTGCAAGATCAAGCAAAATAACGCTTTTTCCACGAGGGAAATTCGTATAAAATCCGCGAACTTTTCATTCTGCAGGTGCAGAACCCACTAATTTATAGGTTGGTTTATTATGAACAAACCCTTCGATAAACTTAAACTTCATGGCTTTAACAATTTAACCAAAAGTTTAAGCTTTAGTATTTATGATATTTGTTACGCAAAGACCGAGCAACAACGTAAAGAATATATTGAATATATCGATGAGCAGTACAGTGCAGATAGACTAACCGACATTTTAGGTGAAGTTGTTGATATTATTGGTGCTAACATTTTAAATGTAGCGCGCCAAGATTATGAACCGCAAGGCGCAAGTGTAACTATTTTGGTTTCAGAAGAACCAGTAGAAGAGCAGCAAAATTACGATGCTGACGAAGCACCAGGCCCATTACCTGATTCAGTTGTTGCGCACCTAGATAAAAGCCACATTTGTGTACACACATACCCAGAAGCTCACCCTGATGATGGTATTTGTACATTCCGTGCTGATATTGAAGTGTCTACTTGTGGCATTATTTCGCCACTTAAAGCGTTAAACTTCTTAATTCATAGCCTTGAATCAGACGTAGTAACAATTGACTACCGCGTTCGTGGTTTTACCCGCGACATAAACGGTGTTAAGCACTACATTGATCATGCTATTAGCTCGATTCAAAACTTCATGACAGAAGATACAAAAGAAGCGTACCAAATGATGGACGTGAACGTGTATCAAGAAAACCTGTTCCATACCAAAATGATGTTAAAAGAAACCGATCTAAACACGTATTTGTTCGGCCTTTCTACGGCAGATTTATCAGAGGGCGAAGAAGACGAAATTCGCTCAAAGCTGACCCGTGAAATGCAAGAAATATTCTATGGCCGTAACCTGCCAGATACAGAATAATAGCAACGAATTAAATTAAAAATGGCGCTCAGTGAGCGCCATTTTTTTATGCTTTATTTTACAAGCAATAGCTGTGTTTGTCGGCCATTTAAATACCAGACACCGCTTTTATCAAAAATAGCATCTTCCTCTAGCATTATTCTTATTTCTTTATTCCACTGTTTTATAAACACAGCATTGTTAAGCTCAATTGAGTAAGCCGTATTTAAATGCAGCGGATAGTCACCATCTCCCGGTACACCTTGCTGAGAATCCCACATACCTAATGTAGTGCCAGCAGCGTGGCCATGATAGCCAAGAGGATGAGTATAAATAGTGGGTTTTAATCCCTGATCAATAGCGGCTTTTCGTGCTGCAGCTAAAACCTCATTACCGGTTTTACCTACCGCAAATTGACTGGTAAATATGTCTTGTAGTTTATTACCGCTTTTTAGTGCTTCAACTAAGTAACTAGGCGCACTCGTTTCGTTTTCTTTGAGCACATACGCATGCTGCTGCGTGTCGGTATTTAAGCGTAAATAAGTAATCCCAAAATCGACATGAAGCAAGTCACCGGCTTGTATAACGTTATCATCGTAGCCATTGGTAAAGCTTTCTTCATGATCGAACGACTTCGCATCGGCGCGCTGAATAGCAATACTTGGGTGAAACCATGTTTGTAGTTTTAGCTCTTTTACGCGCTCTCTAAACCACCATACCAAGTCATCGCTAGTTGTTTCACCAACCGTAATTGTTTTACCCGAAAACCCCTCTGCAATAATATGATGGGCAATAGCCACAATATGTTTATACATTTTAACTTCTTCAGGAATGCGTTGCTCTAACCAGGCAACAGCAAGCGGCTCTGCAGAAATTATTTTATTGTGATAAGTGGCGGGCAAGTTAGCCATTAATGTTTTGTAATCGCCTAGCACAAGGCCATCGGCATGTGCCCAGTCGGTAGAAGTATTAAGCGCAATGTTGCGAGGTTTGTATTGCTCAATAAGTGTATTGAGTGCTTCCCACTGGCTTGGTTGTGTTTGCTTATCCCACCCTTTTTTAAATACGTTACCTATTTTATAAGGCGCAATAGCGTAAGCATCAATACCACCTTGTTTATTAAGTGCAAATAACAAAATAGTGGTGCGTCTGGCTGAAAGCCATGTTGCAGGCAGCATTGTTTTTAATATTGGATCTTCGTTATATTCACGACTTATAAGTAGCCACATATCAGTGTTGTGCTGCTTCATTAATGAGGGCATTAAGGTATTAACTCTAAGCTCAGTTATTTTATCGATAAAAGCAGCGCGCTCTTTCATCGATAAAATAGCGGGAGCGTCATCGGCTTTAACAAAGAGGCTTAAAACAAGCGTAGTTAGCAAGCTTACGTAAAGTAGGAGTTGTTTAGTAAAGTGCATAATTGTTTTATTTTTAGGCTAGTTAATTTATAACATGCCTGAAGAGCGACTATAAAAAAACAATTTGAGATAAACAGCACACAAAAAAGCCCAGCTAAAAAGTAGCCGGGCTTTGTATAAATAGTTTTATTACTTAAGCATACTGTATAAAAGTGCAAATACAGCAAGCGAGCCAACCGCTAATATAAATAGCGTGCTAAAGCGATTTCGGTATTTATTAAGTGCAGGTACTTTATACACTGCAATCATTGGCATGATGAATAAAATCATCGCAATGATAGGGCCCGATAACTGATCCATCATGTCTAAAATACTTGGATTTTTAACAGCACAAAACCAAATAGCTAAAAACATGATTAACACACCAATTTTATCGGTAACGCCAGCGCTTAAGCCTGTTTGTTTAGTTACTAATCCTGTAAAGCTTTCGCGTGCACCTAAAAAATGACCCAAAAACGACGATGTAATAGCAATAAAGGCAACAAGTGGCCCAAGTGTGGCAATAAACGAGTTATCAGTAATATTAGCAAGGTAGGATAAAACCGATACGTTAGCCGCTTTAGCCGCTGCCATTTGCTCGCCTGTAAGCGACAGCACGCAAGAGAACACAAATAACAGTACAAAGGTAATAAGTAGCAAGCTAGTGCGCTTTAAAATCGCCTCAGACTTACGTGTAGCTTGTTCGCCGTAATGACCGCGTTGCACATTTACAAAGCTTGAGATAGCCGCTGCGTGGCTAAACGAAAACACAATTATAGGAATCGATAACCACAACGTTTTACCAAAGCTGCCTATTTCAGGCACAGTCATATCTGGCATTTGCCAGCTAGGGATTAAATAAAGTGATAAAAAGAACAATATGCCCACAAGCGGATACACTAAAATAGCAAAGGCACGTAGCATTAAGCGCTCGCCGCCCATCATCAAGCTAATCATACCTGCAACTAATACACCCGAAAGTAGCACGCGAGAAGGTGATTCCATCCCCATTTGATTAACCATAAAACTATCAACGGTATTGGTTAAACCCACACCGTAAATAAGCAAAATTGGGAATATAGATAAAAAGTATAATAAGGAAATTAACCGGCCCGCAGTCACACCAAAGTGCTCTTCAACTACATCGGTAAAATCGGCATCTTTATTTTTTGATGAAAGTACAAAACGCGCTAATCCACGGTGCGCAAAAAAGGTCATTGGGAACGCTAAACACGCCATAATAATTAACGGCCAAAAACCGCCAATACCAATGTTAATAGGTAAAAATAAAATACCCGCACCAACGGCGGTACCAAATAAACTTAATGTCCACTGCGTATCGTGCAGGTTCCATTTAGTTTTTGTATTTGAATTTTTGCTTGAATTTGTGTGTGTGTTTGGTGATGCATTTGAAAGCGTTGCATCTTGAGATGTTGTCATGTGTGTGTGCTCATCCATTATTTAAATAATAACTGCGCCGAAGGGTATAGTTTTTAGAGACATTTTTCATGTTTTGAAGAGATTTTTAGACTAATTAATTAGACTCAATTGGAGGGTAAGTGTCATGAATACGAAACAGCGGTGTAAAAGTGAGCAAAAGCCTTAAATGGCAAGCCACATTATAGAGTTACTGTACGGGTAGGTTGGTTAGTTGGAGCGAAACCTAACACGCTATAGTGTCACGCGAGCAGCAAAGCCGAGATAGGCGGTTTTCATAACGTAAAATAGGGACTGGTCATTTTTATTGGTTTTCATTTAAAAATCAAAGTCTGCTCTCAAAAGCTGTTAAGTAGAAGCCATTAATCTCAACTTCATAAGAGATTTTTATTAAACTCCGTTATACTTCCTACAATTGAATATGCCAAACGAAGTAAATAGGCCGCTAACTGCAATGAGCAAAGAAATTCTTTTCCATACTACTTTTGCGCACGAAACCAGTAAAACATGGGTTGTATTTGTCCATGGAGCAGGTGGTAGTTCGGCAATCTGGTTTCGTCAGCTTAAGGCCTATAAAAAAGAATATAATGTGTTGTTGCTAGATCTTCGTGGTCACGGTAAATCGAATAACTTAGTACAAAACTTTGTTGATAATAATTATTCATTTAATAATGTCTCTAAAGACATTATCGATGTGTTAGATCATAACAATATCACCAGCGCACACTTTGTTGGCATTTCATTGGGCACTATTATTATTCGAAATATTGCTGAAATTGCGCCGCAATATGTTTCTAGCATGGTGCTAGGTGGAGCGGTTACTCGTTTTAATACTCGCAGTAATACATTGGTTTATTTAGGTAATACTTTTAAACACTTCTTGCCTTATATGTGGCTGTATCGCTTATTTGCTTTTATTATGATGCCTAAAAAGCGCCATAAAGAATCTCGACTTTTGTTTGTTCGTGAAGCAAAACGCTTGTGCCAAAAAGAGTTTATAAAATGGTTTAAATTAGCCATGGATGTAAATCCTTTAATGCAATACTTCAAAGAAAAAGACATTGATATACCTATTCTGTACATTATGGGTAAGGAAGATCATATGTTCCTTGGCCCTGTTAAAGAAATGGTTAAGCGTCATAAAAACAGCGTACTGCAAACTATTCACCATTGTGGCCATGTCTGCAATGTGGAGCGCCCTGACTTATTCAATCAGCACTCGCTTGCTTTTATCGCCCAGCAAAATCGTTAAGGGTTGTAGAAGGAATAGGATCGGTACATTCTTTTTTGATTTTCGCCCTAAACTCAAAACAAGACCTAAAGGAATAAAACTCCATTTTTATATCAAAGCGTAGGTTGGGTAGAGCGAAGCGAAACCCAACAAGCCATAGCGTCATTCGAGCGGTAAAGCCAAGAGGCGACTTTATTTCTTAAACTTGCTTATTCAATAATGTTCAATTGATATACACTGGTTAGGTAACGTATTGATAAGGATATTAAGTTGTCGCAAGTTAAAACACTCCCCATTACAGCCATGCGCTGGCTTTCCCTTTTATTGTGCGCAATTACCGCCGCAACAATTACTGTATTTTTAAGCAAAATCGGTCTTGTACAAAAGGCATATTCAAGTTTAGGCGCTATTTTACATGCCAGTCCTGTTTTACATTACAGCTGTGCATTTTTAGCAGGTATTGGCATAAAGCTCCTGCTTGATAAGTTTTATATATCGCACCCTAAACGCAGTATTGTATTTAGCTGGCGATATCCGCCTGTGACAATTGCTGTATTAGCATCATACTTTCTGACTGCTTTTTATATGCTAAGCACAGCACCAAAATTTGATGAAGCTGCGTTATACGCACAAAGCTTTATGAGCTTAAAATACCTAGCACTTACGTTTATTGGCATGCTCATAACCGTCATTTATCAGGCAAAGCTTTATACCCAAAAGCCAATTTTTACTGCTGTATTAGTTGCTCTATCGACTATGTATGTAGGTTTTGCTGTTGGTCTTGCTTATATAGCAGCAGCTTTTTATGTATTTATCAACCTAGCAGCTAGTTATTTAATTTTAGCGATTTACTTATTGTGCGATGAACACAGGCAAAGCAAACAACAAAACTTTACTTCTGAAATTGAGCCGATTGAAACTAAAGAAAGCCCAGAACTAAAAACGTTAGACGATTTCAGAGAATGGTTCAAAGATGATTCAACTATCAAAAGTATAGAAATGTTAGAGCCCGACCTACAGGTGTATGCAAAGCGTATCACCGAGCGGCTAAAAAATGGTGGTGATAAGTATGAAAAAGATTTAGCACAACACATAGCGCTATGTGGGCCTTATGGTTGCGGTAAAAGTAGTATCGTCGAAAGTATTATGAATGGTTTGGCAAAAAAACCTGAAAAAGAGAGTGTTTGGATACACAGCGATATATCTACTTGGGGCGCAGCAACTGGTAGCGTTGCGCATGTTGTATTGAGCCATATTATCGACGATATAAGTCAGCACATTGATATGTGCGCTTTTCGTGCCTTACCGAAGCATTACACCGAAGCGTTAAAGTCAGGCGGTAGCTTTTTCCAGTTTGCATCCACCTTACTCGCAGGCCCTGTTGATACAGATACACGCTTTCAAAAACTTAACGATGTACTAAAAAAAACAAACCATAAATTATTGATTACTCTGCAAGATGTTGATCGTGGTACTGATGAAGAAAGTGAAAAACGTTTAAATGCTATAGCCGCGCTACTAGATAGATTGAAAAATAGAAACTTAAGTCATATCAATTTTATCGTTGCGATGGGTAATACTAAAATTGAGCATATTGAGGTGTTGAGTAAGATAGCTGACTATGTTGAGACGATTGTAGAGCAAGATTTTAGAGATAAGTTATGTAAGTGGGCTGAATTAAGTACTAAAGAGATATTTAATAAAGAAATGGTTTTAACAAATGAACCATTTATTACTAATTTTAATAGATACAAAAAATTAACCTCTGATATTTTTAGTGAAAAGCGTTACCTCCCTGGAATTATTGCTAGCAATTTAATTATTTCAATGCGCATGCTCAAGCGTGTTATGCGCCGAGTTGATAAGTGTTGGGTAAATGAAAAACTTCTAGGAGAAGTGGCATTTGATTCTTTAATGTTACTAATGACTTTAAGAGAACTAAAACCAGTATTATTCAATCAGTTTATCAGTAACTATCCGAGGCTACTAAATGGTACAGGTTCCAATATAAATCCAGTTGAAGGCGGTAGAAGTATTAAAGAAATGTTACACGACCTAGTTACTAATAACTCCTCCCCCATTGAAAATAAAGCATTAACTTCACTTCTTGAGTGTTTAGTTGATTTACCTGACCACTTGATGGAAGCTAAAGGTAATTTCGCTAAAAAAGATGGGAGAGGTTATCTTCAAGGAGTCGGTAATTCGCAAGATACAGTGAATTATTTAAATAGAATTTTATTAGAAACCGTTCCTAAAAATGAACTAAGAGATCAGGAAGTGTTGAAATGTTTTAAAACGATATCCCCTGAAAACGTAGCAGAGTTAGCTAATTATATATGCTCAGATCATCGGTGGTTAGTTAGTTTTGAGCGTTTTAATGGTGTTTTTGGAGTTGGTGATGACATTGAAAGTAAGAATAAGAGAAAGTTGTTAGCCTTTGCTGTTTTAGACAATAAGCAGGCTGAAAAGGCAGGTCTATTTTTACACCTCAGTATTTTAGAAGATCCATTATTACGAACTGTCATTTGTGAAGGCCATTTTAAAGAAGTACTAAGTAAACTAGTCGGGATTGAATCAGCTCAACCTTTGTTATTCAGGATCCTTACTTGGCATTACGATTATCTTTTTATAGACCAAGAGTTACCTAGTTTATTTGTTAAAAAGGATTCTAATGGTCATTATTTTGATGTTGAAGAGATAGAAGAACGCCGGAAGATCGCTGAGAAAGCCAAAAGTTTTACACAGGGCATAGATTTTAGAAAGTTTTTACTTGAAAACTTAGACGAACTAAGTATGAATTCAATTGAGTTAACAATACATTATTTGGTATTTACACAATTCGATGACTCAAAATTCAATTTTGATGAAAAGAGAATGGAAAATATTTTAAGTATTTGTCTAGCTAGTGTTTCAGCAAATGCGACATTACTCCTTATAAATAATGCTAAGTTTGCTGAACCTGAAGCTATTTATTTTCGACAGCACCTACTAAAAGTTACGACAGATGAAAAGGTATACTTAAAAAACAAAATTCAATGTTTTCAACATCAAGATATTACAGAAGATCAGAAATTTAAAGTCATCGATAATTTAGGTTTATCAGAAGAGTAAGTTAGAGTTGAGCTTAGGCGAGATTCCGACTTATGTTTTTAGCTTAGGTTTCAAACCTCTGTGTAGCGAAGCGACTCTGTGCTCTCGGTGGTGAAATTGTTTTTTAATAGAATCCAGAGCATAATTAGTTACAGGAGCACTATTCGTGGTTTAAGCTATCTTATTACGAGTGAAAATCCAGACTTATTGGCGTCTGCTTAAAGCTCATGATTTAAAGATGTTGGGTTTCGTTTCACTCAACCCAACCTACGCTAAACCGTGCTTACTCTTCTATCGCACTTACAATAAAATACGGATTCAAGTACTCGTCTTTGGTGTTATAAATAAGCGGGCTGCCATCAAGTTGGGTCACTTTAGCACCGGCTATTTCGGCGATTGCATGGCCTGCGCCTGTATCCCATTCGCAAGTTGGGCCTAAGCGCGGGTAAATATCGGCGCTGCCCTCAGCCACTAAACACAGCTTTAGAGAGCTGCCTTTAGACACCATTTCAACATCGTCAAAGCGTTTTACAAACTCGGCTAAATCGGGTGATGGATGCGAGCGACTGCCAACAACACGTATTAACCCTTTGTTAGGTTTAGTCGTTACTTTAAGCTCAATTCGCTCATCGCCTTTATCTTTAAATGCGCCAATTGCTTCGGCGGCTAAGTACGATACGCCAAGGGCAGGTGCATCTACTACGGCTAAAATAGGAGTGCCGTTTTTAATTAGGGCGATGTTTACGGTAAATTCACCGTTCTTTTTAATAAATTCTTTAGTGCCGTCGATTGGGTCAACTAACCAGTAGCTTTTCCACGTTTGGCGTACATCCCAGCTTATGTCGGCGTTTTCTTCACTGAGTATTGGAATGTCGGGTGTGAGCTGTTGAAGCCCTGCCACAATCAGTTTATGAGCTGCTAAATCGGCGTCGGTTACGGGGCTTTCATCGGCTTTGTACTCAACGTTAAAGTCCTTTTCGTAAATTCCCATTATCGCTTGGCCTGCTTTGCGGGCAAGGATGAGGGTTTCTTCTAGCAGTTCGGTTTGATTCATGGGGTTAACCTATATTATGTGCTTTTGTTTTAGATACGTTATCAGTTGTGTAACCGATTGGTCTAGGGTGTTTTTACTTGTATCTAAAATTATTTCTGGATTGTTTGGCACTTCGTAGCTTGAATCGATACCCGTGAAGTGTTTTATCTCTCCAGCGCGGGCTTTTTTGTATAAGCCTTTTGGATCGCGGCTTTCGCATACATCCAGTGGGGTATCGATAAATACTTCAATAAATTCGCCTTCATCTACTAAGCTGCGCACCATGTCACGTTCTGCTCTAAAGGGCGATATAAATGCAGTAAGTACTAACAAGCCGGCGTCGGTCATTAGTTTTGCGGTTTCGCCTACGCGGCGTATGTTTTCAATGCGGTCTTCGTCGCTAAAGCCTAGGTCTTTGCATAAACCGTGGCGTACGTTGTCGCCATCAAGCAGGTAAGTGTGCGTACCTTGTTGATTAAGCGCTGCTTCTAGTGCGTTTGCTACGGTGCTTTTACCAGAGCCTGAAAAGCCGGTAAACCATAAAATAGCGGGCTTATGTTTTTTTTGCTCACTACGCTGTGCTTTTGTAGTTGCGTAGTTATGCCAAACTATATTTTCATCCATAGTGAGAGTCTCTTATGCTGTGAGCGCAGGTATTAAAACGGAAATACCAGCGGGATCAAGGTTAATACCGTGATTGAATAAATAATAGAAAGGGGTAAGCCCATCACTACGTAATCTTTTAAGCGATAGTTACCCGCGCTATAAACCATTAGGTTAGTTTGATACCCAAATGGCGATATAAAGCTGGCTGATGCGCCAAAGGCAACCGCCATAATAAACGGTAGCGGGTCGACATTAAAACCAACCGCGAGCGAGTAAGCAACAGGGAACGACAAGGCAGCTGCTGCGTTATTAGTAATAAGCTCGGTAAATAATACGGTCATTAAAAATATGGCAATAAATGCGCCGTAAGGGCCAAAGTCGCCAAGTACCATAAACATGGCGTCGGATATTTGCCCGGCAAGTCCGGTGCCTATCATTAACTTGGCAAGGCCAATGGCACTACCTACTACCACTAATAACTCGATAGGAAAACGGCGTTTTACTTCGTTAAGTTTAATGGTGCCACTGAGCATTAAGCCAATCAGTAATACTAATAAGCCTTTAACCAGCGGCACTATGCCAATAATGCTTAAACCCAGCACTGCGGCAAAGCTTAGTAGCACAATGTTTGATTGTTTAGGTGCAAGGTGAGCTTGTAAGTCAAACCCTGAAATATACACAAACTCGCGCTTTAAATTAGGCAAGGTGTAAAAGTTTTTGCCTGGTGCGAGTATTAGTGAGTCGCCAGCTTGTAATTGCACTTGCCCAAGGCCGCCTTGTAAGCGGTCGTGCCCACGGCGAATGGCAATAACAGCAGCATGAAATTGCTCTCTAAAGCGGGCTTCTTTTACGGTTTTGCCAATAAATTTTGAAGACTGACTTACGACTACTTCTACTAAGTGTTCTATGTCTTTTTGATGATTCTCGTGCACGACTTTTAGGCCGTCGAAACGGGTAAGTAATGGCACCGATTTTATGTCACCTACAAACAGCAGCACGTCATCTTTTTGAATAATTTGCTGCGGGGTGACTGCGCAAATGCGGCTGCCATCGCGAATAATTTCCGCGAGGAATAAGTCTTTTAAATCACGCAGGCCGTTTTCTTCAACGGTTTGGCCTATTAATTTTGAATTTGCTTGTACTTTGCCTTCTAGGTAAAAAGGCACGACTTCTTGATCGCTTTTACCGTTGTCGGGTAAGTATTTAAGCATTACTAAAATGGTAATTAGGCCTACGCTTAGCGCGCCTAAACCCACTAAGGTAAAGTCAAAAAAGCCCAGCGGTTTCATGCCCGCATCGACTGCAAAGCCATTGACGATTAAGTTGGTTGATGTACCAATAAGCGTAATAGTGCCGCCCAAAATAGCGGTATACGACAGCGGTAATAATAGCTTTGAAGGGGAGTGATTAGGGTTGTCTTTTATCGCGGTAATAAGCGATGCAACAACGGCGGTATTGTTAGTAAACGACGATAAAAAGGCGGTTGATAACCCCAATTTTGTTACCGATTTTACTAAACTACCTTTAGATAGCGATTGCGCTAACTTTTGAATTAGGGTGGTTTTTTCTATTGCGGTCGACACTAACACCAATAGTACCAAGGTGATAAGCGACGGGTTTGCATAATTAATTAACATGCTTTCAAGATCGATTAGCCCTGCTAAGTAGCTGGTGCCAATGGCGCTTACAAATAACCATGCTGGATTAATACGGGTGCCAAAAAGGCACCCGACTAAGGTAAGCATAATGCCTGTTAAAACGAGCTGTTCTACCATGCTTTTTAATTCCTAACAGGCTAAAGTCAACTTATAACTTAGAAATATCAAGCGCTTGCCAATGCGGAAAGTGCTTGCGTACTAAGCTGTTAAATTCAACTTCAAATTCGCTAAAGTTACTTTGCTGTGCTTGGCTTTGCAGTACTTGTTCAATCATGCCCGCAGCAACCGTTAGGTTTGATAAGCGATCGATTAGGATAAACGAGCCTGTTTCATGATTGCTGTGGTACTCGTCTGCCAAAATAGTTTCGGTTAGTTCAAGCGTTACAATCGCAATTTCGTTTAACTGCAGTGAGTCGCTAGTGCCGTGCTCAAGCGTGTTTACATCAATCGTGTAATCAATTTTTGTAACAATAGCTGAAGTGTTTTTGCTGCCTAGCTTTAGGTTATAGCTTTTACCTAATACTAATGGCGACTCATGCATCCACACAATTTTAGCTTGCAGCTGGTTAGTAACAACGGCCGTTGAATTTGCAGGTACTATTACATCCCCTCGGCTAATATCAATTTCGTTATTTAGGGTAACGGTAATTGCTTGGCCTGCTTCGGCGCTGTCCAGGTTGCCATCAAAGGTAACAATTTCTTTAATGCTTGATGTTTTGCCCGACGGTAATACTTTTATTGCATCGCCTACGTGTATCTTGCCTGATGTAAGTGTGCCCTGAAAACCACGGAAGTTTAAGTTAGGACGCACTACATATTGCACTGGTAGGCGCGCTTCAAAGCCTGTATCTGTTTCGGCTGCTGGCGAATCTTCTAGTAATTCAAGTAGCGGCTTGTCGGTGTAATACGGTGTATGTGCAGAGCGTGTTACTACGTTGTCGCCTTTAAGCGCCGACATAGGCACAAACTTAATGTTTGATACGTTAAGTTGCTCAGCAAATTTAAGGTAATCGGCCTTAATTTTTTCATACACGGTTTCGTCAAAATCAACGATATCCATTTTATTAACGGCAACAACAAACTGCTTAATGCCCAGCGAGTCACAAATAAAGCTATGGCGCTTAGTTTGTACTTGTACGCCGTAACGCGCATCAACCAAAATAATGGCGACATCGCTTGTTGATGCACCCGTTACCATGTTGCGCGTGTATTGCTCGTGCCCAGGTGTGTCGGCAATAATAAATTTACGCTTAGCCGTTGAAAAGTAACGGTACGCTACGTCAATGGTAATGCCTTGCTCGCGCTCAGCTTGTAGGCCATCAACTAATAAAGCAAGGTCAAGATCTTCACCTGCATTACCTACTTTTTCGTTATCTTTATGAAGGGCTGCTAGCTGATCTTCATAAATTTGGTGGCTGTCGTGCAGTAGGCGGCCAATCAATGTTGATTTACCGTCATCTACGCTGCCACACGTAAGCATACGCAATAAGCTTTTGTCTTGTTGGCGTGCTAGGTAGGCGTCTATGCCTATTTCTTTTACTTCGTTAAATGTATCGTTATTTTGGCTAGACATTAAAAATACCCCTCACGTTTTTTCTTCTCCATTGAGCCGGCTGAATCATGGTCGATAACACGACCTTCACGTTCAGATGACGTAGATAGCAGCATTTCTTCAATAATTTCGGTTAAAGTACTGGCTGTTGACTCAACTGCACCGGTAAGTGGGTAGCAGCCTAATGTACGAAAACGTACAGATTTCATTTGCGGTACTTCACCTTCGTTAAGTGGCATACGCTCATCGTCAACCATTATTAGGGTGCCATCGCGATCAACAACAGGGCGCTCTTTTGCTAGGTAAAGCGGTACCATGTCGATGTTTTCTTGGTAAATGTATTGCCAAATATCAAGCTCAGTCCAGTTAGATAACGGGAAAACACGAATGCTTTCTCCCGGATTAACTTGGCTGTTATAAGTGTTCCAAAGCTCAGGACGTTGGTTTTTAGGGTCCCAACGGTGGTGTTTGTCGCGGAACGAGTAAACACGCTCTTTTGCGCGTGACTTTTCTTCGTCGCGGCGTGCGCCACCAAATGCAGCATCAAAACCATATTTGTTAAGTGCTTGCTTTAAGCCTTGGGTTTTCATTATGTCGGTATGTTTACCCGAGCCATGCGTAAACGGGCCTACACCCATTTCAATGCCTTCTGGATTTTTGTGTACCAGTAGGTCAAAACCGTATTCTTTAGCTATACGGTCGCGAAACTCAATCATTTCACGAAACTTCCAATTGGTGTCTACGTGCAATAACGGAAACGGAATTTTTGCAGGGTAAAATGCTTTACGCGCTAAGTGCAAAAGTACCGACGAATCTTTACCAATAGAGTAAAGCATTACTGGGTTCTCAAACTCAGCGGCGACTTCGCGCATGATTTTGATACTTTCAGCTTCAAGTTGCTGAAGGTGAGTTAAAGCCATTGTTAGTCGTCCTACTAAAATGATTAAAAGTTACAAATTTAAAATTCGGTTATGTATTTGATACATCTGTTAGCGGCTGTGCAAAGCTGCTTGTTTGCTCGTTTTTCCCAAACCACGCTAGTTGCGAGTGCAGGGCGGCTACTTCACCAATAATGAGTAGCGCAGGCGATATAATGCTGTTGCGTTCAATTAAGTCGGCAAGTTCGCCTAATTGGCCTGTTACTACACGCTGATTTTTGCGTGTACCGTTTTCGATAATGGCAACAGGTGTGTCGGCTTTACGGCCATGTTTTAAAAGCTCGCTTTGTATGTGCGGCGATTTAATTACGCCCATGTAAATAGCAAGCGTTTGATTTGCTTTTGCCAGCGATTGCCAATCAAGTTCTTGGCCGTCTTTTTTACAGTGGCCAGTTACAAATTGAATGGCTTGTGCGTGGTCACGATGCGTAAGTGGAATACCCGCATAAGCACTACAACCTGCAGCGGCTGTAATACCCGGTACAATTTGATAATTTACGTTGTTAGCAGCCAGTACTTGTACTTCTTCGCCACCACGGCCATAAATAAACGGATCGCCACCTTTAATGCGGCACACTTTTTTGCCTTGTTTAGCAAGGTCGACCAGCATTTGGTTGGTGTCGTCTTGAACAACACTATGATCGCCTAAACGTTTGCCTACACAAATAAGGTCAGCATCACGACGCACTAATTCCATAATTTCGTCAGACACTAAAAAGTCGTATACAACCACATCGGCTTGTTGCATAAGTTGCAGTGCTTTGAGTGTTAAAAGCTCTGGATCGCCTGGGCCTGCACCTACTACATATACTTCGCCTTCAGGTTCTGCTTTTGCATCTAGCATTTGCTCTAATTGCTGCTGTGCGGCTTGAGTATCACCGGTTTGCACTTTACTCACGACAGATGAGTCGAACACGCCTTCCCAAAATTGGCGGCGGTCTGAAAAATGTTTAAAGCGTTTTTTTACTTTGTCTCTAAAGCCGCCTACAAGTGTTGCAAGTGGCCCAATATGATGCGGAATAAGGGTTTCGAGCTTTTCGCGTAAGCGACGTGCAAGTACCGGCGCTGTGCCTGCACTTGATATAGCAATCGTAATTGGGTCGCGGTCAACAATGGATGGGAATATAAACGTACATTTAGGTTGGTCATCAACCACGTTTACAAATAAATTGCGGGCATTGGCAAGTTCAAATACGTTGTTGTTTACTTCATCGCGGTCGGTTGCTGCAATAACAAGCATTTTGCCATCGAGATGCGACTCATCAAAATAAGCATCAATAAGCGTTACTTCATTATTATGCGCATGCTCTTTTAGTTCGTCGCAAAACCAAGGCGCTACTAAAGTAACGCTCGCTCTCGCTTTTAAAAACGCGCGACATTTGCGTAATGCGACCTCTCCACCGCCAACAACCAATACTGGTTTGTTGTCGAGTTTGGTAAAGATAGGTAAATACTGCACGTTAATAAGACCCCTAAACAAATTCAAATATAAGAAAACGCTTTATTCTGATAAGCAGAATATAGCGGCTATCAATAAGTAAAAAATAATTAAAACCAAGTTGATATAACCAAAAGTTATAATAGGTGGGCTTTTTAGGCCTAAGAGTTAGTTAACAAGGGATTGCGCCGAGTTACAAGTAAAATAAACAGCTTATAGTGTTTGGTTATGAGCTATAGCGAGTTTGGTTTAATTTGTTAATATGGAAGCATATTCTATTCTGTACTTATACCAATTGCATTAATTTAGTGATCTATTATAGCGACGAGAAAATAGCTCAATAACAAGGCTAAAATTATGATACATAGTTGTTCTATATAAATAATTTTTAACGTAGTTAGTGAGTTATTTAATACGCTAAAATGATTATGTTTTTAATAAAATTGGTATTACATAAGCAACGGAGCTCTAATGACACAACACCAAAAAGATGCCGCATTAGCAGTCGCACTGATGGATTTAACAAGCTTAAACACCAGCGATACCACCAAAAGCATTCAAGCGCTTGTTGATAGTATAAACCCGACGCTGGGCACGCCTGCCGCAGTATGTGTTTATAGCGACTTTGTTGATGATGCAAAAATAGCACTCGCAGCACGTGAGCTTAACCACGTAAAAGTTGCAACGGTCACTAACTTTCCAACAGGTGATGCGCCACTGAGTGATGTAATTAACGAAACACTTATTGCAATAGAGCGCGGCGCTGACGAAATTGATTTGGTTATTCCTTACAAAAAACTCATAGCGTGCGATGTTCAAACAGTACTTAGCTATGTAAGCGAAAGTAAAAAAGCATGTGGGTCGCGCGCCCAGCTAAAAGTAATAATAGAAAGCGGTGAGCTTAAAACTGAAGCACTTATAACGCAGGCTACTCAATTGGCAATTGAAGGTGATGCCGATTTTGTAAAAACCAGTACGGGTAAAGTGGCCATTAATGCAACCCTTGAATCAACAAAAATTATGCTAACAGCCATTAAAAACTCGGATAAACGTGTGGGCTTTAAAGCTGCCGGTGGTGTTAAAACTGTTGCCGATGTCAGTCATTATTTAGCGCTAGCACGCGCAATAATGGGTGATGATTATTTACAAGCAAATACATTTAGGTTTGGTGCTTCAAGCTTGCTGAATGATGTTTACAAGGTGTTGAATGAAACGCAGCAGTGATGAGGAAAAACGTCAGTTAGAGCATGATGCTGCTAAATTGTTTTTACGTTGCTATGAGCAGCAGTTGGGTGTTCATATGCGCAACATTTGGCATAATGAGCCTAATAAACCTGACGTTAGTTGTTATCAAGAGAGTGAACAGCTTGATATAGAAATTGCTCATTTATATGCCAGCGAAACAGAAGCGATGGCTGTTTTAGGACGATCGTTGTCAATGCAAATGCAACGAGATTTGGCAGATATGGCACAAAAGCCAAGTGAACACAGATTGCGGGCTGCATTAGAGCGGTTGCTGAAACAAAAAGCGAAAAAACGTTATTATTCAGAGCGTACTTGGCTTGTTATTCGTAACGCCAGTACTATTTGGCACAAAGCTGACTTTGAAGCTGTGATCAATGACCTTAACTTTCCAAGAACCTATCAATTTGAGCAAATTTGGTTAGTGTGTGATTTTTATCGTGGTGAGTTATTACGTATAGATTGAAAAACGGCTCTAAGTAACAGCCGTTTTTCATTTTAAACTTAAAGCTAATATTTATTAATTAAACTTGAACATGTTGCCTATACTTTCGAGGCTTGATTTGTTCGTTTTAGCAATACAACCACTATCATCAAGTGACTTTTTAGTTGTTTCATCAGCTAAACCCGTTACCTTTAGTTTTTTGTCTTGCTGGTACTCACGAAGTGCGATAACTGTTTTACGATCGTACTCAACATCCTGTGTTTCAAATTCTTCGTAATCAGGCTGGTTTCTTAGGTAACCCAAACATACCAAGCTTAGGCGCGACATTGCTAAATCCATCTTTTCATAATGTGGCATTCTATGAGTGGGTACATCAACTGTTACAGCGCTCTTGCTGGCTGTTTTTGCTTGTACAGCTGCCGGTGGCGGCGCAGTGTAACCCGATGCTAAAGTGTTATTACTGTTATAGCGATAGTAAGTATCTGGAATTTTAGTTTCTAAAAACTCAACCGCTTTAATAATAACTTCACGAAGGGCTTTTTCTTTAGGGGTATCAGACCATCCACTAATATTACCGCCAACAAGTGCGCCACCAAAGTTAGTTGCGGCTCCAGTAAAGTCAAAATCTTTACTGCCCCCTTCAACACTTGTTGCTGCTAAAATTCGTGATGTGCGTGTATCTATTAGACGAAGGTCAATTGCCATATGAGAACCTGAAAAACCAGCTGATACAGAGCTAAATACATCGCCCATAAAGCCGCCACTGCCAACACTTGCACCAGAGCTATCGTCATCAAATTCAGTTACCGCTGCAATAACGACTATTTCAGCGCCTTCAATCTCACCATAAGCGGCACCCGATGATGCACTAACGCGACCTGAGGCTGCTAGGTCTTGTTCTGATAAAACAGCATCAAGCGCTTGGCGCTCTAAAACAATAAAGCGATTTGTTGATACGAGTGCCGTAGTTAATTGATCAGCCATACCGTCGCCTATTTCTTTACGCCACCATTTTGAGTTGTTTGATTTGTCGGTAAAGCGTGCAACAGCAATACGAGCTTTAGGCCCATTGTATTGTTCTTGGGCGACAGTGTTTATGTCTGGTGAATTTTGACCTGACGTAACATTTGTGGAGGTGCTTTGACAAGCGCTCAGAGTGGTAGTTAATAGTGCCGTTAATAATAGTTTTTGTGGTGCTTTTAACATATGACTGTCCTTAATTAATACGCTCAAGGGAAATATGGTGCATTTCCTTTAATATTTAAATTCATGTTAATTTAGTTAAATCAGTAGGTTAATAATAGTACTGGTGCGAAACATTTAGTCACACAGGCGAAATTTATCTGGATTGTTCACGAAACTGTTTTGGGGACATATCATATTTTGCTTTAAAGCACCGGGCAAAGTAGCTTTGTGAATTAAAGCCAACTTGCTGTGCTACTAGACCAATTGCAAGCTCACTATTTTTTAAAAGCTCTTGTGCAAATTCTAAACGAATATTTCGAATGTAATCGCTTGGTGTTAGGTTGTACAAGGCTTTCATTTTTAATTGTAAAGCGCGAGGGCTAAGATAAAGCGCAGCTGCAAATTCTTCCACGCTAAATGCTTCGTCTTGGTAATGCTCTTTTACTGTCGTTTTTACACGCTCGGTAAATACATAATCTTTACTTTGCGCCATTTGTGGGTCGAGCTGGGTTGTTTGTGATAAAGCAGGTAGTTGTTGTTTTAAATGTTGATTAAGTACTTCTCTAATCGTTAATAACCCTTGAACGCGGCTGAGTAACAGCTGCGGCTCAAAAGGTTTACTCAAATAGTCATCAGCAAGTAAGTCTAGGCCCTTTAATTTACTATGCGTATCTGCCTTTGCTGAAAGTAATAACACCGGAATATGGCTAATAGCCGTGTCGCTGCGCAGTGCTTTAATAAACTGATAGCCATCCATAACAGGCATCATTACATCACTTATTACCAAGTCAGGCATTTCGTTTTTACATAAAGCTAAACCTAGCTCTCCGTTAGCTGCACTTATACACGTGAAGCTACTAATAAATAGTGACATTATTAAATCACGCATTTCATCGTTGTCTTCAATAATAAGAATCTTATTACTTTTTACTACACATAAATTATTGCTTTTAGATACAGCAAGAGCAGTAAGGTTAGAGGTTTCGTCTATTTGATTTATTGGGAGTGAAACAGTAAAACAACTTCCTTTATTTAATTCACTTTTAAGTTCAATAGTTCCTCCATATTGCTCAACTAGCTGCTTCACCAGCGCTAAGCCAATACCGCTACCGCTTTGATTACTCGTATCTATGCGTGTAAATCGTTGAAAAATGGTCTCAAGGTGCTCTTTATCTATACCAACACCAGTATCTGAGACTGTGATGATTAATTTTTGTTTTTGAGTTAATAGCTGAAGTAATACTTTGCCAGTGTTTGGAGTGTATTTTTGGGCGTTACTCAATAAGTTACTGATAATAGAAATTGTATGATTTAGCTCTAATTTAATGGGAATAGTTTTTTGTGTTAAATCTTCAAACTCGAACGTAATATTTTTTTGTTTAAATAAAGGGGTGAAATCTTCAATTAATTGTTCAACTACCGGCTTTATAGCATAGGGTGTGACGTGTTTCACTGCTGTGCTTGGGCGCTGACTGAGCTGTAAAAGTTGGTTTATTTGATCCAATAGCTTATAGCTATTACGTTGAATCATCGCTAGTTTTTGTTGGGTGTCTGAATCCTTATGGCTTTTTTGTAAACTCTCAAGTGGCGCTAATATTAAGCTCAATGGTGTTTTAAGTTCATGGCTAACATTATCTAATAGTTGGGTTTTTAAGTTGCTAAGTTCTTTCTCTTTTAAGTTTGCTTGCTCTGCAACGTTAGCTCTATACCTTGCTGTTATAATTAACCACATTATAAATAATACGATAATGATGTAAGTGACATAGGCAACATTGTTCTTCCACCAAGGTGGAGTAACTTTAAGCGCAACCATTGTTTTATCATCACTCCATTGACCGTATTGATCTTTAACTTTTACAATAAAGTGATAGCTTCCAGCGGGAAGTTGAGAATAACTAACTTGCCTCTGGTTTTTGTTTGCGTATAAAAACTGCTTATCTAACCCAGCTAACTTGTAAGCATATTGGTATTGAGAAGGGGGCTCTGCACTGTTTAAAGCAGAAAATTTAAAGCCGATAACACCATCTTCTTCTTTAAAAAAGAGTCTGTCTGTATAGCTTATAAGCTTAGCCGTTTGGGTCTTGTTTTTTATATATTGCTGCGTCGCGACTGACTGGTTATAAATAAGTAAGTCTGTAATAACGGGTTCTGGGGGTTGAGTTGCTAGGGTTAGTTTTAACGGATCAAATTGATTAAAACCGTTAATACCACCAAAAAATAGCTCGCCGTCATCTGCTTGAAAAGCGGCACCTAAAATAAAAGAATGATGCTGTATACCGTTTGCGGGTAAAAAATGCTGCATTTGTTGGGTTTGAGGAGCGTAACGGGTTAGGCCTTGGTTGCTGCTTAGCCACAAGTAACCGCTGCTATCTTGTTTAATTGCAAAAATATTATCGTTAAGTAAGCCATCAAACTCTGTAATGTTTATTACTTTGTTTGTTTGGATATTTAACTTATTGAGCCCGCCAAAAGTACCTACCCATAAAGTGTTTTTATCTTGTAAATGCAAGGATGTAACCATGTCATGCGTTAAACTATTAGGCTTTTTAAGATCGCTTTGGTAATGGGTGAATGTTTCATCATGTAAAGAAAGTTTATTTAACCCTGCGCGGGTTCCTGCCCATATAGCGTTGTTGTCGCTGTCATAAGTAATACTAAAAACAGTATTATTTGAGATACTATTTTTACCTGCGCTGTATTTAAAATTTGTAACCTGTAAAGTATCGGGATTAAATCGCGTTAAGCCTTCGTTACTGCCCAGCCATAAATTACCACTTAGATCACCTTCGATTGCATAAATACGGTTACTACTGAGTTGATGGCTTTGCACAGTAAAAGCCGAAAAGTTATCATTAATTGGGTTGTAAAGCAGTAAACCACCTCCGTATGTGCCTATCCATACGCGTTTATTGGCATCTTCATAAAGACTAAATATATTGTTATTAGTTAAGCCTATATCTTGATTTTTATCTGTTTTATAGCGTTTAAATCCTGTGTCAGTTTGTTTGTTAAGTCCGTCGCGCGTACCCACCCAAAGTAAGTTGTTACTGTCTTTGAGTATTGCTCTTACAAAGTCATTCGAGATAGAAGCTGGGTTATTGCTTTGATGTTTTTGATGACCAAACTGAGCCTGCCTTTTATCATAGCGATGTAATCCATAGCCGTCTGTACCAATCCAAATAATGCCTTGAGGGTCTTGGTAAAGTGACAATAGGTGATCGTTAGCTAAGCCATGTTTTAAATCTGGAGAGTGAGTAAGTTGATGAAACTCGCTACTTAATAAATTATCTGTAGCTTGGTAATAAAGACCATGACCATAAGTGCTTACCCATAATTTTTTTTCATCATCAAAAAGTATATCTGTGACCCAAACATTTTTGAGTTGCTCAAAGTTATAAAATGCGAGTGTGTTTGAGTCAAAAACACTTAGACCAGTCTTACCTCCTATAATAAATTTGCCGTTTGCTGCTTTTTTTAATTGCCAGAGCTGTTCAGGGCTATTAGGTATATGTTCGAACTGATGTGTTTGTGTATCGAACTTAATCAGCCCGATACTACTTGCTAACCAAAGGTTTTTTTGATCATCAAAAAGCACATCCTTAAAAACAACATTTAAGTGATTCGTGCCCTGATAAGAAAATAATTCGGTAGTACCTGTGTATGTATCTAAACGAGTAAGTTGCCCTTTATCGTGACCAATCCAAATGATTTGTGGCGAATTAGAAGAAATTGATGAAATACGTTCGTTTGTAATAGGAGGGGTTGAATACTGGTTAAAAACACTAAAACTTCCTGTTTCAGTATTTAATAAGTTGAGCCCATTACTTGTTGTAGCAAACCAAATGTGGTCGTTTCCTAAATTCAGGCAGTCTGTAATCCAATTCCCCGAAATACTAGGGTGTGAAGGATTGAATTTATAGTGCTTAAATTCATACCCATCAAATCGGTTTAAGCCACCTTGGGTAGCAAACCAATGAAACCCTTTTTCATCAGTGGTACTGCAGGTGATTGAATTTTGTGATAAACCTTGTTCATTTGTATATGTATCTAAATACAATGGCAGAGCATAAGAACTAATATGAAATAATAATAAAAAGCTAATAATTTTATATCTTATGATTGTTTTTATTGCTTTCACAGACTTCCCATCTAATTGTGAGTCCCTATAATTTTGACAATCATAAACTGCTTTTTAATCAATGTTAAGATTGATTTTTTAATGCAATGCCGAGATTTTCCAATGTGGGTATCTTTTAGGCTTGTGTTAATGGACTGCGTAAGTATAATAGGCATCCACTTTGCAGGGGCGTAGTTCCAATTGGTAGAACAGCGGTCTCCAAAACCGATGGTTGGGAGTTCGAATCTCTCCGCCCCTGCCAGTTTTACTTGTGGTTTGAGTAGTCTGAGATTAAAAACCGGTTTAAATTAAGTCTGTTTTTAAGTTTAGATTTTAATGGATTAACCTTACCGTAGTGTAGGGTTGTTGTGTCTGTAGTTAAGGTAATAATATTATGAGCACGAATGTAGAAACACCATCAAGTGCGATGGAGTCAGTAAAGTGGTTAGTAGCAATCGCGCTACTTGCAGGCGCAGTTGTTGGTAATCACATGTATGCAGATCAATCTGTACTACTACGTGCTATCGGCGTTGTTGTTGCAATAGCGGCCGGATTAGCAATTGCCTCGCAAACATTTAAGGGACGTAACTTTCTTGCTTTCGCTAAAGAAGCTCGAATTGAAGTACGCAAAGTTATTTGGCCAACGCGCCAAGAAACTACCCACACGACATTAATTGTAATGGTTGCAACAGTGATTATGGCACTTATCCTTTGGGGATTAGATGGCATTTTATTCCGCGCTGTAGGCTTTTTAACTGGATTGGAGATCTGATCCCATGTCGGATGAGAACGAGAACAAAGAAATTAAGTTACGTTGGTATGTAGTACAAGCCTTTTCTGGTTACGAAAAGCGTGTAGCTCAAACGTTAACTGAACACATTAAAATCGAAGGTCTTGAATCGAGCTTTGGTGAGATACTAGTACCAACTGAAGAAGTTGTTGAGATGCGCGCTGGCCAAAAGCGTAAATCTGAGCGTAAATTCTTCCCAGGTTATGTATTAGTACAAATGGATATGAATGACGCAAGCTGGCACTTAGTGAACAGCACTGAACGTGTAATGGGCTTTATTGGTGGAACGTCTGATCGTCCTGCTCCAATAACTCCTAAAGAAGCAGAACGCATTCTTAATCGCCTTCAAGAAAATGCTGAAGCACCTAAACCTGCTACATTATTTGAACCAGGTGAAGTTGTTCGCGTTACAGACGGACCATTTGCAGATTTCAGTGGTGTAGTTGAAGAAGTTGACTACGAAAAGAGCCGCGTAAAAGTATCTGTACTTATTTTTGGTCGTTCTACGCCAGTTGAGCTTGAATTCGGTCAAGTTGAGCAAGATAAGTAATTGATTAAAAAAGCTTCGCTAATTTTTATTTAAATTTTGGCATGAAGCTTGAAAAAGGCCGCTGATTAACTTATAATCAGCGGCCTTTTTGTATTAAGGTAAAATTTATTTTTACTGTGCAAAAAGTACGAAACCAATTTTTAAACTGGGAAGCCGTTAGAGTACGCGTCCTCGCGCGCACAAGGCTGAGACCCACCAAATGAGGTATTTATAATGGCTAAAAAAGTTGAAGCTCTAATCAAGCTACAAGTTGCCGCTGGTATGGCTAATCCTAGTCCTCCAGTAGGTCCTGCACTAGGTCAACACGGTGTAAACATCATGGAATTCTGTAAAGCGTTTAACGCACGTACAGAGTCTATCGAAAAAGGCGCTCCAGTTCCTGTAGTGATCTCTGTTTACGGTGACCGTTCATTTACGTTCGACATGAAAACGCCACCTGCTGCTTACTTACTTAAGAAAGCTGCTGGTATCAAGTCAGGCTCAGGCCGTCCTAACACTGATAAAGTAGGCACAGTAACTCGTGCTCAACTTGAAGAAATTGTTGAGACAAAACGAACTGACCTTACAGCTGCCGATATGGACGCAGCGGTTCGCACTATCGCAGGTTCTGCGCGTGCGATGGGCTTGAACGTAGAGGACTAAGAAATGGCTAAATTAACTAAACGTATGCGTACTATCCGCGAAAAAGTGGAAGTAACAAAAGATTACGAGATCAATGAAGCAGTTGCTCTTTTAAAAGAGTTAGCGACAGCTAAATTCGTAGAAAGTGTTGACGTTGCCGTTAACCTTGGTATCGATGCTCGTAAATCTGATCAAAACGTTCGTGGTGCTACTGTACTACCTAACGGTACTGGTCGTGACGTTCGTGTTGCTGTATTCACACAAGGCGCTAATGCAGAAGCTGCAAAAGAAGCCGGTGCTGAATTAGTAGGCATGGAAGATCTTGCTGAACTAGTTAAAAAAGGCGAGATGAACTTTGACGTTGTTGTTGCATCACCAGACGCTATGCGTGTTGTTGGTCAACTAGGTCAAATCTTAGGCCCACGTGGTCTAATGCCAAACCCTAAAACTGGTACTGTAACGCCTAACGTTGCAGAAGCAGTTAAAAATGCTAAAGCAGGTCAAGTACGTTACCGTAATGACAAAAATGGCATCATCCATACTACTATTGGTAAGGTTGATTTCACTGCAGAGCAATTACAACAAAACCTTGAGTCTCTAATTGTTGCGCTTAAGAAGGCTAAACCTTCTCAAGCTAAAGGTGTTTACTTGAAGAAAGTAACTATCTCTACAACAATGGGCGCAGGCGTTTCTGTTGACCAAAACACTTTAAGCACAACTGTAGCTTAATCAGTGTTTACATGGCGTGAAATTTGTACTATAATTTCGCGCCATTTTGTTGATTAATTTATTAATTGGCAAAGTAAAGAATTCGGGTTGAAGTCCATAATTTCGTTAAGCCTTCGGGGTTAACGATAAATTGGGCTTCCGTCCAAGACCGTAGGTGGCTTCGGCCTTAATATTCACCTACGTAGACGGTGTAGACCCCAGATAGATTTTTCCTAATCCTTCTGGCTCTCGCCGTAAAAAGCATCTCTACCTTGTTTGGTAGGGAAGAGTAGAACAGGGGAATCCGATAATCGGTATCCCCATTAAACCAGGAGTAACACCCATGGCTTTAAATCTTCAAGGCAAAAAAGCAATAGTTGCTGAAGTCAACGAAGCAGCCAATGGTGCTCTATCTGCAGTTGTTGCAGATTCTCGTGGTGTAACAGTTGGCGCAATTACTGCCCTTCGTAAAGAAGCTCGTGCAAATGGTGTTTGGATGAAAGTTGTCCGTAACACTTTAGCAAAACGTGCTCTTGAAGGAACAGATTTTGAGTGTCTTTCTGATTCATTTGTTGGTCCAAGCTTAATCGCTTTCTCATCAGAGCACCCAGGTGCTGCTGCGCGTATCTTTTCAGATTTCGCGAAAAAGAATGAGAAATTCGAGCTTAAAACGGCCGCTTTTGAAGGAAATGTTGTTGATGCAGCAATGCTTGCTACATTACCTACATACGACGAAGCTGTTGCACGCTTAATGAGTGCTATGAAAGAAGCGTCTGCTGGCAAATTGTGTAAAACAATTGAAGCAGTACGTGTACAGAAAGAAGAGCAAGCTGCTTAATTTTAAGCTGTTTAATCTCACTTTCGGTGTAAAATTTATTTGGACGTAATGTCCGTTAATTATTAGGAAATTTGTAATGTCTGTATCTAAAGACCAAATCCTTGACGCAATTGCTGAAATGTCAGTAATGGACGTTGTTGCTCTTATCGAAGCAATGGAAGAAAAATTCGGCGTAACTGCTGCAGCTGCAATGGTAGCTGGTCCAGCTGCTGAAGCTGCTGAAGAGAAAACAGAATTTGACGTAATCCTTACTGGCGCTGGCGCTAATAAGGTTTCTGCAATCAAAGCTGTTCGTAGCGCAACTGGCCTTGGCCTTAAAGAAGCGAAAGCTCTTGTTGAAGCTGCTCCTACACCTGTTAAAGAAGGTGTATCTAAAGAAGAAGCTGAAGCACTTGCAAAAGATCTTACTGAAGCTGGTGCTGAAGTTGAGGTTAAGTAATTTAGCTTTTGCTAAGTTCGCTGCCTGAGAAATCAGGCAAGGGCTGGTGATTATTTAATCACCGGCCTTTTTGCGCTATAGAGTGATGCACTCTTTTAGTTCAAATAAAATCTGATTTTTTCTTTACTTTCAACGCTTTATAGTTTGCTAGTGTTAAAGTGGGATCTAATTAGAACAACAGTTAAATGTTGTAAAATCTTGGCATAGCTGCCAGTTAAGTCTGTTCTTACAAGAACAGGTCGGGTCAAAGATCAGCAAGCTGAGGAACCCCATGGCTTACTCTTATTCTGAAAAGAAACGTATCCGTAAGGATTTTGGTAAACGTCCACAAGTTTTGGATATACCTTTTTTACTGTCTACACAGTTAGAATCGTTTAAAAAATTCTTAGTGCCGGACGCTGATGGCGATCATGGTTTGGAAGCTGCCTTCCGTTCTGTGTTCCCTATTAAAAGCTACTCGGGAAATTCTGAGCTTCAATACGTAAGTTACCGTATTGGTGAGCCAGTTTTCGATGTAAAAGAATGTCAAATTCGCGGTGTGACTTATTCTGCTCCACTTCGCGTGAAACTGCGTCTTGTTGTTATGGACAAAGAAGCACCAGGCACAGTTAAAGACATTAAAGAGCAAGAAGTTTACATGGGCGAAATTCCGCTCATGACAGATACCGGTACTTTTGTAATCAATGGTACAGAGCGTGTTATCGTTTCTCAGCTACACCGTAGCCCTGGTGTATTCTTTGATAACGACCGCGGTAAAACCCATTCATCGGGTAAAGTATTATATAACGCACGCGTTATACCTTACCGTGGTTCATGGTTAGACTTCGAATTTGATGCAAAAGATAACTTATATGTACGTATTGACCGTCGTCGTAAATTACCGGCGTCTATCATCCTACGTGCACTAGAGTATTCTAGCGAACAAATCCTAGATATGTTCTTCGATAACACTACGTTTGAAGTAACGAATGGTAAAGTTCTTATGGAACTTGTACCTTCGCGTTTACGTGGTGAAACTGCCGCTTTTGATATCAAGAGCGAAGACGGTGAAGTATTTGTTGAAAGAGGTCGTCGTGTTACGGCTCGCCACATCAAGAGCATCGAGAAGAAAGGCATTAAGCAATTAGAAGTACCACATGAGTACATCATTGGCCGTATTGTAGCTAAAAACTATGTTGATGAGTCAACTGGTGAAGTTATTGCAAATGCAAATGACGAGCTAACTCTAGAGCTAATGGCTGAATTGGTTAAAGCCGGTTACACTAAAATTGATACGTTATATATCAATGAAGTGGACAGCGGTGCTTACATGTCAAATACTTTGAACATTGACTCTGCAAGCAGCCGTTTAGAAGCACTAGTAGAAATTTACCGCATGATGCGCCCAGGCGAGCCACCGACGAAAGACGCGGCTGAAGCCTTATTCCAGAACTTGTTCTTCTCTGAAGAACGTTATGACTTATCTACTGTAGGTCGTATGAAGTTCAATAGCCGTGTTGGTTACGATACAGACACAGGCCCTGGCACATTAAGCAAAGAAGACATCGTGTCTGTTATGAAAGTATTAATTGCTATTCGTAACGGTCAAGGCGATGTTGATGATATCGATCACTTAGGCAACCGTCGTATACGTAGTGTTGGCGAAATGGCTGAGAACCAATTCCGTGTTGGTCTAGTACGTGTTGAACGTGCTGTACGTGAGCGTTTAAGCTTAGGTGACCTTGACGCGATAATGCCACAAGATCTTATTAACGCTAAGCCTATTTCGGCAGCGGTTAAAGAGTTCTTCGGCTCGTCTCAGTTATCACAGTTTATGGACCAAAATAACCCACTATCAGAAGTTACGCATAAACGTCGTATCTCTGCATTAGGTCCGGGCGGTCTAACTCGTGAACGCGCAGGCTTTGAAGTACGTGACGTTCACGTAACTCACTATGGTCGCGTATGTCCAATCGAGACTCCTGAGGGTCCAAATATCGGTCTAATTAACTCGTTGTCTACGTACGCACGTACAAATGACTACGGTTTCTTAGAAACACCTTACCGCAAAGTGGTAGACGGTGTTGTAACTGATGAAGTTGATTATTTATCAGCCATTGAAGAAGGTCAGTTTGTTATCGCACAGGCGAACTCAAACTTAACTGAAACCAATGAGTTTGTTGATGAACTTATCCCATGTCGTCACAAAGGTGAATCTACCTTTATGGGTCGCATGGACCAGCAGTATATGGATGTATCACCACAACAGGTGATCTCTGTAGCGGCAGCACTTATCCCGTTCCTAGAACACGATGATGCTAACCGTGCATTGATGGGTTCAAACATGCAACGTCAAGCAGTACCAACATTGAAAGCGGATAAGCCGTTAGTAGGTACTGGTATTGAGTTAACACTAGCGAAAGATTCTGGTGTAACTATCGTTGCTAAACGTGGTGGTGAAGTAATGTATGCTGACGCAAGTCGCATCGTTGTAAATGTACATGAAGAAGAACGCATTCCTGGTGAAGCGGGCATCGACATCTACAACTTAACCAAATACACACGTTCAAACCAAAATACATGTATTAACCAAAAACCAACTTGTATGGTTGGCGAACCGGTTACTCGTGGTGACGTGTTAGCAGATGGTCCTTCGACTGACTTAGGTGACTTAGCCCTTGGTCAAAACCTTCGCGTGGCATTCATGCCATGGAATGGTTATAACTTCGAAGATTCAATCTTGTTATCAGAGCGCGTAGTTGAAGAAGATCGTCTAACGACTATCCATATTCAAGAACTACAGTGTGTTGCCCGTGATACTAAATTAGGTCCAGAAGAGATCACTGCAGATATCCCGAATGTGGGTGAGTCTGCGCTAGGCAAGCTTGATGAATCAGGCGTTGTATATATTGGTGCTGAAGTTAAAGGCGGCGATATCCTAGTAGGTAAAGTGACTCCTAAAGGCGAGACACAGCTTACACCTGAAGAGAAGCTACTGCGTGCTATCTTCGGCGAAAAAGCGTCTGACGTTAAAGACAGCTCTTTACGTGTACCAAATTCTGTAACTGGTACTGTAATTGACGTGCAAGTTTTCACCCGTGATGGTGTTGAAAAAGATAAACGCGCATTAGAAGTTGAAGACATGCAGCTTCGCGAAGCGAAGAAAGACTTCAACGAAGAGTTCCGTATTTTAGAAGCTGGCGTTTTAGACCGTGCACGTAAGCTACTTATAGCTGCTGGTTTTGATGAAGATAAACTTGCATCTCTAAATGCTGAAAAAGTACTTACGCAAAGCCTTGCTGAAGAAGACAAGCAAGCTGAGCTTGAGCAACTAGCTGCACAGTACGATGAACTTAAAGCTGAATACGATAAGAAGTTTGAAAACAAACGTCGTAAAATTACCCAAGGTGATGACTTAGCACCAGGCGTACTTAAGATTGTTAAAGTATACCTAGCTGTTAAACGTCGTATCCAACCGGGTGATAAAATGGCGGGTCGTCATGGTAACAAAGGTGTTATCTCGACTATCGTACCAGTAGAAGATATGCCTTACGATGACAAAGGTCGTACGGTAGATATCGTATTGAATCCACTAGGTGTACCATCACGTATGAACATCGGTCAGATCCTTGAAACACATATGGGTCTTGCTGCACGTGGTATCGGTGAACGTATTGAAGAGATGATGAAAGAGCAACGTGAGCTTCATGAGCTACGTGACTTCATCAAGCAAGCATACGAAATTGGCGAATCTCGCCAAGTTGTAGATATTGCTAGCTTCACTGATGACGAAATTCGTCGTCTAGCTGAAAACTTAAAAGGTGGTTTACCAATAGCTACTCCTGCATTTGATGGCGCGAAAGAAAGCGAAATCAAAGACATGCTTGAGCTTGCGGGCTATCCTCGTAGTGGTCAGGTTACACTTTATGATGGCCGTACTGGCGATCAGTTTGAACGTCAAGTAACTGTTGGTTACATGTACATGCTTAAACTTAACCACTTGGTTGACGATAAGATGCACGCACGTTCTACTGGTTCTTACAGCCTTGTTACTCAGCAGCCGCTGGGTGGTAAAGCACAGTTCGGTGGCCAGCGTTTTGGTGAGATGGAAGTATGGGCACTTGAAGCTTATGGTGCTGCTTACACTCTACAAGAAATGCTAACAGTGAAATCGGATGACGTGAACGGTCGTACTAAGATGTATAAAAACATCGTTGATGGTAACCATAAAATGGAACCAGGTATGCCAGAATCGTTCAACGTATTGTTGAAAGAAATCCGCTCACTGGGTATCAACATCGAGTTGGAAGAAAATTAAGCCAATTAGATGCTGCAGTTAACGCTGCAGCATCTGTTACGGCTGAATAGAATGTAGGGACGAGATTATCCGTCCTCAAGATTAACTCCGACAGGAGAGCTAAGGTGAAAGACTTACTTAAGTTTCTGAAGCAACAAAATAAGACCGAAGAATTCGATGCAATTCGCATTGGTCTTGCTTCACCAGACATGGTTCGTTCATGGTCATACGGTGAAGTAAAGAAACCTGAGACTATTAACTACCGTACTTTCAAGCCTGAGCGCGATGGCTTATTCTGTGCCCGTATTTTCGGCCCAGTGAAAGATTATGAGTGTTTATGTGGTAAATATAAACGCCTTAAACACCGTGGTGTGATCTGTGAAAAGTGTGGCGTTGAAGTAACACTCACTAAAGTGCGACGCGATCGTATGGGTCATATCGACCTTGCGAGCCCAGTTGCACATATATGGTTTTTAAAATCATTACCGTCACGTATTGGCTTAATGCTAGATATGACGCTTCGTGATATTGAACGTGTTCTTTACTTCGAATCATTCGTAGTAACTGAACCTGGTATGACAACGCTTGAGCGTGGTCAGCTATTAGGTGAAGAAGAATACTTAGATTCACTAGAAGAGCACGGTGATGAGTTTGAAGCTAAGATGGGTGCTGAAGCAGTTTTAGACTTGCTTCGTGAACTTGATCTTGCTCAATTAATTGCTGAGATGCGTGAAGAGTTACCAACAATTAACTCTGAAACTAAGCGTAAAAAAATCACTAAACGTCTTAAGTTAATGGAATCGTTCCACCAATCAGGTAATAACCCTGAGTGGATGATCATGACAGTACTTCCAGTATTGCCACCTGATCTACGCCCATTAGTACCATTAGACGGTGGTCGTTTTGCGACATCTGATCTAAATGACCTTTACCGTCGTGTTATTAACCGTAATAACCGTCTTAAGCGTCTACTAGATTTAGCAGCACCAGACATTATTGTACGTAACGAAAAACGCATGTTACAAGAAGCGGTAGATGCGCTACTTGATAACGGTCGTCGTGGTCGTGCAATTACAGGTTCTAACAAACGTCCTCTTAAATCTCTTGCTGATATGATCAAGGGTAAGCAAGGTCGTTTCCGTCAGAACTTACTTGGTAAGCGTGTGGATTATTCAGGCCGTTCTGTAATCACAGTTGGTCCTACACTTAAGCTTCACCAATGTGGTCTTCCTAAGAAGATGGCACTAGAGCTATTCAAACCATTCATCTATGGCAAATTAGAACGTCGCGGCATGGCTACGACAATCAAAGCTGCTAAGAAGATGGTTGAACGTGAAGTTCCGGAAGTATGGGATGTACTTGACGAAGTAATTCGTGAACATCCAGTATTACTTAACCGTGCACCAACACTTCACCGTTTGGGTATCCAAGCGTTTGAGCCTGTGCTTATCGAAGGTAAAGCGATTCATTTGCATCCATTAGTATGTGCGGCGTACAACGCCGATTTCGATGGTGACCAAATGGCGGTACACGTACCGTTAACAATCGAAGCGCAGCTTGAAGCTCGTGCATTGATGATGTCAACAAACAACATTCTATCTCCTGCGAATGGTGAGCCAATCATCGTTCCTTCACAGGATGTTGTATTGGGTCTTTATTACATGACTCGTGACCGCATTAACGCTAAAGGCGAAGGCGCGATATTTAAAGATCCAAAAGAAGCAGAAAAAGCATACCGCAGTGGCAATGCAGACCTTCACGCAATTGTGAAAGTACGTATTAGCCAATCAGTTAAAAACGAAGACGGCGTAGTAGAAGATACTATTACTGTTATCGATACAACTGTTGGTCGTGCAATTCTGTCTCTAATTTTACCTAAAGGCATGCCGTTTGCGTCAATCAACCAGCCGCTAGGTAAAAAGCAGATTTCTGGCTTATTGAATGAGTGTTACCGTCGTCTAGGTCTTAAAGATACAGTTATCTTTGCTGACCAAGTTATGTACACCGGTTTCCATTATGCAATGAAGTCAGGTGTTTCTATCGGTATTGATGACTTAGTTATCCCGCCGGTTAAAGCACAGATAATTGAATCAGCTGAAGCTGAAGTTACTGAAATCAACCAACAATTCCAATCAGGTCTTGTAACGGCTGGTGAAAAGTACAACAAAGTTATCGATATCTGGTCACGTGTAAACGAAAACTTATCACGTGAGATGATGTCTAACTTGTCGAAAGACACAGTTATCAATGCACAAGGTGAAGAAGTAGAGCAACCGTCATTTAACTCAGTGTTTATGATGGCCGACTCAGGTGCTCGTGGTAGTGCTGCACAGATTCGTCAGTTGGCGGGTATGCGTGGTCTAATGGCACGTCCAGATGGTTCAATCATCGAGACTCCAATCACAGCTAACTTCCGTGAAGGTCTAAACGTACTTCAGTACTTCATCTCAACGCATGGTGCGCGTAAAGGTCTTGCCGATACAGCACTTAAAACAGCAAACTCGGGTTACCTAACGCGTCGTCTAGTAGACGTTGCACAAGATTTGGTAATCAATGAAGATGACTGTGGCACAGAAGATGGCTTAACAATGAAACCGCTTATTGAAGGTGGTGATGTTGTAGAAGCACTTCGTGAACGTGTTCTAGGTCGTGTTGTTGCTGAAGATATTGTGATTCCAGGTACTAATACAGTGCTTGTTGAACGTAATATCATGCTAGACGAAAAACTGTGTGATCTCTTAGAAGAGCATTCAGTAGATGAAGTTCGTGTACGTTCTGTTATCACTTGTGATAATGACTTTGGTGTTTGTGCTAACTGTTATGGTCGTGACCTAGCACGTGGTCATATCATCAACGCTGGTGAATCAGTGGGTGTTATCGCGGCACAGTCAATTGGTGAGCCGGGTACACAGTTAACAATGCGTACCTTCCACATCGGTGGTGCGGCATCTAGAGCGTCTGCAGAAAATAATGTACAAGTTAAAACTAACGGTACATTAAAACTTCATAACTCTAAGTACGTATTAAACACAGACGGTAAGATTGTTATTACCTCTCGTTCTACGGAAATTACTATCATTGATAGTCATGGTCGTGAGAAAGAGCGTTATAAAGTACCTTACGGTGCGGTATTAACAGTGCAAGACAATGCTGAAGTTCTAGGTAACGATATCGTTGCTACTTGGGACCCGCATAGTCACCCAATCGTTCTTGAGCATAAATCAAAAGTATCGTTCAGCGATATCGATGATTCAAATACTGAAGCACAGACTGATGAGCTAACTGGTTTAACCCGTGTAGTTGTAAAAGATCTTGCTAAAGTAAATACGAAAGAACCAAAGCTTATCATCGAAAGTGAAGAGCGCGGTCTGCAAGAAACACGTCTTCCTTCATTCACGACGATTGAAGTTATTGACGGCGTTACAGCAAACCCAGGTGACGTGTTAGCACGTATTCCGCAAGAAGGTTCGAAAACTCGTGATATCACGGGTGGTCTACCACGCGTAGCCGACTTATTTGAAGCTCGTAAGCCAAAAGAACCAGCTATATTAGCTGAAGTAACTGGTACAATTAGCTTCGGTAAAGAGACTAAAGGTAAGAAGCGTTTAGTTATTACTCCAGCTGAAGGTGATCATTACGAAGAGATGATTCCTAAATGGCGTCAACTTAACGTGTTTGAAGGTGAGCAAGTGTCTAAAGGTGAAGTTATCGCCGATGGTCCTGAATCACCGCATGACATCTTACGCCTACGTGGTGTGACTCATGTTGCTAACTATATCGTTAACGAAGTGCAAGAGGTTTACCGTTTGCAAGGCGTTAAGATCAATGACAAGCACATTGAAACAATTATCCGTCAAATGTTACGTAAATGTACCATTATGCACGGCGGTGATACTGACTTCTTAGCCGGTGAACAAATCGAAGTGGCGCGCGTTAATATCGCAAACCGTGACCTTGAAAAACAAGGTAAGATACCAGCTAAGTTTGAAATCCAGTTAATGGGTATCACAAAAGCATCACTAGCAACAGAATCTTTCATCTCTGCAGCGTCTTTCCAAGAGACAACACGTGTTCTTACAGATGCGGCAGTGAATGGTAAGAGCGATGAGCTTCGCGGTCTTAAAGAAAACGTAATTGTGGGTCGTTTGATCCCAGCCGGTACCGGTTTTGCGTATCATCAAGAACGTATGGCTCGCCGTAAACAAAGCAAAGTAGTAGTAGAAGAGCAAACAGTAAGTGCAGAAGAGGCAACTCAAGCACTTACAGACGCTCTAAATGCTGATTTGTCTGGAAATCAATAAACTGTTCTTAATCAATAGATTAAGTGATCGCAAGTCAGTTATATGCTGTCTTGCGGTTAGTTTAGGTTGACAGGTTAAACTTTGCTCATTAAAATTCCGCCACCCATTTACTTGTGTGCTTAATGCAGGCTCGTAAATAAAGGGCGGATTTTTTATTTTTTTCAGTAGTAATTTTAATTTCAGGAGCTATTTAAATGGCAACTATTAACCAGCTAGTGCGTAAGCCACGCCGTAGCAAGGTTACGAAAAGTAACTCAGCTGCACTAAAAGCGTGTCCGCAAAAGCGCGGTGTATGTACTCGCGTATATACAACTACACCTAAGAAACCAAACTCGGCGTTACGTAAAGTAGCACGTGTACGTTTAACTAACGGTTTCGAAGTAACTTCATACATTGGCGGTGAAGGTCATAACCTTCAAGAGCATAGTGTAATCCTAATCCGTGGTGGTCGTGTTAAAGATTTACCAGGTGTGCGTTTTCACACTGTTCGTGGTGCACTTGACTGTGCAGGCGTTAGCGATCGTCGTCAAGCTCGTTCTAAATACGGTGCAAAACGCCCTAAAGGCTAATTGTTTTCCGTTAGTAAGGCCAAGCACTAAATATTTATAATTATTGTTTTGGGTGATTGACTCGAAAGAGCAAACCTGAATAAACCGGAGATACAAAATGCCTAGAAGACGCGTAATCGGTCAACGTAAAATTCTTCCAGATCCTAAGTTCGGATCGGAACTTCTTGCTAAATTCGTTAACATCGTGATGTTAGACGGCAAGAAATCTACTGCTGAAAAAATTGTTTATGGTGCGCTAGACGTGGCTGCTGAGAAATCAGGCAAGTCGCACCTAGAAATCTTTGAAACTGCACTTGATAACATCCGCCCACAGGTAGAAGTTAAATCTCGCCGTGTTGGTGGTTCAACTTATCAAGTACCAGTTGAAGTACGTCCAGTTCGTCGTAACGCATTAGGTATGCGTTGGTTAGTAGACGCTGCACGTAAGCGTGGCGAAAAATCTATGGGCTTACGTTTAGCTCAAGAAATCGTTGACGCTTCTGATAATAAAGGCACTGCGGTTAAGAAACGTGAAGACGTTCACCGTATGGCTGAAGCGAATAAAGCATTCGCTCATTACCGTTGGTAATCTGTCTTTAACCTTTAAGAGGATCATATGGCACGTACAACTCCACTTGAGCGCTATCGTAATATAGGTATTGTCGCTCACGTAGATGCAGGCAAAACCACCACAACAGAACGTGTTCTGTTCTACACGGGTCTTTCTCATAAGATCGGTGAAGTACATGATGGCGCTGCAACTATGGATTGGATGGAGCAGGAACAAGAGCGTGGTATCACAATCACTTCTGCTGCAACAACGTGTTTTTGGAAAGGGATGGATGCTCAATTTGACGCCCATCGTATCAATATTATTGATACTCCAGGACACGTAGATTTCACTATCGAAGTAGAGCGTTCTTTACGCGTATTAGATGGTGCGGTAGTTGTTCTTTGTGCTTCATCTGGTGTACAGCCGCAAACTGAGACAGTTTGGCGTCAAGCGAACAAATACGAAGTTCCGAGAATGATCTTCGTAAATAAAATGGATCGCACGGGCGCTGACTTCTTAGCTGTGGTTAGCCAGGTGAAATCTCGTCTTGGAGCAACGCCTGTTCCAATTCAGTTGCCTGTAGGCGCTGAGGACGACTTTAAAGGTGTTATTGACCTTATAAAAATGAAAGTGATTAACTGGAACGAAGCGGACCAGGGTATGACTTTCTCTTATGAGGCAATACCGGCAGAACTTCTGGAATTAGCTGAAGAATGGCGCTCTCACTTAGTTGAAAGCGCTGCTGAAGCAACAGAAGAACTAATGGATAAATACTTAGAAGGTGAAGAGTTAAGTGAAGCAGAAATTAAAAATGCTTTACGCCAACGAACATTAGCTAATGAGATTGTTCCAGTTACTTGTGGTAGCGCATTTAAAAACAAAGGTGTTCAAGCTGTGCTTGATTGCGTTGTTGAATATATGCCCTCACCAGAGCAAGTGAAACAAATCCAAGGTATCTTAGAAAATGGTACTGAGGAAGAACGTCCAGCTAATGATAAGGCGCCGTTTGCTGCACTCGCTTTTAAGATTGCAACAGACCCGTTTGTTGGAACCTTGACCTTTTTCCGTGTTTACTCTGGTACTGTTAAACAGGGTGACACGGTATATAATCCAGTAAAAAGTAAGCGTGAGCGACTTGGCCGTATCGTACAGATGCATTCAAACTCTCGTGAAGAGATCAAAGAAGTTTTCGCAGGCGACATCGCGGCAGCTATTGGTCTTAAAGACGTAACAACAGGTGAAACACTGTGTGATCCGAATTCTATTATTACGCTTGAGCGTATGGAATTCCCTGAACCAGTAATCTCTATTGCGGTTGAGCCTCGCACTATAGCTGACCAAGATAAGATGGGTATCGCGCTGGGTAAACTAGCTGCTGAAGACCCTTCTTTTCGAGTACAAACTGACGAAGAATCAGGCCAGGTTATAATCTCTGGCATGGGTGAACTTCACCTAGATATCATCGTCGACCGTATGAAACGTGAATTCAGTGTTGAATGTAACGTTGGTAAGCCGCAGGTCTCATACCGAGAAGCTATTCGTTCAACTGTTAAGGTTGAAGGGAAGTTTATACGTCAGTCAGGTGGTCGTGGTCAATATGGTCACGTTTGGATTAAACTTGAACCGATGGATATTACGGATGATGAGTCACCAATTTACGAGTTCGTTAACGAAACCGTAGGTGGTTCTGTTCCTAAAGAGTTCGTCCCTGCGGTAGACAAAGGTATCCAAGAGCAAATGTCTCAAGGTGTACTGGCAGGCTACCCATTACTTGGCGTTAAAGCGACTTTATATGATGGTTCATTCCATGATGTAGATTCGAATGAAATGGCATTTAAAATAGCAGGTTCACTGGCAATGAGAGATGGGGCGCTTAAAGCTAACCCTGTACTACTAGAGCCAGTAATGAAGGTTGAAGTACTCACTCCTGATTCAAATATGGGTGATGTAGTTGGCGACTTAAACCGTCGCCGCGGCATAATCGAAGGCATGGAAGATGCATTAGGTGGACTTAAGCAAATTAATGCGCAGGTTCCTCTTTCTGAAATGTTTGGTTATGCAACTGCTTTACGATCTGCAACACAGGGCCGTGCCTCATACTCTATGGAGTTTGTGAAGTACGCTGAAGCCTCTAAAAACGTTGCAGATACAATAATTTCAGCTCGCGCTGTTATATAATTTTAGCTTGTCTGGCTCAATAGTGAGTCAGGCTTTAATTTCTTTATTAGGAATTTTTTAAGATGGCAAAAGAAAAGTTTGAACGCGTAAAACCGCACGTAAACGTTGGTACAAT
>NZ_WTKS01000104.1:0-389 GCF_011378625.1 Pseudoalteromonas sp. c7(2019) | reverse complement strand
TGTGTTTATTACTGATGGGCATATACTTACGTAGGCGCTTACAATTTTTAGCGAATATTAAACATTTTTTCATTATTGGTTCTTTTAACACTGCTTTTCCTTTTTTAATGTTCGCGTATGCAGCACAAACCTTAAATGCATCTACATTGGCGATACTTAACTCTACGGCTCCATTATTTGGTGCTGTGATTGCGAGTGTATGGCAAAAAGAACGTTTACAATTAAAAGCGGGAATAGGTCTCTTAATAGGCATGCTAGGTGTTTCAGTGCTGGTCGGGCAACAAGCGTTAACATTAGGAGAAGAAGGTGTATGGGCCATTTGTGCTTGTTTATTTGCTGCCTCAATGTATGCGTTTGCAGCAAATTACGCAAAAATAGCACCTTCCGTT
>NZ_WTKS01000103.1:0-209 GCF_011378625.1 Pseudoalteromonas sp. c7(2019) | reverse complement strand
ATCTTGTAATGACAATTCCGCTTTAACTTCAACCACACCTAATTTGTCGACTTCAAATAGAACTTCCCCCATTGAAACTGCTTGTGATATTTCAATATTTACTGCTGCAATACGCGCATCAAAGGGTAATGTTAAACGCGTATTGTCTAATTGTCGTTGTGCATCGACTAATAAAGCTTGGTTCACATTTAATTGTGCTTCAGCCACTT
>NZ_WTKS01000102.1:0-393 GCF_011378625.1 Pseudoalteromonas sp. c7(2019) | reverse complement strand
CGCTAATTTATTTCCTGGCTCAAGCGCTCCAGAAGAGTTTTGGCAGCAGTTATTACAACAGAAAGATAACCGCACACCTATCACTGAAGCGGAGTTAGGCGTTAAGCCTGAACAATATTTGGGTAAGAAGGGCGAAAGCGATAAGTATTATTGTTTGTATGGCGGTTATATCCGTGACTTTCACTTTGATGCAGCCGAATATCTATCAAACAAAGGCTCTGCGAACATTAAGGCGCAGGACTTAAATCAACTAGATGATTTACATCAATGGTCTTTATATGTAACGAAACGTGCGCTGCAAGATGCTGGATATTGGCAAAGTGAACGATTAAAAAATTGTGGCTTAATTTTAGGGAATTTATCTTTTCCTACTAAGCAATCTAATTATTTGTT
>NZ_WTKS01000101.1:0-393 GCF_011378625.1 Pseudoalteromonas sp. c7(2019) | reverse complement strand
CACGCAGTATTTACGTGGCTGGGGACACTATTACCTAATAGCCAACGCTTATCAGTTAACGGTGGATTTAGATCATTGGATACGCCGTAGGATAAGAATGTGCTACTGGCGGCAATGGCGTAAACCACGCACGAAAGTACGCAGTTTAATAAAGCTGGGTGTTAGCGAACGACTCGCCATAGCCTGTGGTATCACCAGCAAAGGCCCTTGTCGAAGCTCGAAAACAAAAGGAATTAACATTGCATTAGGTAATGACTATTTAGCGTCACAAGGTTTAGTGTCATTGAGAGATATTTGGATCAATATTCATTACGGGAGATGAACCGCCCATTGCGGACCCGCATGATGGGTGGTGTGGGGGCTGGAGGTTAGAGACCTCCGGCTACCCGATTA
>NZ_WTKS01000100.1:0-394 GCF_011378625.1 Pseudoalteromonas sp. c7(2019) | reverse complement strand
GAGCGCTTTAAAATGATGGCCAGTCCATGTATTTTAGTGCCATCTTTTTTTACAATTGATATATCAAAAATCCATTTACCAAAAGTCTGCCCATTTTTAAAAAGTAGATAAGCATGAAATATTATAAATATAAGTAAACTATAAATAAGAATCATGGATAGATCTGATGTAGAAACTAACCCCGTGGTTTTTATCCTATTTATAACATCGGTGTAATAAAGAAACGCAATACTTGCCACTATAATTATTAACACATCGAAGAAAACAGCACATAAGCGATACATTCTAGAAGCTAGTTTTAACTCTTCAACTGATGAACTACTAATTTCTAATTCAGACATAAATCTCCATATAAAATATTTACCACTAATTTTGGGTAACACTGAGTGCTAAC
>NZ_WTKS01000099.1:0-396 GCF_011378625.1 Pseudoalteromonas sp. c7(2019) | reverse complement strand
GTACTGAACGTAATGCGTTAGCTGAAAAAGCAGCAGCAACAAAAGAAGCTTCAAATGCAGCATTTTTAGCTAAAAGAGCTGAATCTCGCGCACTAGCGTTAGAAGCAGCAGAAAGTGATGAAGATGATGACTTCGATTACGACGAAGAGTAATACTGATTCCTGTTGTTTCTTTTAATAGAAACGGCAATATAAAAAAGGCTAACCTGTGAAAACGGGTTAGCCTTTTTTGTTGGACAAAATTTAAGTAATCAACACAGTTCTACATGAAAAAATGTTTAACAATGAATGTCTTTTTTTGGCTTTACCTTCTCTATCCTTCGTGTAGTCGTGGTTAAACTGCTTTTGGTTTTAAAGAACTTAATCAACCACGAAGCGCTGCGCTACACGAAGGACA
>NZ_WTKS01000098.1:0-404 GCF_011378625.1 Pseudoalteromonas sp. c7(2019) | reverse complement strand
CTTTCATGGCGGCTTCACCTAGGTTTTTACGACGCTGAGTTAAAGCACTTGGCGCAACAAATGGCTTACCCTCGCGGTCAACAATGTCGAGCATATTAACGACATCGGCCATCGATTTGTCATTATAAATAACCATCCCGATCAACAACCAAGCCATCGATTCTAGGGTTAGTTTTCTTTTTCGTAGTGTAACGGTTTCGGTCAGTGCATAGGCTTCTTCGATAAGAGATAAAGGGAGTAAGTCTGCGAGTGTTTCAACGTCATTAGGTTTGCTGTTGTTAATAATATCGAGAGCATTAGAAAGTTGCATAAAAAAATCCGAATTCTACAAAAGAATTCGGATTCTTACATACCTAGAAGATCGTTCAAGTGCTATTAACTAATTCTTAAATGATCGGCATTAG
>NZ_WTKS01000097.1:0-202 GCF_011378625.1 Pseudoalteromonas sp. c7(2019) | reverse complement strand
AAACTGACTGAATTAAAAAAAGTAGTGATGGCACCAAGCTACTTTAGTGGTGAAATGACTTTATTTATGGCAAATGATTTATACCCTGAACGTTTATTAGGGGATGAGCCAGAGCCATTAGAAGTGATTAAATGGCCTCTAAATAAAGTTGATGAATTATTAGCAAGAGAAGATTTTCAAGAGTCCCGCAGTATTAGCGCAT
>NZ_WTKS01000096.1:0-409 GCF_011378625.1 Pseudoalteromonas sp. c7(2019) | reverse complement strand
ACTTAGATATTTTTGATTTCTCGTTGTCTTTAGAAGATATTGCTATCGTTTCCTCATTAAATGAGAATTATAAACTATGTCTAGAATCAATTGCTTGCCCAGGTTTTTAATGAAAAATAAAATTCAAGTTTTAATGTTTAGTTTAATTGTTATTTTGTTTACTTCATTACTTTTAGGTAATGTTGTTTTTACGATATTTTTAAGCGTATTAATGATAACAGTACTAGTGTCGCATTTTATTAATGCAAAAGTACGATTGAAAATTCCTATCGAACTCAGTGTTTTTTCTTTGGATCCTACATTACCAAGGAATTTTGATTATTTAATTATTGGAGATAACTGTAATTTAGACGATATAGTGCCGAAAAATTCAAGTTCAATCTATTTTGTATCTCCGGATAGAACGCTG
>NZ_WTKS01000095.1:0-412 GCF_011378625.1 Pseudoalteromonas sp. c7(2019) | reverse complement strand
CCTTATACGATTTAGAACTTATTTGTTCGTAGTGTCCACACAGATGATTGTTATTGTAAAGAGAACAACACTTATTGTTTTGGGTCTGTAGCTCAGCTGGTTAGAGCGCACCCCTGATAAGGGTGAGGTCGGTAGTTCAAATCTACTCAGACCCACCACTTCTTATCTAATTAAGAAGATGGTTAAAACAATAAGTACCAGCATNCTCAGCTGGGAGAGCGCCTGCCTTGCACGCAGGAGGTCAGCAGTTCGATCCTGCTTAGCTCCACCACTTACTTCTTAAAAATAAATATTCTTTATCAGGCCATTAACCGCCTGAGAATAGAGTGTGTTTAATTTTGAGAAGTTTTTACATCTCTTGCTCTTTAAAAATTTGGAAAAGCTGATAATAAAATTCTGATAGATACATTGT